>NZ_JBZXEA010000003.1:0-204196 GCF_058725345.1 Pseudomonas sp. DW-iso17 | reverse complement strand
CTGGATAACCAGCTTCATGGCGTACGCTGCCGGGGGACAGGCCCATGCTTACTTTGCCGCTTTTGCAAAGTGAGCCGCCGTCAGGGCGGAACCCTAAGTGGCCGTTACCTAAATAACGGATATGTACGCGCTCTGATCCAACATCCCAGTTGACTGTCAGGCCGTCTTCGCAGGCAAGCCAGCTCCCACATAGGACTGCGGCGCGTCAGGTGGATAAGCGTCGCTGTCAGGCCGCCACGGGAGCAAGCTCCCTCGCCACAGATACAGCGTCGTACCAAAGTTATGTAGATACCTATGCTGCGATAGCGGTGTGTCAGAGGCCAATGGGCTAACTGAACCAGCGATTTCGCAGGCAAGCCAGCTCCCACATGGATCGCATTCCAATCCTGCATCGCTCTACAATGCCCCTATTCATCCCCGGGGGCTTCATGGACATCGAACTGGCACGCACCTTCCTCGAAATCACCCGCTGCGGCAGCCTGGCCGCAGCGGCCGAGAAACTGCACGTCACCCAGACCGCTATCACCGCTCGTGTCAAAAACCTTGAGAACCAGCTCGGCTGCACGCTGTTTGTACGCAACCGTGCCGGTGCGCGGCTGACCGCCGACGGCGAGGCCTTCGTGGTGTACGCCAACCAGTTGCTGCAGACCTGGGAAGCGGCGCGACGCGACCTGCCGTTGCCCGATGGCTATCGCAATGTGCTGCATATCGGCGGAGAGGTCAGCCTGTGCAACCCATTGATGCTCGGCTGGGCCAAGGCGCTGCGCGAGCACATTCCGGGGCACGCGCTGCGCACCGAGGTGCGTGAAGGCGAGTACCTGCTGCGCCAACTGGAGTTGGGTGTGCTCGACGCCGCCTTGGTGTTCCAGCCGCAATACTGGCCGGGCTTGCAGGTGGAGCAGGTGCTGGAAGAAAAACTGATTCTGGTGCAACTGGCGAGCAAACCCTCGCCCTACGTGTATATCGACTGGGGCCAGGGTTTTCGCCAGCAACACGACGCCGCCCTGCCCGACCGTGCGCGTGCCGCGCTGAGTTTCAACCTGGGGCCGCTGGCGTTGCAGTACATTCTGGAAAACGGCGGTGCCGGCTACTTCCGCACACGGGTGGTGCAAAGCTACCTGGACAGCGGCGTGATGCAGCGCGTGCCCAAGGCGCCGGAATTCAGCTTTCCGACCTACCTGGTGTACTCGCGGGCGCGGGATTCGGCGGTGTTGCAGCAAGCCCTGGAACTGCTACGCGCGGTGGTGAAGGCCGAAGGCGACTGGTCGCAACGCTGGGATCCGCTGATTTGAATCACTCTACATCTGCGCACATGCTAGCCTGCTGGTGTTTCCTCTCGCAGCCTTACCGATGAACAAGAAAAAGTCCGTCACCATCAGCGACATTGCCAAACGGGTCGGCATGACCACCATTACGGTGTCCCGGGCCCTGAGCAAACCCGACCTGGTCAAACCCGCCACCCTGGCGCGCATTCTTGAAGTGGCTCGCGAGCTCGACTACGTGCCCAACGCCTTCGCCCGTGGGCTCAAGCGCAGTGAAAGCCTGATCCTCGGGGTCATCACCGCATCGGTAGACAACCCGTTCTACAGCGAGATGATCAAGGCCATTTCCCGCGAGGCGAAAAAGCACGGCTACACCATCATGCTGGTGGACACCGATGAACTTGAAGAACTCGAAAGCAAGGCAGTCGATACCCTCCTGGGCTACCGCGTGGCGGGGATCATCCTGTCGCCGGTTTCCGACGAGCCAAGCTACCAGCCCGACTACCTGGAGCGCCTGGGCAACGGCAAGACCCCGGTGGTACTGCTCGATCGCACGATCCACGACAGCCCGTTCAGCCGTGTTGTGCTCGACAACTACCACAGCGGCCTGCAAGCCGCGCACTACCTGTTACGCCAAACCCCGAACCTCAAGCGCCTGCTGGTGCTGACCGGCCCCGAGCACTCGCGCATCAGCGTGGAGCGCCTCAAGGGCCTGCGGGAAGTGCTGGCCGAACATCCCGACATCCAGGTCGAGGTGCAGGCGGGCGACTACACGCTGATGCCGGCTTATTTACATACTCTCGACTACCTGGCCGCACACTCGGCGCCGGATGCGATCATGGGCTTCAACCAGTTGATCACCCTGGGCGCCCTGCGCGCCTTGCGCATGCACAACATCGCCCATGACAGCCTGACCATCTGTGGCATCGACCGCCTGCCCTTCGCCGATATCTTCGGCGTGCCCATCGCTTGCGTAGCCCATGATGCATCCCTGGCCGGCAGCAGTGCCGTGCGCCTGCTACTTGACCGCCTGCAAGACCCGCACAAGCCACGGGACAAAGTGGTCATCGCCGGGCAGTTGGAAAACGGCTAGCGGCTGGTGTAGCCGCCGTCCACCGGCAGGCTGACGCCACTGATCATGCTCGCCGCGTCGCTAAGCAAAAACAGCACCGGTAGCGCCACTTCCGCCGGTTGCGCAAAACGCCCCAAAGGAATCGCTGCCAGCGCCGGGTCGCGCTTGGCCGGGTCGGACCAGGCCATGGCCGCCATCGGCGTCAAGGTCACGGTGGGGTTGACGCTGTTGACGCGTATGCGAAAACGGCCCCACTCGGCGCATTGCACGCGGGTGATCGCATCCAGTGCAGCCTTGGAGGCGCAGTAGCTCAGGTGATCGTCCAGCGCCACCAACGACGCCTGACTGGAGACGTTGACGATGCTGCCGGCCATGTTCGCTTCGATCATCTTTGCCGCGACCCGGCTGGCCACTTGCGCAGCGGCGCGGGCGTTGACGCTCATCACCTGGTCGAAGGCGCTGGCGCTGATGGCCGCGGCAGGCTCCAGGCGTGAGATACCGGCGCAGTTGACCAGACCGTGCAGAGGCGGCAAATCTTGCAGGGTTTTGTCGAGGGCGACGCTGTCAGCGATATCTACGCACAGGGTGTGGCACCCCAATGCAGCCAACGCCTGGGCATCGCGACCGAGAGCGAAGACTTCAGCGCCGCTGGCGATCAGTTGCTGGGCAATTTCGCGACCGATGCCGCTGCTGGCACCAGTGACGAGGATGCGCTGGTGCGAGAAGTCGAAGGTGGTAGTCATAAATAAAGATCTCAAAACCAATGAAGACCCACTGTGGGAGCTGGCTTGCCTGCGATAGCGCAGTGTCAGTCTCCTTATCGGGTGCTGATACACCGCTATCGCAGGCAAGCCAGCTCCCACATTTTGGACAGTGTTGAATCAGGGGGTTTGCAGGTTGTGCATGACCGGTTTCAGGGCCGGATACAGCTTCAGGTACTCGGCAAACGCCCGGTCATAGGTCATGACATTCTCCCGCTTGGGCTGCGCCCGCAGTTGCAACTGCACCCAACCCGTGTCCATCTGCCCATCACTCACCAGCCCCACCGTATGCGCCGCCAACAACGCCGCGCCCAGGGCCGCTTCTACCTCTTGCACGATGGTGTACACCGGATAGCGTGTGACGTCGGCGATGATCTGCATCCACAGGTCCGAATGGCTCGCCCCGCCCACCACAATCAAGCGCGGGTCCAGGGAATGCGCGCCCTGGCTGCCCGCTTCGATATTGTGGCGCAGGGCAAAACTCACGCCCTCCAGCACCGCGCGGTACAGGTGAAAGCGACTGTGGTAGAGGTTGAGCCCGACAAAACTGCCGCTGGCGCGGTCATCCCACACCGGGCTGCGCTCGCCCATCAAGTAAGGCAAAAACACCACGCCTTCGCTGCCTGCCGGAATCTTCATCGCGCTCTGCTCCAGCAGCGCCAGGCTGTCTTGCCCCGTGGCCTGGGCCTGCTGTTCTTCGGCCTGGCAGAACTGCTCGCGAAACCAGCTGACCGAGGCCCCGGCGGTGATCGCACCGCCGAAGATGTACAGGTCGCGGTGGCCGTTGTAGACATGGGGCATGCTCACCAAACCGTGGCGCGCATCCACCTGCTGGTTCAGGTAGCCCCAGCACATGCTGGTGCCGATCATCGCCACATGATTGCCTGGCTGAGTGACACCCGCCGCCAGGGTCGCCATGGCCGCGTCCACGCCCCCAGCGAGGATCGGCGTGCCCGCCTGCAAGCCCAGGCGTGCGGCCCAGTCTGCAAGCAAACCACCCACCACCTCGCCGGAATACAGCAACCGCTCGGGCATCATCGACTGCGCGATACCCAACGCCTCCAGCATCTCGCCTGACCAGTTGCGCGCCGCCACGTCGTAGACACCGCCGATATTCCCGGCGCTGCTGTGGTCCACCGCCAACTCGCCGGTCAGGCACCAATTGATGTAGCTGTTGGGCGGCAACAGGTAACGGGTATTCGCCCACACCTGAGGCTGGTGCTGCTTGAGCCAGAGCATCTTGGTGAAGCCGTAGTAGCTGTCCACCGAGTTGCCGGTGATGGCGAACAAGCGCTCCAGGTCCACCTGTTCACGCACCCAGGCCACCTGCTCGCCGGCGCGGCGGTCCATCCAGATCAGGCACGGGTGCAGCGGCGTCATCTGCGCATCCACGGCAATGCCAGAACCACCGTACAAACTGCTGATGCACAGCGCCTTGACCAGCGGCGCCGGCACCCCGGCCTTGGCCATGCACTGGTCCACGCAAGTTTCGACAGCATCCAGCCACACCTGCGGCCACTGCTCGGCCCAGCGCACTTTCGGGGTGTCCACCCGGTAGCCGTGGCTATGCTGGGCGATGATCGTGCCTTGGGCATCCACCAGCAGCGCCTTGGTGCTCTGGGTGCCAATGTCTACACCGATGACGTAGTCCATCTCAGAGCACCGGCTTCAACAGCACCTTGATCGACTTGGTCGAATTGGCCAGTTCAAACGCCTCGGCCCAGTCGTCCAGCGGGAAATCATGGGTGACGATGCCTTGGGAGGTGACCAGGCCACGCTCGAACAGGTCGATGGCGATCGGGTAGCAATACGGGCCCAGGTGCGCGCCGCGCACGTCGAGCTCCTTGCGGTCGCCAATGATCGACCAGTCCACACTGGTCTCGGCGCCAAACACGCTGAACTCGACAAAGCGCCCGAGCTTGCGGATCAGGTCCAGGCCCTGGGTGACGCCGGCCGGTACGCCGGTGGTTTCGATATAGACGTCACAGCCGTAGTTGTCCGTCAGCCCGTTGATGATCTCGCGAGCGTTGTCACGGGCGGGGTTGATCACCACATCGGCGCCGAACTTTTTCGCCAGTTCCAGGCGCTCGTCGACCATGTCGATCACCACCAGTTTTTTCGGGGTCTTCAGCGCGGCGACCTGGACCATGCACAGGCCAAGGGTACCCGCGCCGGCAATCACCACCACGTCGTCGAGCTGGATATCGCCACGGTTGACGGTATGGATCGAGCAGGCCATCGGCTCCACCAGCGCCGAGTCTTCAAGGGACACCGATTCGGGGATCTTGTGCACGATGGCGGTCTTGGGAATGCGCATGTACTGGGCCATGCCGCCTTCGGCCACTTCGCGCTGGAAGCCGAAGATGTTGTGCACTTCGCACATCCAGTATTTGCCCGATTTGCAGAAGCGGCACTTGCCACACGGCACGATCTGTTCAGCGATGACCTTGTCACCGACCTTGACCTCAAAGTGCTCCTCGGCGCCCTCGCCGGCTTCGACCACGTAGCCGAAAAATTCGTGGCCCGGTACTACCGGCGCCTTGACCCAGGGGTTGTCGCCGCCCCAGAACATCGCCGCGCCCGAGTGGCACTTGCAGTCACTGGCGCAGATGCCGCAGGCGGCGATACGGATCACCAGCTCATTGGTACGCGCCTGGGGTTTGCCGATGCGCTCCAGGCGGTAGTCTTTCGGGCCGTGGCAGACGACGGCTTGCATGTGAGTGTGCTTGTCCATGTGTTCGGTCCTGTGTAGTGAAGTATTAACGATGGCGCTGACGGCTGATGAAAATCGCCAGCAAGATGATCCCGCCCTTGATCACGCTCTGGACGTAGGGCGACACGCCAAGCATGTTCAAACCGTTGTTCAACACGCCCAGCAGCATGGCGCCGAGCAAGGTGCCGA
Organism: Pseudomonas sp. DW-iso17; assembly: GCF_058725345.1. Classification (NCBI taxonomy): domain Bacteria; kingdom Pseudomonadati; phylum Pseudomonadota; class Gammaproteobacteria; order Pseudomonadales; family Pseudomonadaceae; genus Pseudomonas; species Pseudomonas sp. DW-iso17. The sequence continues at coordinate 198,199 of NZ_JBZXEA010000003.1, read as the reverse complement.
TGATCACTCCGCGGCCGCCGGCAATCGACGCACCACCCAGTACCACGGCGGCAATCGCATCCAGCTCGAACGACACGCCGGCATTCGGCTGGCCGCTCATCAAGCGCGAGGTGAGCACCAGCCCGGCAATCGCGGCGGTGAAGCCGCTGATGCCATACACCAGCAGCTTGAAACGCGCCGCTCGCACCCCGGACAAGCGCACCGCTTCTTCATTGCCGCCGATGGCGTAGATGTAGCGGCCGATGCGGGTGTGTTGCAGCAGCACATAGGCCGCCAGGTAGGTGATCAGCATGATCAGGATCGGCACCTGCAGGCCAAACACACTGGCGCGACCGAAGAATGCGAACCACTCTGGCAAGCCGGAAATCGGATAGCCGTCGGTGTACATCAGCCCGAACCCACGGGCGATGCCCATGGTCGCCAGGGTGACGATGATCGGCGGCATATGCAGGTACGCCACGAACAGCCCGTTGCCGATGCCGAAGGCCACGCCCACTAGTAGCCCGACGCCAATCGCCAGGCCCGGCGGCAACCCGGCGACCATCAGCCCGGCGGTCAAGGTGCCGGACAACGCCATCACCGGCCCCACCGACAAGTCGATACCGCCGGTGAGAATCACGCAGGTCATGCCCACCGCGATGATGGCGTTGATCGACACCTGGCGGGCGATGTTGGAGAGGTTGCTGGCGGTGAGGAAGGTGTCGCTGGCGAGGATCATCACCAGGGTCACCACCACCAGCCCGACAAAGGGATAAAACGCCGGCGAACGCAGCAGCCGCGCCAGGTTCAGGCGCAACCGGCCGGTGCCGGCGGTGTTAATGGACGTATTCACTTGAGCCCCCTGTTGCATGGCGCATGACCTCTTGAGGATTGACGGCGGACGCTTCCAGTACTTTGACGATGGCGCCCTTGTGGAACACGGCGACGCGGTCGCACATGCCGATGACTTCGGGCAGCTCGGAGGAAATCATGATGATCGCGTAGCCCTGTTCGGTGAGGCTGCGCATCAACGCGTAGATCTGCGCCTTGGCCCCCACGTCGATGCCGCGTGTGGGTTCGTCGAACACCAGCACGTCGCAGTGGTGGTTGATCCAGCGGGCGATCACGACTTTTTGCTGGTTGCCGCCGCTAAGGTTCACCACAAGGCTTTCGCCACTGGGCGCCTTGATCGACAGCTGGCGCATCAGCGCTTCGACGCTGGCGCACTCGCGGGCCTTGTCGATCAGGCCCGAGGCGTGCTGATACTTGGGCAAATTGTTCAGGGAGATATTTTCGCGAATGCTGAAGGCGGTGATCAGCCCTTCGCTCTTGCGGCTTTCGGGGAGCAGGCCGATGCCGTGGGCCAGGGCTTGAGCCGGGTCATCGAGGCTGACTTTTTCCCCGCGCAGCCACACGTCTTTGCTCATCGTGGGCAGCGCGCCCATCATGCCCAGGGCCAGCTCGGTGCGGCCCGAGCCCACCAGGCCGGCGAAGCCCAGGATCTCGCCTTTGTGCAAATTGAAACGGTTGTGGGGGCCGTTGCGCACCAGCTGGATATCCTTGACCTCCAGCAGCAAGGGGCCGCGTTCGCTGCTGGGTTTGGGCGGGAAACTGCATTCCAGTCGGCGGCCGACCATCATCTCGACCAAGTGATCGATATCGCTGTCGGCCACTTCGGTAACGCCTGCATTGCTGCCGTCGCGCAGGACGCTGATGCGGTCGCAGACCTGGAAAATCTCTTCCAGATGGTGCGAGATAAAAATCACCGCCACGCCTTGGCGCTTGAGTTCGCGCATGATCTCGAACAGCAACTCGGCCTCACTGGGAGTCAGTGTCGCGGTCGGCTCATCGAGCACCAGCAGGCGTGCATCCAGGGCCAGGGCCTTGGCGATTTCGACAAACTGCTGCTCGGCCACGCTCAGGTGCTTGACCGCGCAGTGCAGGTCAATGCTGACCCCGAGGCGCTGGAACAACGCCTGCGCGGCCTCGGCCATTTCGCGTTTGCGCAACAGGCCGAAGCGGTTGCTCAGCTCATGGCCAAGGAAGATATTTTCTACCGCCGTGAGGTAGGGAATCAGGCTGAATTCCTGGAACACAATGCCAATCCCGGCGGCAATCGCATCCCGATAGGTCGCAAATTGTCGGGCCTGCCCATCGATAAGGATCTGCCCTTCGTCCTGGTGCTCGACCCCGCCCAGAATCTTCATCAGGGTGGATTTGCCCGCGCCATTTTCCCCGAGCAAGGCGTGGATTTCGCCGCGCTCCACTTGCAGGTTGATGGCCTTGAGGGCCTGCACCCCCGGGTAACGCTTACAGATGTTTTCCAGCTTCAGAAGACTGCTCATACCGCCGACCTCGCACTCAGAAGGAAGACCTGGGCCCCACGAACTACGCGGGGCCTGGGGGGTTTACCAGCTGAAGTCCTTGGCCTTGGCCTGGTCGATCAGGGTGATGTCCACCGGCACGCTGGCCGGTACTTGGGCGCCCCACTTCTTGGCCAGGGCAATGCCCAGGGCGAGGCGGATCTGGTCGCGGGGGTATTGGGCCGAGGTGGCGATGAAATGGCTGCCGGGTTTCTGGATCGCCTTGATCGCTTCCGGCGCACCGTCGACGCTGACCAGCTTCACGTCCATACCGCTGGCTTCGATGGCCGACAGCGCGCCGAGGGAGCCATTGTCATTCACGCTGAAAATGCCCTTGAGGGTAGGCTGGGCCTGCAACATGTTTTCGGTGACGGTCAGGGCCTGATCGCGTTCCTGTTTGCCGTTCTGGATGCTGACAATCTTGATGTCCGGGTGCTTGGCCACCGCCTCTTTGCAGCCGCGCACACGTTCGAGGATCGGCACCACGGCGATGCCGTCAAGGATAGCGATATTGCCTTTGTCACCGATGGTTTTAGCCAGGTACTCACAGGCCTGGAAACCAGCGTCGAAGTTCTTCGAGCCCACGAACGAATCCAACGGGCCATCTGCCTGGGCATCCACCGCCACCACTACGACGCCGGCAGCATGGGCCGACTTGACGGCCGATTGCACGCCGACGGAGTCAGTGGGGTTGATCAACAGGATGTCGATGCCCTTTTGCAGCATGTCTTCGACATCACTGACCTGCTTGGACACGTCGTGGCGGGCGTCAGTGATGATCAACTTGGCACCGATGGTCGCGCCGGCTTCTTCCAGGGCGTTTTTCATGGTGACGAAATAGGGGTTGTTGATTTCCTGGAACGAGGCGCCGATGCGGATGGGCTTGGCGGCGTCGGCAAACGCGGGGGTCGCGCTGCCTAGGGTGATGCTGGCAGCCAGTAAACACAGGGTTTTTGGGAGCATTTTCATGGCGTGGATCTCTGTTTTGTTTTTATTTTTAGAGCAAATGTTATCGTTAACATTTTGCCAGAAGCTAACAATTAATTCAGACCTGTGCAAGTCTCCACTGGTCGGCCTCGGGCAAAAATGTGGGAGCTGGCTTGCCTGCGATGGCGCAGTGTCAGTCTACTTATCTGGCCCTGATACACCGCCATCGCAGGCAAGCCAGCTCCCACAGGGGGATGCGGTGGTCAGTAAAAACTCGCACATCCGCTTACGCCAACTAAGCTCAGCCTCAAATAAAAACACAGCGAGCAGCCGGCCATGCCCCACCCGACCGAGACTTTCCGCGACCGTTACCGCGCAAGCGTCAACCCGCGTTACAACCCCTGGCTGCACGCCGCATTCGTGCTTGGCTACGGCATCGCCTGCATCACGCTGGCCTGGTCCTCCACCGCCGATATCACCGCCCTGCAGTGGCTGACCGTGCCCCTGACCCTGCTGTTCTTCAACCTGTGCATCTACCTCGTGCACCGCCACCTGGGCCATCACAAACATGCATTCGCCCGGCTGTTCTACGCACGCCACACCGGCGATCATCACAGCTTCTTCACCCCCGGCCACATGACCTACGACAGCCCTCGGGACTGGCGCGTCATCCTGTTTCCAGCCTGGCTGATCATGCTGCACAGCCTGGCCATCACCCTTCCCGCCTGGTGGCTGCTCAGCCAACTGAGCTCCAACGTTGCCGGGTTGTTTGCAGGCTGCATGATCCTTGGCTACCTGCTCTACGAAGTGTTCCATGCCTGCGAACACCTGCCTGCCGAACACCCGGTGGCACGCCTGCCATGGATTCGCCAGATGCACCGCCTGCATGCCCTGCATCACCGTCGTGAGCTGATGCAGGGCCGTAACTTCAATATCGTGCTGCCGTTGATGGACTATCTATTTGGCACTTTGCATTGGGAACCCGCGGTAAAAAAAAGGGGCAGTCCAACTGGACTGCCCCCCGCTTCACACACATAAATCAATCAGCGCACGATAGTCTGGCTGCAGATGTGGCCGAGGCTGACGTATTGGACGGTATTGCCACCCACGCCCACACCAGGGAACTCCCTGAGCTCGATGCGCCAGCCGCCCTCGTTGAACCAGGTTTCCCAGTTGTAGGTCTGGCCCGAGGCGCTGTCCGGGTAGCGCACTTTGTAGTCCCCAGAGCAGGTGCCCAGCGCGACATTCCCCGAGGCCGCGCCGGTGATGCCAGTCTTGGCCTCATAGTCGACCCAGTTGTAAGTGGCGCCAAAATGCTTGTCGACCCGCAGTACAGGAGTGACGCCGCGCAGGGGCTCGCCAGTGCTGTCTGACCACTGGGTGCTCCAGCTCAGATTGCGAGCCGCCTGGGTGGCCAGTTGGAAGATCGAGCTGGGAATCCGCACCACGTTATCGCCGTTCACATTGTGCTGGTTCAGGCGTGGCGCCGAGCCGAGGGTCAGCTTGTATTGAGCCTGAGGGTTCAATGCCACCGCCGGGTTGGCCCGCACGCGCACCTTGACCGTGTAGCCCGGCGTCAGGTTGGGATAGGTAGAAGTAGAGCCCTGCGGGACTTCCACCCACTGGGTGCCATCGAACCGTTCGAAGATCCACTGGTTACGCGTGCCCGCACCGTCATCGCCCAGGAACATGCCCACACCTTGGCCACGCAACGAGACGAAGGAGAAGTAATCCACGTCATTGACGCTGTCGAGGTTACCGGTCACCTGGTTCAAGGCATCCGGCAGCGCGAACGCGGTTTGCTCAGTGTCGTTGGGCTCGTAGGCATCAATATTGCTGTCCACTGCCACACCGAAACTGAACTGCGAGTTGCTCGCGGCATTGGCCACCATGAACCAGTAGTAGTCACCAGCCGGCAACACGCCGTTGAGGTATTCATCGGCACTGCCGGGGTTATCCGAGGTGCCCAACGGCGTCAGGTTGCCTTGGCCGTCGTCATGGAACAGCGTCAACGACATATCCGTGCCGGCACTCTGGTTCAGCAGCTGCACCTGGATTCGCGCGTTTTTCGGCAGGTTGAAGTGGTAAGCGATTTGCGCGCCGGTCTCCACACCGGTGAGAGTGTAAAGCGTGTTGATATCCAAGGTGGGAAACAACGGCGTGAAGGCTGCAACCGCGGCCTGTTTCATGTGCGCCGAGTCAGGTTTTTCCAGCTGGCCAACCGGGGAGTCGATCGCCACATTACCGACGGCTGCCTTGCTTTTTTTGACGACGTTGGACTGCCCGGTCTTGGCCGCATTGAGCTTTTGCTTGAGCTCGCCCGAGACGCTGGCCTTTTCCAGCGTACCGCCAGGTTTCAACGCTTTGTCCACGGCCTGCTTGACCGCCTGCGCGCTGAGTTTTGCCGGGGTTTGCTCGGCCAGGGCAAAGGCCGAAACGAAGCAAGAGGCCGCCATGGCCGCGCCCAGAATGAAGGCTTTTTTCGATTTCATTTTTTATCCATCCATAGTTAAAAAATTGAAGCTCAGGTAACCGGTGACATCCGGTCACCTGGGATGGACTGTAGGACAAGACTGTATGCATGTACAGTATTTTTTAAAAAATCTGTGGGAGTATTACCCGTCGAGTCGTAGGGAAAAATTAACTCAGCTGTAGCCTCCTAGTAGCCCGTCATCTCCAAATACCCCACCCCACCCTCAAACCGCACCGGCCCTTCCCAGTACGGAATACCCAGGTCCATCCACGCCTTCGGGTTGACGGCTTCGGTGGTGATGTCCAGCTGTTTGCCGGGAATTTTCAGCGACCAGCGTGTGGGAATGTTGCGCCCGTCGATGGCCGTGGTGGTCAGCGGTGTGAGTTGGATGTCGCTGTTGTGCAAGGTCTGGGTGTGGCCCTGGGCGTCGATCCAGGTGCCGGTGAGGTAACCGTCGCTGTCTTTCTGCCGCACGCGAAACAGCATCAGTTGCGCGCCGCGGTCCAGGTGCAGGGAGAACCAGTCCCAGCCGGTCTGGCTGGCGGCCAGGGGTTGGCTGCTCCACTCGCGGTCGAGCCAGGCTGGGCCGCTGACCTGGTAGGTATGGCCGTCGAGGCTGACGCTGCCGTTGGCAGTGAAAAACGGCTGGCTGTAGTAGTACGACGCCTGGCCCTGGTCGGATTTGCGGCTGTAGCCATGGTCGCCTTGCAGCACCAGCGGGCGGCTGGAAGTCAGGTGCAGGTCGTAGGCAAATTGCGCGCCACTGGCCTTGAGTTGCATGTCAGCCAGGGGGCTGGCGGCGCCGGGGCGGCTGGCGAAGTTCCAGTCGTCGATCCAGGCGTTGAACGGCTCTGCCTGGGCCCCGGCTTGCCCCACGCCACCCCGGGCCAGGCGTTCGGCGGCGTAGTGGCGGGTGGCGGAGGTGACGGCGGCGTGGCCGAGCCACACGGTTGAATCGCGCCAGCCCGGTTGGACGGGACCGGCCTTCAATGCGTTGCGAAACAGCGTCCATTGCACGCCGAAGACATTGCCCTGGGCATCCTTGAGGTTGGCCGTGACGTACCACCATTCGATACGAAAGCCGTCATGGGGCCCGTGGTCCTCGGGGAAACTGAAGACTTTGCCGGGCACCACCTGGGCAAAGTCCGCCGCATCGCTGCCCAGCCCGGCGAAACTGTCCTCGGGTGCGGGCGCCTGGTCGCAGCCGCTCAGCAGTAACCAGGCGATGCACGCCAATGCCTTAATCTTCATGGGCGAACGTCCTCAACAAATCCGCCGGGCGGCTGCGGTACAGCTGCCAGAGGGGCCAGGCCGACGCGAGCAAGGTGGCAAGCATCGCCAGCCCCAGCAATTGCGCAAGCTGCCCGGGGAATACTTGCAACGGCAGGCGCCAGCCGAAGGCCTGCACGTTGATCACCGCATCCAGGCACCACGCCAGCAACAGCCCCAGCGGCAACGCCAGGATCAATGTGAGTACCGCCAGCAGCCAGGTCTGGCCGAGGTTGAGCAGCATCAATTGTCGGCGCGTCACGCCCAGCGCCCACAACGGCGCGAGTTGGCCGAGGCGGCTTTGGCTCTGGGTCAGCAAGCTGATGAACAATGCCACGCCGGCGACGCCAAGGGTCAGGCTGTTCAACGCCGCGGTGGCGGCGAAGGTGCGTTCGAAGACTTGGCTGGACCACCCTTTGAGTTGCTGTTGATCGACGATGCGGCTGTCTTCCAGGGCGAACTCACGCTGCACCTCACGGATCAGCGGCGGCACGTCGGCGGGCGCCACCCGCAGGTTGAAGCGCGCCGGTGAGAGCGTCGGCCAATGCGCCAACAGGTGCTGGACATTGACCAGCAGATGGCCCTTGGGGTTGCCGTAGTCGGCATAGATGCCGACGATCTTCGGCGCCCAGGTGCCCTGCGGAGTGGGGATGGACACCGTGTCGCCCAGTTGCACCTTCAGGCGTCGCGCCAGTTGTTCGCTGAGCATCAGGCTGTCGTCTTGCAGCAAGCGGTCCCAGGGCGCGTCCACCGCCTCCAGCAGCGGCCAGTGTTGACGATAAGTGGGGTTGTCGACCACGCCGAACACCTCCGCGGGCCAGCCTTGCAGTTGCACCGCCACCTGCCAGGCGGGCAATACGGCCTGCACCAGGGGCTGACGGGTCAACCACGTCGTCAGTTGCTCGGCCTGCTGCGGATTTTGCGGGTTGAGGTACAGCTCGGCGGTGAGACGCTGCTCCAGCCAATGGGTGAAGGTCTGGCGAAAGCCCGAGGTCATGGAGCCGGCGCCGATATTCGCCGCCAGGGCCAACAGCAACGCCATCAGCGCCAGGCTCAAGGCCGGCAGTTGTTGGCGGCAATCGGCCAGGAACCACTGGCCCAGCACCGAGCGGCTGCGCCCCAGCACCGCTTTCAATAACCCGTTGAGCAGCACCGGCAACGCCAACGCCGCGCCCAACAGCAAGGCCGCCATCAGCACAAACCCGGCGGCCAGGCTATCGCCCAGCCACAGTGCCAGCAACGCGATCAGCAAGGCGGCGGATGCCACCCAGCCCTGGCGCCGCAGCCAGCGCCCATGGGCTTGATGCCAGGCTTGGGCGTTGGCCAGCGCGAGTAACGGCAAACGCGCTGCGCGCCACAGGCTGCTGGCTCCGGCGAGCAACGCGCCGAGCAGGCTCACGCCCAGGCCGGCCAGCCACCACCAGGGGCTCAAGTTCAATTGGCCAGCGACTTCGGCGCCGTACAGGCCACGCAAACTGGCGGCGACATCCGGCAGCAACAGGCTGGCCAGCAGGTAGCCGCTGGCGATACCGAGCACACCGCTCAACACCGCCAAAGCGCCCAATTCGACGCCCAGGCTCAGGATCAGCATGCGTGCGCTGACTCCACAAGCGCGCAAGGTTCGCAGCAGGCCACGGCGCTGTTCCAGGGCCAGGCCGATGGCCGCATGCACGATAAACAACCCCACCACAAAGGATAAAAAACCCACCGCATCCAGGTTCAGGTGAAAGCTCTCGGTGAGGCGTGACAGGTTGTTGTCCTCGCCCTGCTTGAGTTGCAACGCGGCGGGTGGCGCGGGGTGGCGGGCGGCGAAGGTGTTGTCCAACAGTAAGCGCGACAGGCGCCCGGGCATGTTGAGCAAGGGTTGGGCAAAACCGATATCCGTCAGCAGCAGGCCGGGCGCCATATCCGCTTGCACCTGGAACGGTGGCAGGCGTTGCCCAGTAGAAGTCAGCGGCTGCTCGCCCTCATGCAACCCCAGCGCCTGCAAAGTTTGCGCAGCGACCCAGGTACGCCCCGGCGGCTCGAAGAACGCCAGCATTTGCGCCTGGCTCAAGCGTTGCCCCGCCACGCTGCCGCTGCCGGGCAACGACACAGGGTCGATGCCCATCAGTTGCAGACGCTGTTGGTCACGCCCCTGGAGCACCACCCGCCCCTGCACCACCGGGGATACCGGCCAGCCGGCGCGGCGCAGCTCGGCAAACAGTGCCTGGGGGAAACTGGCGGCGTCCGGCGCAACCAGGCTGGCTTGGGGTTCGCCACCGATCAATTGGCTGGCGCGTGCGTAGCTGTCCCGCGCCTGGCTGTTGAGGGCCTGCACGCCGGTCAGTAGCGCGGTGGCCAGCCACAAGCCGGTGAGCACGCTGAAAAATTGCACCGGATGGCGCCGCCAGTGGCTCAGCAATGCGCGTAGCGTCCAGTAAAACAGCGCCATTTCAGCGCGCGTCCATTGGCACGACACGGCCACGGTGCAGCACCACTTGCCGGTCAAGCCGTGCGGCCAGGCGCGGGCTGTGGGTGACCATCAGCAGGCTGGTGGGGCTGTCCCGCAGCAGGTCCAACAGCAGTTGCAGCACTTCATCGCTGGTGGCTTCGTCGAGGTTGCCGGTGGGCTCATCGGCCAGCAACAAACCCGGTCGCGAGGCCAGCGCCCGCCCGACGGCAACCCGTTGCTGCTGGCCACCGGAGAGTTGCTCGGGGTAACGCCGGAGCAAGTCGCCCAGTCCCAGGCGCTCCACCAATTGCGCTTGCCAGTGCGGGTCGAAACGCCCCGCCAGCCGCGCCTGGAACGCCAGGTTGTCTTCCACGCGCAAGCTGCCGATGAGGTTGAACTGCTGGAAGACCAGACCGATTTGCGTGCGGCGCCAATGGGCCAGTTGCCCTTCGTTGAGTTGGTCGAGGCGCTGCTCGCCGATGCGGATGCTGCCGGCGTCCACTCGGTCCAGCCCGGCCACCAGGTGCAGCAAGGTGCTTTTTCCGCTGCCCGATTCGCCCATCAGCGCCAGGCTGCTGCGTTCACCCAGGTGCAGGTCGACGCCGGCCAGGACGGTCAGCGGGCCTTGCGGGGTCGCGTAGTTTTTAACAACACCTTGCACCTGCAACATAAGAACGCTCATCTGAAGGACCAGCAACGAGAATAACGGCTGACGCTCCTGCCCACGCAAATTTTTCACATGGATTTCACCGTCTGCCCATCCACCGAACTTTAAAGTGCCCGCCAACTCGTGGTAACTCACAACTTATTAGTTAATCCAAGTGACACTCCTAACATGCAAGTGTTCAGCAAAAAGACAGCGGCGCTGTGACAGTCTCCTGCCTCACCAAGGGCAACTGCCCAATCGTGCAGCCTTTTTATAAACACAATAAACAGTGCCGAGGATGAACCGCGTGGCAGACATGATCCTGGCCAACCCCCAACCCAAAAGGTCAAGGTTAAAACGCCTGAGAAAATACCGCCTGCACCTGCTTGGCATCAGCGTCACCGCCTTGTTGTTGACGGGCTTTTTATTCTGGCCCAGCTCGCCCCTGGACCTGGGCGTGGGCAATCGCCTGCTGACCTCCGGGGTGCTCGCCAGTTGGCGCGAGGGTGAGCTGGTGGTGCTGGTGCGCCATGAGGAGCGCTGCGACCGCTCTGCCAACCCCTGCTTCGGCCCTGCCGATGGCCTGACCATCAACGGTACTGAACGCGCCGTCGAACTGGGCAAAGCCTTTGATTCATTGGGCATGGCCCTGACCGACGTACTCAGCAGCCCCACCACGCGAACCGCCCAGACGTCACTGTTCATGTTCGGCAAGACCGAGCTGTCCCCCGGCCCGCTGGCCATCTGCGGCGACGCCATGGGCGATGAAATCCTCGGCCACAAACAGCCGGGACGCAACCTGATGCTGATCACCCACAGCGCCTGCATGAGCGACTTCCAGACCAGCCTGGGCTTCCCTCACGCAGCCGCTGCAGAGTACGGCAGCGCACTGTTCGTCAAGGTGCTGCCCAACGGCACCTTCAAGGCCATGGGCACCATGAACAGCGAAGAGTGGACCGCCGCACTCAAACAACTTTAATTACACTTGTTTACATATTAAGCCACAACGTGTTCAGCAAAACGACAGCCCTGTTCTGGCATGTTTAGTCGCGCCTGTTACTTATGTTTCCCTACAACTACTTAGTGACCCTTACGATGCTTCACCCTATTAAGTTAATACCGCCATTGCCCGTACTTGAACGTTATGGAGCGATGTGCGCATGCCCCGCGTAAACCCTCTGGCCTGGCTATTGCTGGGCGTTGCCGTGTTCATCTTGTTGCCCCTGGGCTTTCACGGTTTATGGACGCCAGACGAAACCCGCTACGCCCAGGTCAGCCAGGAAATGCTGATGAGCGGCAACTGGGTGGCGCCGCACTTCATGGGCGTGCGTTATTTCGAGAAGCCCGCCGCCGGCTATTGGCTCATCGCCCTTGGCCAGGCGGTATTCGGTGAAAACCTGTTCGGTGTGCGCATCGCCTCGGCCCTGAGCACAGTCCTGAGCGTGGTGCTGGCCTACCTGCTCGCCCGGCGCGTGTGGAATGACCCGCGCAAGAGCTTTGCCTGCGCGCTGCTCTACCTGAGTTTTGGCCTGGTAGCCGGGCAAGCCGGGTATGCCAACCTCGACCCGCAATTCACCCTGTGGGTGAACCTGAGCCTGGTGGCGTTGTGGTTTGCCCTGGACTGCCGCACGCCACGGGAACGCCTGGGTGCCTGGGCGGTGTTGGGCGTGGCCTGCGCCATGGGATTCATGACCAAGGGGTTCCTGGCCTGGCTGTTGCCGGTGTTGATCGCCGTGCCCTACCTGGTCTGGCAGCGTCGCGTCGGTGAGTTGATGCGCTACGGGCCGCTGGCGGTGCTGGTTGCCGTGCTGGTGTGCCTGCCATGGGCCCTGGCGATCCACCTGCAGGAACCAGATTACTGGCATTTCTTTTTCTGGCATGAGCACATCCGCCGCTTTGCCGCCGACAACGCACAGCATGCGCGGCCGCTGTGGTTCTTCCTGCCAATCATGGTGGTGGCGTGCCTGCCGTGGGCCGCCTTGCTACCCGGCACCCTGCTAAAAACCTGGCAGGAAAAGCGCCAGCCGGCGATTGCCTTTCTCGCGCTGTGGCTGCTGCTGCCCCTGGGCTTTTTCAGCCTGAGCAAAGGTAAATTGCCGACCTACATCATGCCGTGCCTGTTGCCCCTGGCCTTGTTGATGGGCCACGGTTTGATCGACCTGATCAAGCAAGGCAAGGCGCGCCCACTGGTCATCAACGGCGCGCTCAATTTCGTGCTCGGCATGACGGCCATGGTGGCGCTGATTTACCTGCAAATCACCCGCCCGCTGTACGGCAATAGCCATGCGCAGATGTTCAACCTGTCCCTGACGTTTATCGTGCTGCTGGGCTGGATCCTCGCCAACCTGCTGCAAGCGGTGCGCCCGTTGACGTTGTGGGCGATGCCCGCCCTGGGCATTGGCTTGCTGGTGGCCCTGCTACCGGCGGGCATGCCGGCCCTGATCGAAGATAACGAGATGCCCGACCAATTCGTGCTGGAACATCTGGACGAACTGCAACCTACCCGTGCTTTGCTAAGCAATGACCTGGGCCTGGCATCGGCCTTGACCTGGCGCCTGCGCCGGCCCGATGTGGCGTTTTATAACACCCAGGGCGAGCTGCGCTATGGCTTGAACTACCAAGACGCGGCACAGCGCAAGGTCACGCCGGACAGTGTCCAGGCCTGGTTGGCCGAGGCCCGCCAACACGGGTCGGTCGGCGTGCTGATGCAGGTCAAGAGCACCAGCGAACACCGTGAAGAAGGGCAGTTGCCGCCCGGCGGCAAACGCTATCGCAAGGGCAACCTGGTACTGACGATTTACCCCCAACAACCTTGAATGCAGCGCCTGCCACGGGGAACATCCCATGAGTTTCTGGAAAACCGAACGCGGCGCTCTGGTGTTACTGCTGGGTACCTCGGCCTTGCTGCTCTTGCTGGGCCTGGGCAGCCGCGACCTGTGGGGGCCGGAAACGCGCTGGGCGAATATCGCCTTGCAGATGCTGCAAAGCGGTGACTATTTCGACCCATACCTCAAAGGCACGCCGTATTACGACAAACCCCTGCCCTCCTACTGGCTGATCACCGGGTTTGCCCATCTGCTCGGCGGCCTCGGCCCGTGGTCGCTGCGCCTGTCATCGGTGATTGCCGCGTGGTTGAGCATTTGGCTGGTGTACCTGATCGGTGAACGCCTGTTTCGCAAAGGCACCGGGCTGATTGCCGGGTGGATGCTCGCCACCACCTTCTACTTCCTGTTCTGGGCCCGCGTGGCCACCGCCGATGTCCTCACCGTGTGCGGCGTGCTGGCAGCGGTGTGGTGGTATTGGCGTGGGCCGGATGACACGCGGCTGGGGCGCTACACGGTGTTTTTCCTGTTGCTGGCCGCCACTTCACTGTTCAAGGGTTTGATCGGTGTGGTGCTGCCGGGCCTGGTGCTGTTGCCACACTTGCTCAGCGAACACCGCTACAAACGCCACCTCAACCTGCGCCTGGTGCTGGCCCTGCTCATCGCAGGCATCGTGTACGCGATTCCCTTTGTACTGTCCCACCGCTACGGCGCCCCCACTTACGGCGAGAGCGGCCTGGAGCTGGTGTTCCGGGAAAACGTGGTGCGCTTCTTCGACCCCTTCGACCATATGGGGCCGATCTACACCTACCTGATCTACTTGCCGGTCTACACCCTGCCCTGGGCACCCTGCTGGTTACTTGGCCTGTGGCTGGCCGTGCGCAACTGGCGCAAGGCGCCGCCCAACGTACGCTGGCTAGTGTGGGGCCTGGGCCTGTTGTTTGTATTCTTCACCGCCAGCGGCAGCCGCCGCAGCTACTACGTGTTGCCGCTGGTACCCTTTGCCCAACTGCTCGCCGCCTGGTGGCTGAGTGAACGCCTGCGCAAAAAACCGATGAGCTGGCTGCGCTGGCAAACAGGCTTTGGCCTCAGCGCAGGCCTGCTCTTGCTGGTGCTGGGCGTGATCTACCCTTGGACAAATGGCAACGGCGGCGTTACCCGCTTCGCCGCCGACCTGCAAGCCCAGGCGGAGAAAAGCGCGCCCTGGAACCAATGGCAACTGGTGCTGGTAGAGGTCGACAACAAGCTGCCCATGTACCTGCAAAACCACGGTAAACCTTTCTACTACGTCAGCGAAAGCCAGGACTTCCCGCGCCAGGGCAACAGCGTCGCGTTCATGGCCTGGTTGGAAAAAACCAGCGGCCAGGGGTTTGATCCGCAACGCACGATTATCGTCACGCAGTATTCCAAGGACGAGCCGACGCCGTTGGCGTTTCTGGGGGTGGATCATCAGGTGGTGACGACCCAGCCGGATAATGGGGAGCGGTTGTTCAGGGCGCGTGAGGGAGGGAGTGTGGCGTTTGTTCCGGGGATACGCTGAGGCACTGTGCTTGCTGGCCTTTTGTCATGGTTTGTAAAGGGCCAGCCAGCCGTGTCCCTGGTTCTGCTGGGTCAGGATGGCAACCGGTGCGCTATCGTGCAGCAGATACTCCAGGCGTTCGGCGGGATGGGCCGGGTCCAGTGACACGTAGCAGGCCTCGGACTTGAGGATCGCCAACAACCCCGCCAGGGTGCCGAGACCACGCCGGGCCAGGATTGCGACTCGCCCACGCGCAGTTGGTCGAGCCAAATGTCTTGTTGGGCGCCAGTGAGGGAGAAGCGGGCCGGCAGGCTGGAGGAATGCTGCATAAGATCCTTCTCATGGGGGGTCAGGCACTCGCCGCGCAGAGGTGGCTCATTACGCCGAAGTTGCCGGATGGGAGCATGGCCGCCGGGGGGGCTGTCACCCGAAACCCGGACATTCAAACGCAGGGATAGGCCTTGGCCGACGGTGCATGGCTGAAATGATTAAAGCGCTGTAGGAGATTGGCTACATCTGATCGATAGTGGCGTTTTTGATACCTCCTGTTTTTTCTATTTTCCTAATGATTTTCAGTAAGTTAAGCAAAACTAAAAATAACTTATGCCTGTACGTAGCCGGCTCAACTCATGAGAAACGTCGGTTTAATGGCGCAGTTTTTATGGCAGCTTGTGTCCCTCGTTCCCGCTACATACGTAGGACAAAGCCCCATGGCTAAATGAAATTTCGAACGCCGAGTTACGTTCAAGCAGTACGGAGCGCCCTGCACAGGCCCTGGGCAACCGTTGACGGTTTTCGACATCAAGGATGAGATGGCTATGAGTCTGACCCCCAGTATTGGCGGCACCTGCGGCCCGCATTTTTTCTATGCCGAAATGGGCGAGTTGATTTCAAACAGCGGCGACGAACATTTCGCCGCCACGATGTTGCAGTTGGTGGGCAAGTGGGTACCGATTCACCTGGTAGACCTCAGCGAATGGACCCTGGATGAACTGCGCGACCGCGTGCTGGGCATCAAGTTACTGGGCAGCGCCGGGGTGAAAAAGGATTTGTCGGTGCCCCAGACCTTGCATGCGCTGAACGACCACCCGCTGTTGCGGCAGATGCTGCACATGCAAGACCCGCTGCTGATCCAAATGAACGCCAAGGCCAACAGCGCGCATCCGCGCGGCACTTCCCACCAATGCAACCTGGTATCGCGCCAGGGCAATCGACGTTGTGTGATTTCGTTCTACCGTCCGCCGACCCAGCAGGGGTTTTCCCTGGCTGAGTTGTCGTTTCTCAAGCGCCTGTCGGACACACTGTTGCCGTTGATGGAGCGGCACGCCCAGAGCCTGCGCCAGGCTCCACGCGCCGAAACTGAGCCGGCCCATACCCTGCTGGAACAATCGCAGTTGCAGCGTGAATTCTACAAACGCTTGTCTTTGAGCGACATCACCCTTTCGGCGCGGGAACAGGAAGTGTGCCTCGGTCTGCTGACCGGCGGTACCGTGCCGCAAATCGCGGAGAAACTCAGTGTCAAAAACAGCTCGATCGAGACCTACCTCAAGCGCGCAGCCGCCAAGCTGGGCGTGAGCGGCCGGCATGGCCTGGCCAAATGGATGGTGGGCGCCTGATAAACACACGACGTTAGAGTAACTTGAGCCCAACCGCGGCACGCCGGTTTGCATCGCCGCTTTCCAGTGGTTGTTTGTGCCCGTATTTGTCCAGGAAGCCGCCCACCACGGCCATCGAATGAAAGCCGCTGGTGACCGTGCCGATAGCGCCGTTCAGGAAGTCCTGGAGGGTTGCGGGCGCCACGAAGTCTTTCAAGCCCAGGCGACGCAAGGCCTGTCCCGGATACTCGCCATCATTGAGGCTGCGTATGGCGGCGGCAAAACTCTTATTAGCCTCCCCGTCATTATTTTCGAGGTAGGCGCGTTTGGCACTGACGGCATATAGAAAGTGTGCATTGACCAGAACATCGTTGGGCCGGTCGGAGCCGAAGTTGGCGCCGGCCGTGGCCTGCTTCAGTTCGTCATGGGTGATGTGCAGCTTGAACCCATCGCGCGTGACAATACGATAGCCGGTGTCGGTGACCACGATGGATTTGTAAATACCGTAAGGGTTATGGCCGAATCTCATCATCACGGCCTTAATGGCGGATATCGTCACGCAATTACCTTCGGTCAATTGGTAAAAGCTTTTGAAAATATCAGTGGGCTTGATGCCCGTATTCGCAGGCGTACCTTTCAAGAATTCGTCACGATTGACGGTGCGGTTATCGGTGACACTCGCAGGCAAAGGTACTGAATCAACGTCGGGGTTCAACCGAGCGGATAACGTGGCCAACAGACGTTCCAACTCGCCTACCAGGCTACTCAGTTGTTTGGCTTCGCTGGCTGGCGCAGGCGGATTGGAAGAAGACACAACAACTGGAGAAGTTACAGCATCGCTCGCCCTGGCATGACCAAGAGCAACAGCATTAACGCAAGACACTAACATGTTGGATAACCTCCTGACACTTACCGAACACTTCAAATTACCCGCGAAGGGTGACTACCTTCAATGACGGTGAAACCGGCGTGTTGTATAACTGGCCCTCCATCACGCCCTCAATAATCACGCCGTTCTTGTTTCTCCCGCCCTTGTCCAACGGCACCCCGACCTGCGCCCCCAAAGCACTGGCCTCGATGACCTGCATATGTTCTTTCAGCCCCAGATAGGACAGCGCCGTGTCACCGTCGATGCCGCCTCCGGCCCCCACCAGTACACCCGGATAACTAGCCTCGGCATGGTACGCGCTGTCTTTTTCATAGTGGCTGAAGAAACGGTCCGCGGCCCTCTCGCGCGCCAGCTCAATGTGCTGGCGCTTGCTCATCACGCCAAACAGAAATTGCGCATCCTTGACCATGCCTTCATCGCCGCCACTGAACTTTGCCGCCCTGGCCGCCAGTTCAAGTTCTTCAACGGTGATTATCAGCTTGAAGCCGTCTCGCATCGTCACGTCATAGTGGTCGCCATGTTTGACGACGTGCTTGAAAATCCCGATAGGGCTTTGCCCGAATGCAGCCATGACAACCTTGATCGCGGCCACGTGCTCCTCTCGGCCCAAGATGCCCAGGTAAGGAAAGTTCTCATACGTGGCACGCAACCCATTGCGCAGGTCGTCAGGCTTTTGCCCTTTGGGTTTTTCAGACATAAACGTAGTGATTGGCTCATAGTTTTTATCTGAAAACATCTCAGCGAGTTCGGTATCAAACGCGCTTCGGGTCTTGGCCAGGTTCGGCCGGTTCATGAAGGGCGCCAATTGTTCTTTCCATACACTTTTAACGGTTGGCACGGTGTCAGGTGCAGTCTGCGTATTCATCAGTGGTCTATGCGGCGAACTCACAACAGGGGTTGGGTAAGCCACAACGGGTGGCTGGGGTTTCGGCGCCTCATTCTCCCTGCTCATCCATGTTTTAAGTGCCACGACTAATGTCCCCAACAACCTCAACAGCTCCCCCAGCTCTGCGTCACGGTTTGAGTTAACGCTTGGGCCAATCGGATAATGTGCCGGTGATTGACCCAAGGGATTGGGTCGATCTGTAACGGGTTGATCAAGGGTTTTATCAGGCTGTGTAAACGTTGAGTGCGCAGGTGAGTAAGCAGGCTGAGTGTGCGTGAGCATTGTAGGAAGTCTCATTTAATTGAAGGAGGACAAGCGAAAACTATCAGGCGCTACTTGCTCACCGCCGCTGCCGAAAGCCTGCACTGAACAAGTACTCATGCGTGGCCAGGCGGTCGGAAAAGTTCCTGCCAGACAGGTAACAACATCCTTCTCGTTCAACGGACCGCTATCAGAAAATTCCTCAGCGTTGCGCTTTTTCTCCGAACAATCCTCAGCGTATCGCCGACTGACGCACCCGATATTCCCCCGGCGTCATCTGCGCGTACCGCAAGAAAAACCGACTGAAATACGCTGGGTCCTTGAACCCCAGTTGGTAGCAGATTTCATTCGCGGAACTGCCGGTAAACAACAGCAGGCGCTTGGCCTCCTGCATCAGCCGTTCAAGGATCAGGCGCTTGGAGGGCAGGTCGGCGATGCGCCGGCACACTTCATTGAGCCGCGCCTGGGTCACGCCAATACCTTGGGCATAACGCGCCAACGGCCAATGTTCCAGATAGTGGGCTTCGATCAGTTCGTTGAAGCGATGGAAGATACGCAGGTCTTCATGGGCTGTCGGACGTGCGGGCTGGGCGTGGGCGCACAGGCGCAGCAGGCGGATCATGATCAGCCTTGTGAGGCTGTCGAGGGCGGCGGCGCGCCCTGCCCGTTCGGCGTTGATCTCACTGCACAGCGCCTCGAAGAGTGGCTCCAGACCCTCGGCGTCGCCAGTCAAGGCCACACATGCGGCACCGCAAGCAAGGCTGGGGTCGGCGTCGATCAAGCTCCACACCAGTTGCTGGCGCACCGTCAACACATGCCCGTCGGCATCGGCCTCGGTGACAAAAGCGTGGGCCACCGTGGGCGGCGTGAGAAAAAACATCGGCCCCGATTCAACGTATTGGTGGTCATCCAGATATACCCGCACCGCGCCACTCTTGACGTAATGCACCTGGAAAAACCGGTCATGGCGATGCACCGCCATATTGCGCCCGAAAAAACCTGCCAGGTTGCCGAGCTTGTCGTAATGCACCTCGGCGTCGCTGTAGCGCTGGTCGTAGACCTGCCCGATGTTGATGTTGGGAATCGGCTTCACGGGGCTCTCTTCTTGTTGTTGTGAGGCCAGCGCAGTGTGCCACGCTTGACGGTAGTTAACATATTAATTATAACGTTAACAACTTAACGAACGGCCTGTGCAGCCGTCGTCACCGCCAGGAGAAACGCATGAGTCGTACCCTGCATGATGTTGCCAGCGGCACCCTGTTCGGCGTTGCGCTGAACTACCAAGGCCTGCTGGACCAGCATCTC
Organism: Pseudomonas sp. DW-iso17; assembly: GCF_058725345.1. NCBI lineage: Bacteria > Pseudomonadati > Pseudomonadota > Gammaproteobacteria > Pseudomonadales > Pseudomonadaceae > Pseudomonas > Pseudomonas sp. DW-iso17. The sequence continues at coordinate 178,831 of NZ_JBZXEA010000003.1, read as the reverse complement.
GCCGCCTTCCAGCAGGCGCCCTACCAGCAGCCACCGACCAAGCCGGTGCTGTTTATCAAAACCCCCAACACGCGCAATGGGCACGACGGCGTGGTGTTACACCCGCACGGCGAGCGCCTGCAACCGGGCCCGGCGCTGGGCGTGGTGATCGGCCAGCGCGCCAGCCGTGTCAGCCCGGAGAACGCCATGGCCCATGTGGCCGGGTATGTGGTGGTGAATGAATTCAGCCTGCCGGAAGACAGCTACTACCGCCCTGCCGTCAAAGCTAAATGCCGCGATGGGTTTTGCGCCCTGGGCCCACGGCTGGTTGCGCGGGATCAAGTGGCCAACCCCAATCAACTGAGCCTCAAGCTGTTCGTCAATGGCGAGCTGCGCCAGGAAAGCTCTACCGCCCATTGGGTACGCGACATCCCGCAATTGATCGCCGAGATCAGCGAGTTCATGACCCTGTACCCCGGCGATGTGCTGATCACCGGCACTCCGCAAGGCCGCGTGGATGTGCAGCCAGGCGACCAGGTTGAGGTCGACATCACCGGCATAGGCCGACTGAGCAACACCATTGCAGCAGAGGCATCGGCATGAAACGCGCACGTATCCGCTTTGAAGGTGCAACCCACAACGTATTGGTGCAAGCCGACTGCAGCGTGCGCCTGGAGGATGGGCGGTTGCTGGCCGAAGACCAGGTGCAATGGCTGCCACCCGCCACCGGCAACATGTTCGCCCTGGGTTTGAACTACGCCGACCACGCCGCCGAACTGGCCTTTACGCCGCCGACCGAACCGCTGGCATTCATCAAATCGGTGGGCACCTACACCGGCCACCGCCAAGTCACCTGGCGCCCGGACAACGTCGCCTACATGCACTACGAGTGCGAGCTGGTGGCGGTGATCGGCAAGACCGCGCGCAACGTCAAACGCGCCGACGCCCTGGACTACCTGGCCGGTTACACGGTGTGCAATGACTATGCGATCCGCGACTACCTCGAGAATTACTACCGCCCCAACCTTCGCGTGAAAAACCGCGACGCCACCACCCCGGTCGGCCCGTGGATCGTCGACGTGGCCGATGTGCCAGACCCAGGCAACCTGAAATTGCGCACCTGGATCAACGGCGAACTGCGCCAGGAAGGCAGCACGAAAGACATGATTTTCGATATCCCCTACCTCATCGAATACCTGTCCAGCTTCATGACCCTGCAACCGGGCGACATGATCGCCACCGGCACGCCCGAGGGCCTGGCCGATGTGGTACCGGGGGATGAAGTGGTGGTGGAAGTTGAAGGTGTGGGCCGCCTGGTCAACCGTATTGTCAGTGAAACGGAGTTTTTCTCCGCGCGCAAAGAGGCTTGAGCACCATGATCAAACACTGGATCAACGGCCGTGAGGTCGAAAGCAAAGACACCTTTATCAACTACAACCCGGCCACCGGCGAGGCCATCGGTGAAGTGGCCAGCGGCGGTGCCGAAGAAGTCGCGCAGGCCGTGGCGGCGGCCAAGGCCGCGTTCCCCAAGTGGGCCAATACGCCGGCCAAAGAGCGCGCGCGCTTGATGCGCAAGCTGGGCGAGCTGATCGAACAGAACGTGCCACACCTGGCCGAGCTGGAAACCCTGGACACCGGCCTGCCGATCCACCAGACCAAGAATGTGTTGATCCCGCGTGCCTCGCACAACTTCGATTTCTTCGCTGAAGTCTGCACCCGCATGGACGGCCACACCTACCCGGTGGACGACCAGATGCTCAATTACACCCTGTACCAGCCAGTGGGCGTGTGCGGACTGGTGTCGCCCTGGAACGTGCCGTTCATGACCGCCACCTGGAAGACCGCGCCGTGCCTGGCGCTGGGCAATACGGCGGTGTTGAAGATGTCGGAACTGTCGCCGCTGACCGCCAATGAACTGGGGCGCCTGGCGGTGGAAGCCGGGATTCCCAATGGCGTGCTCAATGTGATCCAGGGCTACGGCGCCACCGCCGGTGATGCACTGGTGCGCCACCCGGACGTGCGGGCGATTTCCTTTACCGGCGGCACCGCCACCGGGAAGAAAATCATGCAGAGCGCCGGCCTGAAAAAGTACTCCATGGAACTGGGGGGCAAGTCGCCGGTGCTGATTTTCGAAGACGCCGACCTGGAACGCGCCCTCGACGCCGCACTCTTCACGATCTTCTCCCTCAACGGCGAGCGTTGCACCGCTGGCAGCCGGATCTTTATCCAGGAAAGCGTCTACCCGCAATTTGTCGCCGAATTCGCGGCGCGGGCCAAGCGCCTGATCGTGGGCGACCCCCAGGACCCGAAGACCCAGGTCGGCTCGATGATCACCCAGGCCCATTACGACAAGGTCACCGGCTATATCAAGATCGGTCTGGAGGAAGGCGCCACGCTGCTGGCCGGTGGCCTGGAGCGCCCGGCCAACCTGCCGGCGCACCTGAGCCGCGGCCAGTTTATCCAGCCGACGGTGTTTGCCGACGTGAATAACCGGATGCGCATCGCCCAGGAGGAAATCTTCGGGCCGGTGGTGTGCCTGATTCCGTTCAAGGATGAAGCCGAGGCACTGCAATTGGCCAACGACACCGAATACGGGCTGGCCTCCTACATCTGGACCCAGGACATCGGCAAGGCCCACCGCCTGGCGCGCGGTATCGAAGCGGGCATGGTATTTATCAACAGCCAGAACGTACGGGATTTGCGCCAGCCGTTCGGCGGGGTCAAAGGCTCGGGCACCGGGCGTGAAGGCGGCCAGTACAGCTTCGAAGTGTTTGCCGAGATCAAGAACGTGTGTATTTCCATGGGCAGTCATCACATTCCGCGCTGGGGCGTGTAGCCCAGGCTCAAACAAGCCTCCTGCGGGAGCCGGGCTTGCCCGCGATGCAGGCACCGCGGTCCTTCAGCCGTACCGAGCCGATGCCATCGCAGGCAAGCCAGCCCCCACAGGGACCTCACAGGCCATACAAGAATAATTATTCAGGAGAGTCATCATGGGCGAAGTGGTTCTGGCAGCGAAGATCTGCCACGTACCGTCGATGTACCTGTCGGAACTGCCCGGCAAACATCACGGCTGTCGCGAAGCGGCGATTGCCGGGCACAAGGAAATCGGCCGGCGCGCCCGCGAACTGGGGGCCGACACCGCGGTGGTGTTCGACGTGCACTGGCTGGTCAACAGCGGCTACCACGTCAACTGCGGCGAACAGTTCCAGGGCACCTACACCAGCAACGAACTGCCGCACTTCATCAAGAACATGGACTACGCCTACCCCGGTTGCCCCGAGCTGGGCGAGCTGATCGCCGCCGAAGCCAACCTGGCTGGCGTGCGCAGCATGGCACACAACATCCCGAGCCTGGAGCTGGAATACGGCACCCTGGTGCCCATGCGCTACATGCATATGGGCGTGCCCGACGCAGAAAAATTCAAAGTCATTTCCATCGCTGCCTGGTGCGCCTGGCATCGCCTGGAAGACAGTTTTGCCTTCGGCGCCGCCGTGCGCCGGGCGATTGAAAAGAGCGATCGCAAGGTACTGGTGCTGGCGTCCGGCTCGCTGTCCCATCGGTTCTCGGACGACCGCGAGGCTGAGGCGAATATCCACAACTGGACCCGCGAATTCGACAAGCAGGTGGACCTGCATGTCGTGCAAATGTGGAAGCAAGGCCGCTTCAAGGAGTTCTGCGCCATGTTGCCCGACTACGCCGAACACTGTTTTGGCGAAGGCAAGATGCACGACACCGCCATGCTCCTGGGCCTGCTGGGTGGGCCGGACTATGCCAAGCCGGCCGAGATCATCACGCCGCCGTTCGGCAGTTCGGGCACCGGCCAGATCAACGCGATTTTCCCGCTTTAACCCTGGGAGAGCCCCATGCCGCACTTTATCGCTGAGTACACCGACAACCTCGAACAGCAGGCCGACTTGCCCGGCCTGTTTGAAAAAGTCCACCGCGTGCTGGGCGACAGCGGTGTGTTTCCGCTGGGCGGCATTCGCAGTCGCGGCGTACGCCTGGACACCTGGCGCATGGCCGACGGCAAGCATGACTATGCCTTTGTGCACATGACCCTCAAGGTCGGTCATGGCCGCGACCTGACCACGCGCGAGGCCGTCGCCCAAGCGGTGTTCGCGGTGATCATCGCGCACTTCGCCGAGCTGCAGGCACAGCGCTTGCTCGCGTTGTCGTTCGAGATGATCGAGCTGCACCCGCAGCTCAACTTCAAGCAGAACAATGTGCACGCGTTCCTGAACAACGCGGCGAGCTGAAACGACCCCGGCTCCTACAACTACAAGAAGAACACCATCATGAGCACAGCCCATTCCACTGCAAGCCTGCGGCTTGCCGAGCACGACCGCACCCATCGTTTGGTGACCTGGCGCCTGATGCCCTTGTTGCTGGTGTGTTACCTGTTCGCCCATCTGGACCGCATCAACATCGGCTTTGCCAAGATGCAGATGAGCAGCGACCTGCACTTCAGCGACACCGTGTATGGCTTTGGCGCCGGTCTGTTCTTCATCGCCTATGCACTGTTCGGCGTGCCCAGCAACATTGCCCTGGACCGCGTCGGGCCACGGCGCTGGATCGCCTGCCTGATGGTGGTGTGGGGCCTGCTCTCCACCGGCATGTTGTGGGTGGAGAGCGCGCGCGGGTTCTACGTGCTGCGCTTTCTACTGGGGGTGGCCGAGGCCGGGTTTTTTCCGGGGATCCTGGTATTCCTGAACCGCTGGTACCCGGCGCGCCGTCGCGCCCAGGTCACCGCCTTGTTTGCCATTGCCGTGCCTATGGCCGGGGTGTTGGGCGGGCCGATTTCCGGGGCGATCCTGGAGAACTTCCACGACGTCGGCAGCCTGCGCGGCTGGCAATGGATGTTCCTGATCGAAGGCGCGCCCGTGGTGCTGCTGGGCCTGGTGGTGCTCAAGTGGTTGCCGGACAGTTTCGAGTCGGTGCACTGGCTGACTGCCGAGCAAAAACAGCAACTGCGCACCCAACTGAGCAACGAGGAACAGCGCAAGACCATCACCTCGTTCGGCGGCATCCTGCGTGACCCGCAGGTGTGGCTGCTGGTAGCCGTGTACTTTGCGGTGATGCTGGCGGTCAACACCCTGGCGTTCTGGATGCCCACCCTGATCCACGGCGCCGGCATCGGCCGCGACAGCCAGGTCGGCTTGCTCAGCGCCGTGCCGTACCTGGCCGGTTGCTTCTTTATGCTCGGCTGTGGGCGCTCGTCCGACCGCCACCGCGAGCGCCGCTGGCACCTGTGCGTGCCGTTGCTGATGGCGGCGTTCGGTATCGCCGTGGCGGGCCTGGCGCCCGCCAATGCGCTGCTGGTGATGAGCGGGCTGGTGGTCGCCGGCATGGGCGCCAGTGCCGCCCTGCCGATGTTCTGGCAACTGCCGCCGGCGTTTCTCTCCCACACCACCCAGGCCGCGGGCATCGCCATGATCAGTTCGTTCGGCAGCATCGCGGCGTTCCTCGCGCCCTACCTGATCGGCTGGATGCGCGACGCCACCCAGAGCGCCAGCCTGGCACTGTACGTACTCGCGCTGTTTATCGCCCTCGGTGGCTTGCTGGTGCTGCGCACCCAGGCCGCCATCGTCAACCCACACTAGAGACCGTTGCCATGCTCGACTCCCAGCAAATCCTCGCGGCCGCCGCCCACCTGGACCGTGCCGAACGCAGCCGCGAACAGGTGCGCCAGTTTTCCCTCGACTACCCCGATATGACGATCGAGGACGCCTACGCCATCCAGCGTGAATGGGTCGCGCAGAAGATCAAGGACGGGCGCACGCTCAAGGGCCACAAGATCGGCCTCACGTCACGGGCCATGCAGGTGTCGTCGAATATCACCGAACCCGATTACGGTGCCCTGCTCGACGACATGTTTTTCGACGAAGGCAGCGACATTCCCTTCGAGCGTTTTATCGTGCCGCGCGTGGAGGTGGAACTGGCTTTCATCCTCGGCAAGCCGCTCAAAGGCCCCAACTGCACGGTGTTCGATGTGCTCGACGCCACCGAATGGGTAATCCCCGCGCTGGAAATCATCGACGCCCGCATCCAGCAGGTCGACCCGCACACCAACGCCACGCGCAAGGTATTCGACACCATCTCCGACAACGCCGCCAACGCCGGTGTGGTGCTCGGTGGCCGTGCGGTGCGCCCCACCGAGATCGACCTGCGCAAAGTGCCGGCGGTACTGTATCGCAATGGCGTGATCGAAGAGTCCGGCGTCTCGGCGGCAGTGCTCAACCACCCGGCCAAGGGCGTGGCGTGGCTGGCCAACAAGCTGGCGCCCTATGACGTCACCCTGCTGCCCGGCCAAGTGATTCTCGGCGGTTCGTTTACCCGCCCGGTGGCGGCCCGCCCTGGCGATACCTTCCACGTCGACTACGACCTGCTCGGCTCGATTGCCTGCCGCTTCGTCTGAACCCAGGAGTGCTGTCATGGACATGCCTGTCAACCGCTTCAAGCAACGCCTGCACAACCACGAAGTACAGATCGGCCTGTGGCTCGGCCTTGCCAACGCCTACTGCGCGGAACTGGCGGCCAACGCCGGTTTCGACTGGCTGCTGATCGACGGCGAACATGCGCCCAACCACCTGCCGGGGATGCTCGCGCAATTACAGGCCATCGCGCCCTACCCCAGCCAGGCGTTGATTCGCCCGGTGATCGGCGACACGGCGCTGATCAAACAACTGCTGGATATCGGCGCCCAGACGCTGCTGGTGCCCATGGTCGAAAACGCTGCCCAGGCCCAAGAACGGGTGCGCGCCCTGCGCTACCCGCCCCAGGGTATTCGCGGGGTCGGCAGCGCCCTGGCCCGCGCCTCGCGCTGGAACAGCATCGCCGATTACCTCGACCAGGCCGACGCGCAGATGTGCCTGCTGGTGCAGATTGAGAATGCCGAGGGCCTGGCCAATCTGGACGCCATTGCCGCCGTCGAAGGCGTGGACGGTGTGTTTATCGGCCCGGCAGATTTGAGCGCGTCCATGGGCCATCGGGGTAACCCGGGGCATCCGCAGGTACAGGCGGCGATTGAGGACGCCATCGTGCGTATCGTCAAGGCGGGTAAGGCCGCAGGGATTCTCAGTGCAGATGAAAATCTCGCACGACGCTATATCGAGTTGGGGGCGACGTTCGTGGCGGTGGGGGTGGATACCACGGTGTTGATGCGGGGGCTGCAAAGCCTGGCCGGGAAGTTCAAAGACGTACCGGTGGCTGCCAATACCGGTGGTGTCTACTGAAATCCATGTGGGAGCTGGCTTGCCTGCTCCCACCGTTGACCGGTGGTGGTTCAGTCACTAGGTCAGCGCTTGATGTTCTTCAAGTCATCCAGCAACCCCAACAAGGTCTGGAATTTCTCTTCGCCAAACTGATCCTGCAAGCGCTGGTAGTTGGCCTCCATGCACTGGCTCATGGACTCAAAACTCGCTTTGCCCTTGTCCGCCAGGGTAATCAGCACCCGGCGCTGGTCCTGTTCGGCCTTTCGCCGGTGCACCATGCCGGCCGCTTCCATGCGCACCAGCACGCCGGTCATGCTCGGCTTGAGGATGCAGGCCAGTTCCGCCAGTTGGTAGATCTCCAACTCACCATGCTGTTCAAGGATGCGGATGATGCGCCATTGCTGTTCGGTCAGGCCGTGTTCATTCAGGGATGGACGGAAAAAACTCATCGCGGCCTCGCGCGCTTGCAGCAAGGCCAGGGTCAGGGATTGTCGAGGTGTGGACATAGGGCTCAGGGTCACGAAGTATTTAGTTAATAGTTTAACGAAACTCTAACATTCCCGGCCGGCGAGCGCGCTATAACTTGTAGGTGCCCTCGCCCGTGGCGCGCTGAATCAAAAAACCGGGCACGCAGGATCAAGACTTCCAGCCCGCCAGGGGCCCTAATGGAGGCATCCGCTTTAGCGCCTTCCTTCACTTTCTCAGGCTGCGCCATGATCAACATCGAAACCCCCACGTACTACACCGCCACCAAGAAATACAACCTCAGCTTCCCCACCCTGGAACAGGATATCGACGCAGACGTCGTGGTCATCGGCGGCGGCTTTTCCGGGATCAACACGGCCCTTGAGCTGGCGGAAAAAGGCATCACTAACATTGTGGTGCTCGAAGCGCGCTACCTGGGCTTTGGCGGCACGGGCCGCAACGGTGGGCAGATCATGGCGGGCATCGGCCATGACCTGGAGAAGATCAAGAAGGACGTGGGCGAAGACGGGCTGCGCCAAGTGTTCGAGATCAGCGACCTGGGCGCCGACATCATCAAGAACCGCATCGCCAAGTACAACATCGATGCAGACTTTTGCCACGGCTACGGCTACATGGGCTTCAACGCCCGCCAGGAAAAAACCCTGCGCGCCTGGGAGAAAGACTTCAAGTCGATCAACAGCCAGCACGAAATCCGCTTTCTCGGCGGCTCCGATGTGCAGCAGATCATCGGCTCCACCGCCTACACCAGCGCCCTGTTGCACATGGGTGGCGGGCATGTGCACTCGCTGAACCTGCTGCTGGGCGAAGCTACCGCACTGGCCAGCCATGGCGTGAAGATCTTCGAGAACAGCCCGGCGCTGGAAGTCAGCTACGGCGAGCGCATCACCGTGCGCACCGGTCGCGGTTCGGTACGCGCCAGCAAGTTGCTGTGGGCCTGTGACAGCTTTCTCAACAAGCTGGAGCCAGAACTGCACCGCTCGACCATCAACACCTACGCGTTCCAGATGATGACCGAGCCGTTGTCCGAGGAGTTGATCCAGCGCATCAGCCCGATCCGTGGGGCCTACAGCGATATCCGCCCGGTGATCGACTACTACCGCGTGACTAACGAAAACCGCCTGCTGTTCGGCGCCGCGACGCCCCTGGTGGAGCACATTCCCGGCGACCTGAAAGCCTGGAACCGTCACCTGATGCTGAAGATTTTCCCCTACCTCAAGGACGTGAAAATCGACCTGGCCTGGGGCGGCCCGATGGCGTGCAGCCCGAACCTGTTCCCGCAAGTGGGCACCTTGCCGGGGCGCAGCAATGCGTTTTTCGTGCAGGGCTATTCCGGCTTTGGCGTCACGCCCAGCCACATCATCTGCAAGGTACTGGCCGAAGGCATGAGCGAAGGCTCGGCGCGTTATGACCTGGTCAGCTCGATTCACCGCCCCACCATCATCGGCAAGGACGCGATTCGCCCCCTGCTGCTGACGGCGGGCAAATCCTGGCACCAACTTTCCGGCTACTGGAATGGGCGCCGCTAACCCTCTTTTCTCACTCACAGGAACCACTGCCATGCCTCTTACCGCCCTGAAACACAACGTCCAGCTGTCGGAACTCGACGCCTGGGGCACCGTGGCCGACCTCGGCTCGCAAATCCTCGAAGGCGACGTCCGCGCCTTCGGCAAGATGACCTTTGGCGCGCCCACCGATGCGGTCAGCAGTGCGTACTTCGGCACGACCCAGGGCAAGTTCCGCATGGTCTACCCCTTCGCCGAGCAAGCCACAGTAGTGACCGGCGAAGTGGTGCTGACCGACGAGTCCACCGGCCAATCCACCCGCTACAAGGCCGGTGACAGCTGGTTCGTGACCAAGGGCACGCCGGTGCTGTGGGAAGTGGTCAGCGAGAGTTTCGTCAAACACTACTTCGCCGTCGTGTAAGGGAGGCGTTGCCATGTCGAATTCATCTGACTGGATCACCGTGGGCGCCCTGGCTGAGGGGTTTGCACCCGAGGCGTTCATCCTGCCGAACCTGGCCGACCTGGCCGGCCAGACCTTCACCCTGCACTTTGCCAATGGCTGGCAGATCGAACACCGCTTCGAACAGGAACGCCTGGCCTGGCACGCCGCCGATGGCCACTCCAGCGGCAGCGCCGCCTACCGCGCCAGCTCGATTCGCCCGGGCCTGTACCTGGTGGACTTTATCAAGCACGAGGCCGGGCAAAGCTGGTCGATCAGCCTGGTGCTGGACACACCAAATGCCTCCTTTACCGCGGTGATTGGCCGTATGCCGGAACCAGCAGAGACCCACGAAGGCCTCTACCACCGTGCCCTGGCCGGCAAACCGCTGACCTCGGTACAGGTCGACTTCCTCCACGGCAGCCTCGACCGGCCGTGGCAGGATGGCCACTGCCTGCACGCCCCCACCGACGAGTTGGTCGGCCTGCGCAACCACTATCGCTACAGCCCCAGCGAGGTCTACGAACACATCTACCTCAACCCGCAATTCTACGCCTGGCAATGCCTTGAGGGCGTGGAGAAAGGCCTGTGCGACACCGACCGCTGCCATTACTACAAGATCGCCGAACAGCTGTACCTGTTCGTCTGGCAGGAGAAGATCGTACCGACCCTCGGCCTGGTGCTGATCGACCTGCAACAGCACCGCAGCGACGGCAAGATCTTCGGCTATGCCGGGGCGTCCTTCGACGCGCTGTCGAACTTCCCGATCAGTTCCTATTGCCAGGTGCTCAACCGCACGGAGTATCCCCGTGACTGAGCCGCGCACGGTGGTGATCACCGGGGCCGGCACCGGCATCGGCGCTGCCTGCGCACGCTTGTACGCACAGGAAGGCGCACGGCTGGTGCTGATCGGTCGGCGTCGTGAGCCCCTGGAACAGGTGGCGCAGGACACCGGCGGGCTGATCCTGGTGGGCGATGCCGCCTGCCCGGACACCTGGGACGGCTTTATCCAGCAAATCCGCAGCCACTGCGGGCGCCTCGATGTGCTGCTGGCCTGTGCCGGTGGCCACGGGCTAGGCAGCGCGACCCAGACCAGCCCGGCCACCTGGGAAGGCGCGCTGCGCAGCAACCTCGACAGTGCGTTCTACAGCGCCCGCGCCTGCCTGCCGCTGTTGCAGGAAAGCGCCGGGAACATGGTGCTGATTGGTTCCATCGCCTCATTGGCGGCAGGCCCCGAGGTGTGTGGCTACACCACCGCCAAGCATGCGCTGCTCGGGCTCAACCGCTCGCTGGCCCGTGATTATGGCCCCCATGGCGTGCGCGTGAACGCGGTGTGCCCAGGCTGGGTGCACACGCCGATGGCCGACGCGGAGATGCGGCCGTTGATGGAGGCGTACGGCGAGACCTTGCAGCAGGCCTATGCACGGGTGTGTGCCGATGTCCCGCTGCGGCGCGCCGCCCGTGCCGACGAGATCGCCAAGGTGTGCCGCTTCCTGACCAGCGACGACGCCTCGATCATTACCGGCGCCACGTTGGTGGCGGACGGTGGGGCCAGCATCGTCGACGTGCCGACGCTGGCGTTTACGCGCCTGGAGCCTGCCCATGACGAATGACCTGGATTTCAGCGGCCAGGTCGTGCTGGTCACCGGCGGCGCCCAGGGCATTGGCCTGGGCATCGTCCAGGCCTTTGCCCAACGCGGTGCGCGGGTGGTGATTGCTGACCGTCTGCTTGAACAGGCTGAAGCCGTGGCTGCCCGGTTGTGCGCACGGGGGCATCAAGTTGAAGCCGTTGGCGTTGACCTGGCGGATGCCAAAGCGGTGTTTGCTTGCGTCCAAGGCTTGGCGCAACTGGATGTACTGGTGCACAACGCCGGGTACTTTCCGCTGACCGCCTTTGCCGACATCACCCCAACGATCCTGGAGCGCACCCTGGCGGTGAACCTGTCGGCGCTGTTCTGGCTGACCCAGGCGGCGTTGCCGAGGTTTCGCGAGCAAGGCCGGGGCTGCGTGCTGGTGACGTCTTCGGTCACCGGCAACCGGGTGGGTTACCCGGGGCTGAGCCACTATGCGGCGTCCAAGGCCGGGGTGAATGGGTTTATCCGCAATGCCGCGCTGGAGCTGGCGCCGTTGAATGTGCGGGTCAACGGCGTGGAGCCCGGCATGATCGCCACTCCGGCGATGGATAACCTGGGCGATGCGGCCGTGAATGACAGCATCGCCCGCCGTGTGCCGCTGGGGCGCCTGGGCGCGGCAGCGGATATTGCCGGGGCGATGGTGTTTCTGGCCTCTAACCTGGCGGGCTATATCACCGGGCAGACGTTGGTGGTGGACGGTGGCGCGACGCTGCCCGAAATCTGAAACCCGATCATTCCCACGCTCTGCGTGGGAATGCATCCTGTGACGCTTCGCGTCACGACTTCTGGAGCGGGACGCGGAGCGTCCGGGGCGGCGTTCCCACGCAGAGCGTGGGAACGATCACGAGGAGCTGTTTATGCCCCCACCGCCTGCAACCGGCTGGAACGAAACTCCTTGGGCGACACCTCGAACTGCTTCTTGAACGACCGACTGAAATGCGCCGAGTCGGTAAAGCCCCATTTGTACGCAATCGAGGTGATCGACTCACTGCGCAGGAACGGGTTGGTCAAGTCATCCGCACTGCGCTTGAGCCGTGCGCGCTGGATATAGCGGCAGACGCTGTCGTCCTGTTCTTCAAACAGACGGTACAGATGCCGCACCGAAATATTCAGGCGGTTGGCCAGGCCGATCGGGCTCAGGCCTGGCTGGCTCAGGGACTCATCGATGACCTTTTGTACATAGCTGCGCAGGTTATTGCCGTGCAACGCAGCAACGCCCTCGCGACACTCATCGCCCTGCTCCAACGCCGACCCCAACAGCGAGACGAAGGCCGCTTGCAGCGCTTCCACTTGCGTGGCGTCTTCGTCGGTGTCGTCCTTGCACAGTTGGTCCATCAGCACATGCAGCATGCGCCCGCAGGCTTTGGTCGAGGAGATCTTGCCGAAGGCCCGTGCCTGGCCACCCAGGTGCTTGCACACCGCACTGCGCGACAGGGACAACGAGGCGTGTTCGATCAGGCCGAAGGGGGTGATTTCGATGGAGCCCACCGAGTCCATCAACAGCATTTCTCCGGGGGCCAGTTGTACGGTCTGGTCGTTTTGGGTGATCTGGGAGTAGCCGCTGCGCTGGCTGACCAGGAAACATTCCTGGTCGTTGTCATGGTCGGCTTGGTGCGTCGGGCGTTTGATCAGCCCGGCGTTGGTGCGCAGGATGGCCAAGCCACGCGACAGGTTGTGGATCTCGCCAATAAACAGCGACCGGTTGAAAGCCAGCTGAGTATCGAAGTGGCCGCACGCGGCGCGCAGTTCGCGGTTCCAGCTGTCGAGCCCGTCGGGTGCATGCTGTGGGATGCTCATGGGGTGTCTCCGCAGTGGCGTTATTCTTGTTGTTCTGCGCAATAGTTAACATGTTATCTATATGCACGCAACAACAACCTGTTTGCCCTTTGCAGAAGCACTAATGGTGCCAATCAGAGATTCGACAGTACCCTGTGCAGGCCGACCAATGTGGCGAGCAGATGCTCGCGTTGTGCACGGCTTAGCGCAATGTAGCGCCGAAACGCCGGCATGCGGTTGACCACCTCGCTGCCGCCCATATGCTCCAGGCGAAAGCACCATTGCTGGTCGTGCAGCTCGATGCGCAGGCGCTTGAAATCCAGCGGCATTAACGCTTGGAACAACGTGCTGTCAGCCAGCAGACGCGCCTGCAACTCACGGCCCAGTGCCTGATTGCCAGAGCGGCGCCGCACATGAATGCCGCTGCGACGGATCGCGCCGCCATGGTGCACTTCGAAGCTGCCAGCGCCACCCGCTGCAGCAGGAGCGCGCAGGACATATTCGGTCAGCACCAGGTGCATCAACAACTGCGACTCGGTGCGCTCGACAATTTCGAAGGCCACACCGTCCACTTCAAGGGTTGCCAGGCCCAGATCACGCCGCAGGTGGGCCAGGGTCACCCCCGGCCGATACCCACTGGGTGCGCGGTCAGCACGAAACAGCTCAAACAGTTTTTGCCGCAAGGTCGCTATAACTTGCATGGGCGTGCCCCGGTTCGTGATTGAATTCCTTGGCCAACACCTCCTCTACGCAGGCGGGCTTGAAGGGGTTGACCTTCTGCACCACCAGGGTCCAGAACAGCGCGTAGGTGGCCGTCACGCCGAGCATCACGCCAAACGGCACGTAGATGTCCGCCGGGTTCATGCCGGGCGGGGTGATAAACCACATGCCCAACAGAATGCCGATGCTGGAGACGATCTGCGGCAGCGGGAACCACGGCGAGCGATAGGCGCGGGGCAAGTCCGGACGCCGAATGCGCAGGATCACCACCGACAGCGTCACCAACAGGTAAGCGAAACTCCAGGCACACACCGCCGCCAGCACCAGGTGCATGATGTTGTCGGTGTTGCCGCCCAGGTACAGCGCGTGCAGGCACGGGATCAACATGGCCACCAGGATGCACAACAGCGGCGTCTTGAAGCGCGGATGCAGGTAGGTGAACACCTTGGGCAGGGCGCCATCCACTGCCATGCCGTAGAGAATGCGCGGCACGCCGGCCATCAGGGTATTGATGGTCGCAGCGCCAGCGAACAGAAAACCGATGCCCAGCCACAACGGGCCTATCTGCCCCATCACCTGTTCGGCGAACCGGGGAATGGCCATGGGTGTGTCCAACAGGTGAACGCCGGACGCCACATCGAGCACCACGTTCTCCACCTGGCGTTTCATCGCCGCGCCATAGATGAACATGCAGGTGGCCACGCCCATCAGCCCGAGCATCATCGCCCGTGGCATCACCTTGGCCGATTGGCGCAGGTCCGGCGCCAGTGGGGTGACGAACTCGCAGCCCACGAACATGAACATCGCCATGCCCACCAGCGACAGCACGGTAACCAGGTCGGTGCCCACCAACGACTCGCCGAACCAGCCCTCCAACTGCACCGCCGGCGCGGCGATCAGGCCCAGTACGCCGAACACCATCAGGGTGGTCCACATGCCGAAGGTCAGGATGATCTCGGCGCGGCCAAATGCGCTGACGCCAAAAGCATTCAGCACGCCGAACACCAGTACGAAACCGACGCCCAGCAACCACGAGCCGCCGGCCGACTCTGCCAGGGTATTGAGGTGTTCGAAGTTCACCAGGGCCATGACCCCGGCGAGGATAGTTTCGGCGGTGCCGGCGAACACATGCACGATCAGGTAGGCCGACAAGGTCCCGGTGATCGCAAAGAACCTACCCATGCCACAGTTGATGTAGTCGTACACCGAACCGGTGGTAGGCAGTATCGACGCGGCCTCGGCGAAGGTGGTGGCCTGGGCCAGCATCATCACCACGGCGAGCAGCATCGCCAGGGCAAAGGCGCTGCCGCCGATGCCGAAACCCATGGTGGCGGTGAGGATCACCGGGCTGGCCATGATCAGGCCGATGGTGCTGGCCAACGCAGTGGGAAAACCTACCGTGCCCCGGTTGAGGTGTGCGGTGAGTCGGTCGTTGATCGACATGGAGGGGTCCTCGAAGCGGTTTTTTTAATGTGTCGGCACTCTGCGCCCCACTCCCGTTGATCGTCTTGCCCCTGTCTGCCGCCGGTTTTGTTGCTGCCTGCCAGGGCGTGTGGCCTGGCGGCCAGAGTCAATTGCCTGGCACGCAGGGAAAAGACTTGGCCTCATACCGCTCGCCCTAATGCGTCCTCACTCTTAACCAAGATGGGGTCAATAACAATGGAGCACACACTGAAAAACCGCCGCCTGCGCCAGACGGTCGGCCTGGGCGTGGCACTGCTGGTGGGCCAGGCGCAGGCCATCGAGTTGTATGCCGACGCCGACACTCAGGTCACCGGCAACTTCCTCGCCGTGTACGGTATGTTCAATAGCCCGAAGAACTACGATGGGCGCAGCGGCGGCTCCACCTGGCGTGAGGCGTTCATCAAGTACGGCCTGAGCGTCGAACAGCGCCTGGGCAACCTGGGCGGTGTGTATGGCACGGCCAACCTGGTGAGTTCCGGTACCTGGGGCGATGGCGACGCATCCGGGTTGACCAACGGCACCGAGCGCACCACCAAGTTTGACGAAGCCTTCGCCGGCTGGCGGTCCGGGGAGCTGTTCCCGGTGTTGGGCAAGGACGGTGTGGACCTGTCGTTTGGCCGCCAGATCATCATGTTGGGCGACGGTTTTATCCTTAACGACGACGGCCCCAACCTGGGCAACGGTGTGGGCGACGGCGAGTTCAATCGCGGCGGCGCCTACTACATCGCCGCACGCCATGCCTTCGATAAGACGGCGGTGATTCGCCTGGGTGGCAAGGACGGCGTGCATGGCAGCCTGATGTGGATCAAATCCGACAACCGCGCCCAGGCCCTCACCGAAATGGCCGCCGGCACCCTGGAATACAGTGCCGCGCCGGGCACCCTGGGGTTGACCTATATTCACGGCATCGATGTGGATGAGCGCTTCGCCACCGACCTGCAGCGCCAGCGCAAAGGCATGAACCTCTACAGCCTGCGCGGCACCGGCAATGCCGGTATCGACAACGCGCACTTCGCCTTCGAACTGGCGCGCCAAAGCCGTCGCGACGGCCAGGAAAATGCCGGCTACGCCGAAGCCGGTTACACCTTCACCAACCTGCCGTGGTCACCGGACCTGACCTACCGCTACGCCCGTTATTCGAAGAACTGGGACGGCATGTTCTCAGGCTTCAACCGTGGCTACGGCACCTGGGTGCAGGGCGAAGTAGCGGGCAACTATTCCGGCCCCTTCAACAGCAACACCGCCGTGCAGCACGTGGCGCTCAAGGTCAAGCCACTGGAGAACGTCACGCTTGGGGCGCTGTTCTTCGACTACAACACCGTCAGCACCCGCGGCCAATTGAACCTGGATGGCCGCGAACTGGACCTGTATGCCGAATGGGCCGTCAACGAGCACCTGATCATCACGCCGCTGCTCGGCCTGTACAAACCGAATAAATCAGCCGAAAACGGCGGCAATCAGATCGGCGGCAACGGCACCAATGTCTACAGCCAACTGGTGGTCGCCGTGCCGTTCTAAACCGCCTCGGGCGCGCACGGAGGCAGCGCCCGGACCTCGGCATAGGCGCCCTGATGATAGAGCAGCGGCGCACGGCCAAAATCATCAAAGGCCACCACCTTGCCGATCATGATCCAATGGTCGCCGCCGTCCACCTGCTGGTATTTCTCACAGTGAAAACGCGCCGAGCAATCGGCGAATACCGGCGAGCCTCCCTCCCCCGGCTCGTATTCGATCAGGGCGAAGCGGTCTTCACGGGGGCGCGCGAAATTGTTGGATAGATGCACCTGGTCCGCCGCCAACACATTCACGGCAAAGTGGCTGGCCTCCTCGAACACGGCATGGCTGTTGGAGCGCTTGTCGATGCTCCACAGCACCAGCGGCGGGTCGAGGGATACCGAGTTGAAACTGTTGGCCGTCACGCCCACCTTGCGCCCGGAGACGGTGGCGGCGGTGACCACGGTCACGCCAGTGGCAAAATTGCCCAAGGCGCGACGAAAGGCCCGTGGGTCGAATACGTCAGACATGCAAGACTCCCGGGTGGCCTCTATGGGCCGCCCTGATTGTTGTAGGGAAAACGCAGCTACACCATGCTCGGGTCGGGTTCCAGGCCCATCAGCTCACGGCCAAGGATCTGCGCGCACACGTCATAGTCGGTGTAGGCATGCGCGCCGGTCATGTGGGCATCGCGGAACAGGCGCTGCATTTCGTTGTGTTCGAACCAGGCATTGCCACCGGCGGCGGCGAACAGCCGGTCTACCGCTTCGATGCACATCTTGGTGGCGTAGGCCTGGTTGGTGCGCCAGAACGCCAGGGTTTCTCGCGCTGGGTAGCGGTGGGCGGCGCTGTGTTCGGCGTGGTCTTGCCAGGTTTTCTCCAAAAACGCCCGAGCGGCGGCCACCTGGTGGGTGGACTCGGCCAGGCGCATCAGCGCCGGGGTCGCTGCGCCGACGGCGGCACCGGTATAGGCGCGCACACGGTTTTTGGTTTTTTCGCGGAACACCTCCAGCATGCGCTCGGCCACGCCGAGGCTGACGGTGGAAAAACCACTGGCGAAATACGGCCGGTACGGCGCGTAGAAAATCTGGCTGTCTGGGTAGAGACCAAAGCCTGCGGACTTGCCTTCCATCATGTCCTTGGCCTTCTGGATCCGGTGCTCAGGCACCCAGGCGTTGTCGATGATCAGGGTCTTGGTGCCACTGCCTTTCATGCCGGCCGCGAACCAGTCATCGCGAATCTGATAGTCACTGCGCGGCAGCACGGCAAAGCAGTAATCCTGGGTACCTTCGGCATTCTGGCGACGGCAGCCGACAATCGCCCACTCGCCATGGTCACAGCCGCTGCTCCAGCCCATCTCGCCACTGAAGTACACGCCACCCTCGCCCTCGGTCACCCGGCCGAACGGCGCAATACTGCTGCTGGCCGTGGCATCCGGGTTGGCGCCCCAGATCTCCTCCTGCAACTGCGCCGAGAACAGCGCCAGTTGATGGCTGTGGGTACACAACAAACTCATGGCCCAGGCGGTGCTGGCGCAACTGCCGGCGAGCAAGGCGATGCAGTCGGCGAATTCGGGCAGCGACAGTTCCAGGCCACCGAATGCCTTGGGCTGGAAGGCGCGGTGCAGGCCGATGCTTTTGAGCAGCGCGATATTCTCATCCGGCACCTGGCGCAGCTGTTCGGCACGGCTGGCGTTCGCGGCAATGGCAGGCAGAAGAGGCTTGAGGTCTTCAAGGAGCGGGTTTGGCTTTTTCATGGACGGCCCTGCTTATTATTGGAAGTCCGGCAGGCGCTCCGAATCGTGGAACGGCGCGGGATGCAGGGCCAGTATCGAACGGCTTGCGCCGGCACAACATGCACGTTCGGCAGGCAAGGTTGTACTTTTCACAGGCACGGCAGGCACAGGCATAAAACCTGGCAGGCACAGTCAAGCCGCGTACCTGCGCGCTGGTTAACCTCGGGGTTTCTTTAGTGAACTGCCAGGAACCTGCCATGAGCGATATCCCGCTGCTGCCTCACGTCGAAGCCTTTTTGCGTCGCCGTCATGGGCTGTTTATCGACGGCGCCAGTGTGCGCAGCCACGCCGATGCACGCCTGAGCGTGACCAACCCCGCCACCGGCCAGGTGATCGCCGACGTGGCCGACGCAGACCTGGCGGATATCGACGCCGCGGTCGCTTGCGCCAACCGTGGTTTCCAGCTGTGGTCCCAGACCGCTCCCGCCATCCGTGGCAACGTGCTGCTGAAACTGGCCGACCTGCTGGAACACCATCGCGAAGAACTGGCGCAGATCGAAACCTGCCAGTCGGGAAAAATCATCCAGATTTCCCGCGCCTTTGAGGTCGACCAGGCCGCGCACTTCCTGCGCTACTACGCAGGCTGGGCCACCAAGCTCAGCGGCCAGACCCTCACGCCGTCGCTGCCTTCGTTCAATGGCGAGCGCTACACCGCCTTCACCTTGCGCGAACCGGTGGGCGTGGTGGTGGGCATTGTGCCGTGGAATTTCTCGACCATGATCGCCATCTGGAAGCTCGCCTCGGCACTGGTGACCGGTTGCAGCATCATCATCAAGCCCAGCGAATTCACACCGCTGACCCTGCTGCGCATCGCCGAACTGGCCATCGACGCCGGATTGCCGGCGGGGGTGCTCAACGTGCTGACCGGCGGCGGCCAAGTCGGCAAGGGGCTGGTGGAACACCCCGGCACGCACAAGGTGTCCTTCACCGGCTCAGTGCCCACCGGTATTGCAGTAGGCCGCAGTGCCATGGGCGCCGGGCTGACCCGCGCGACCCTGGAACTGGGTGGCAAGAACGCCGCCGGCTTCCTGCGCGACATGGATGTAGACAAAGCGGTGGATGGCATTATCGAAGCGGGTTTCCTGCACTCGGGGCAAATCTGCGCAGCGGCCGAGCGCTTCTTCGTGCACCGCTCACAGATCGATGCCGTGCTGGAAAAACTCAAGGCACGTCTCAGCCGCCTGACCATCGGCTCACCCCTGGATGACCACACCGACTTCGGCCCCGTGACCCACCAGCAACACCAACACAAACTGCTCGGCTACTTCAACCAGGCCCGCGCCGAAAACAACACGATCATCCACGGCGGCCACCTCATCGACCGCCCCGGCTGCTACGTTGAACCCACCGTGATCCTCGCCAACCACCTGCACGACACCCTGCTCAACGAGGAGACCTTCGGCCCCATCGCCACCTTCCTGCCCTACGACGATGAAGACGAACTACTGACCATGATGAACCACGGGCCCTACGGGTTGAGCGCCAGCCTGTGGACCAATGACCTGGGCAAGGCCCTGCGCATGATCCCGGCCGTCAAGGCCGGCACCCTGTGGGTGAACATGCACACCTTGCTCGACCCGGCAGTGCCGTTTGGTGGCAGCCGGTCTTCGGGATTAGGGCGGGAGTTTGGCAGTGCGTTCATTGAGGACTACACCGAGCTTAAGTCGGTGATGGTTCGGTATTAAGGGCTGAGTGCCGACGACCGGAATCAGGGCGCAGGTTTGGCGGGTGGGCCACGAAACAGGTTCCTGGAAATGATGTCGGCCTTCAGCATCTTGAGTTGCAGATGACGATTCACTGCGCCAACCCCTTCCATATAACGGGTGACATGGCGCTTCCACGTATCGACCAACACGAAGGGCGCCAAGCCAATTGCAACAAACGGAAAAATAACCAAACCGAAAAGAATTTTCATAAGTTCCAAGCACCCTTGCAACAAATTCACAGGGCCCAAGGATTTTTCATAATGCAATTTCTTGGTCAACACGTCGGAAATCAGGTTCGTGCCGATGGCGGCGGTTACAAACGGGAAAACAAAGAGGAACAGGTTGGAGCGGTGTTTCACCTGGTCAAACAGAGCACCGCTGATTTTGCCTTTTTCGTGCAGTGACTGCGCCAGCCCATTGAATGCGTCGATGGAGACCACGGCACACGCGGCAATCGAAATCAGCGCAACGCCGGTCGCCACGACAACCTGCGGCGTGGTGTCTTTGTCCAGAATGAAGCCAATCACCGCCATCACCAACACAAAGGCCATCACCAAAAAGCCCAGTTGCACATCCAAGCCAAACAACAATTCGTAATTCATCCATGAACCTCTCTATCAACACTAATTAAAATAACCAGCTGTCACTGATAAGGAATCAAGTGATCGTGCTCCAGATCCCGCATCAACTCGCTCAACATCTCGCTTTCGCTGCGGGGCTCGGTCATGGGGATGTACCAGGTCGTAGCTGTCCAACCACCACGCTTGTAAGCATAGGTTTTGAGCAGTTGCCCGTCCTTGAACAGCGAGCCGTGCAACTGGCGCTCGTAGGTGTAGGGCACTGGCACGGTCAACAGCGTCAACGCGCCAAGTATCGCCGGGAGCGCACCGGCCCCTTTACCGCCGCGTTGATCGACCAACAAGCTGTAGCCCGTCTTGCTGAAACCGCCATCCATAAAACTGAAGGCACCTGTGTCACGCAACAACTGGATAACTTCGCGTTGCGTCTGCTGTTCCAACCTCGACACGGGCGACGGCATCGTGACACTCATCGGCACGTAGGCACGCTCTGCCTTGTAATCCAACGGTTTGAGGGCGGTACCGCAACCACCGAGCAACAGCACGGCGGCCAGTAACGTAGTCCTGATCATTGTGCGTGCTCTTCGGGCAGCAGCCCGTCGCGCTGTACATCTTCGGCAAAAGCCCGTGCAACACGGTGACCGCTCTGTAGCTCCATCCCGCCAGGGCCATCCAGCAGCCAGGAATATTTGTGGGTGACGTTGCGGTAGCTGTACTGCTTGAGCTGCTTCCCATTGTGCTGCAGGGAGAACTCGGTGGTGGTGTCAATGCTCACGGACAGGGGCAGCAGAAACAGAGTTGCCGCGCTCAGCAGTACCACCGGGAAAGGCGGCATATCACGCTGAACGTTGTAGCGCACCCACACCGAGTAATCGTCCGCGTTGCCCCGGCCGCTTTCGACACTGCGAAACACCCCAGTCTCACGCAATTGGTTACGAATTTGTGCTGCATTAAGCGGGTCATCGATCATGACGTGGATCGGCTTGAGATATTCCTTGCCATCCGGCAATGCACGCTCAGGAAGCGTATGGGTGGTTGCACACCCGGTCAGCAGCGCCAGGGCGCTGAACGTAATAAAACGGTTCATGGGCGTGTCTCGTGAAGGATGTTCTGGCCCGCCCCGGATGGCAGCGGCGCGATGATATAAGGGGCGGCGCTGCGATAATCCAGCGGCAACAACTCCAGAGCCGGCAGGCCCGCAACAGAGTGCCGCGCTAGCGGCTCATCGCGTGCTTGCTGGTCGCGCCAGCGGAAGGCACACAGCGAAGCGCCAAGGCATAACGAGCGAAATTCACCGAGGTAATAGGCGTTGCCGGCCTTCAGGCGCAGTGGCAGGTTGAATTTCTCTCGCGCCTGCACCGAGGTGTAGGTCGTCCCCAGAGGGGGTGAATAACTGCTGGAGAAAAACTGAAAATCATAGAACTCATAATCCCCAGGCTTGAGCGCCAACACGAATACACTGGCGGCACCGGCCGCATCCTTCACATCCTGAGGTGTTTGCCGACCGACGCCCACCCAGATCGCTGCGGCGCCAAACTCGGAACCGCGTTTGCGAAACAGTAAACGCTGATTAGGCGCAGGAGATGCGCTAAGGCTCTGCGGGCCGATTGATCCGACTACATAAGCGACCGGGTCCTGGGGGCCAGGTTGCAACGGCTGGCTAACCAGCGACGCAGACTGAGTACCGCAACCTGCCAGGGCTGCCGTAATCAAGAACAAGGCCAAAGGCCGAGAGAAGTGAGACATATCGAACCCTGAACGCAGGCATAAAAATAAACGGCAGGCGTCAGGAAAAATATGGGATGAGCCTTCCTGGCGCTGCGCCTCGCGTCACTGCGAGGGGGGCGAATGGTACGGGGGGAATCGCGGTTTGACTACAGATGATCAGCAGCATTTGTCAGCGCTCGGTGAAAGCCACTCATATCACCGCCTCCGCCTCAATCTCAATCAACCACTGCGGCAACGACAACCCGCTGACGATAATCCACGAAGACGGTGGCGGGTTGTGCGGGAAGCGCTCAAGTAGCGCATGGGCGATCGACGCTTGCTGCTCACGGGCAGACTCGACGATATACAGCCGCAGCATGATCACATGAGACAGGTCGCCACCGACCTCGGCCAGCACCTTTTCGATATTGTCCAACGCTGCGGCGGTCTGTTCGGCGATGCCGGGGCCGACCGTGTGCTCTTGAGCATCTACCCCCACCTGCCCCGACAGCATGATTCGCCGGCCCTCTGGCACTTCCATGGCCTGGCTGAAACCGTACTGCAGGGAGTTGAATACCGTCGTGGGATTAATAACCTTTCGTTGCATGACCAATCCTTGTTGTCAGTAGGAAAACAAGGCTAACCCAAAGGAATCGCTAAGGATGATGGTTCAACATCCAGCAACATGTTCGTGGGTGAAGCGCTGAACCTTGAGTGCCCGGCGGCCTGATGAAAACGCGCAAACCCGCCAGGCAATGACATTCCCCTGTGGGAGCCGTCGAGCTTTAGCGAGGCCGCGATAGCGGTGGGTCAGGCAATGAGTATGTTGACAGTGCCGCCGCCATCGCAGCCTCGCTAAAGCTCGACAGCTCCCACATTGGATCGGCTGTGTCTCAGTAGATAGTGATCCATGCTGGAACTTCACTGCTATCATCCAGCCACTACTTATGACATGGAGGTCGCTATGCACCAGGTAACAACCCTCGCTTGCTTACTGGTATGCGGCGCCCTCACCGGCTGCAGTATCACGCAAACCGTCACCCCCGTTCCCTCCTCAACTGTTCACTCGCCCGAAATCTGCATGATTCCCGCCGCAGGCTTGCGTGAAGGCTTCAATACGACTTACACCGCTCAATTACGCAGTAAGGGCTTTCAACCCCGCGAGTTGCCGCCAGGCGCCCCGCCCGCCAGTTGCGCGCTGTCGACCACTTATATCGGTACATGGAGCTGGGACATGGCGCTGTACATGAGCTTCGCCGATATTCAGGTGTTCGAGAACGGTCGAAGGGTCGGACAGGCGTTGTATGACTCAACTTCGGGTGGCGCCCGAATGGGCAAGTTCATCGACGCGCAAAGCAAAATCATCGAGATGACCAGTCAGCTGTTTCCCAATGCTGATTACGGCATGACTCGACGTCAGGCTGACCTTCTTCCCTAGAGCGAGCTCATCCACCTGCCTGCGCCACACTTCATACCACCTTCTGTAGGAGCGAGCTTGCTCGCGAAAAACCCACAGGCGCCGCACTTACTCAGGAAGCACGCGTTATCGTTGACGTTTTTCGCGAGCAAGCTCGCTCCTACATGGCATTATCGTGCCAGGCTACCAGGTGCCCATCGCCAGGCTGTGCGGTGAAAATTCAGCGAATTGCCAACGCAAGGCCAACGCTGCCGGGCGGCGGACCACATGTTCCACCGTCACCGTCCACAAGCGCTGCGCGCCTTCGAACTCAGCTACTTGCGGCCCGCTCAGGATCAACGAAGTACGCCCGGCCACTTGCAGCACGTCACCCGTCTCAAAATCAACAAACAACAACCCCGCCACCGGGTTGGCGTGCAGGTTGCCGAGGGTGTTGAAGAACAGGTTGCCGGCAAAATCCGGGATGGTCAGTACGTTACCTTCCACGCGCACAAATCCCGTATTGCCGCCTCGGTGGGAGACGTCCACCGAGCGTTCGCCGTGCAGGTCGACGTAGCTGGCGACGAAGAAGGTGTCGGCGTGGCGGATCAGTGCTTGTGCGGCGTCGTCCAGGCGGCAGCTGCGCTCGGCCAGGTTGCCGGGTTTGCGCGCAATGCCGGCGACGGGGCGCAGTTGGATGTACTTGGGGCAGTTGCCGAAGGTGTGTACCACCTCGACCGTGAAGCCCTCCTGCTCAAGTGTTCCAATGCGGCCATTCATGCGATTGCGGCGGCGGGTGTTGAGGTCGATGCCCAGCAGGCCAATGGCCGAGCCATCCGTTATTCCAGCCCAGGCGGGATCAGTTCTGGAAGGCAGGCTGTCGATCTGCAGCGTGTGCGGATCTGGTGAGTGCGCGAAGCCTGGTGCGCCCTCCAGCATCGTCGCCCAGGGGATGCCTTGTTCGTCCACCACGCCCGCGATCAAGTACGGCAGCAGCGGATAGAAATCGCGGTGCTGCTCAGGCAGATGATCACGAATGACCTTGGGCCCGATCATGGCCATGCGTTCAGAGACGCCGGCACTTTCCTGCATGTGTCGTTCGCCGACATGCCAAGGGGTTGGTTCAATCGAGTGCATGGCGCTCACCTCCGGTTAGATACTGAAGATGCTGCACCCACACCGCGATGGAGAGAATGCCCACCCTGGGCAATCCACTATTACGCCAACTGAAACGCCGGATGCTCGCGCAACGCGGTGACGCAGTAGTCGACAAAGCTGCGCACGCGCATCGACGCATGACGACCTTCGCGGTAAACCACATACACCGGCTGCGGCGGCAACTCGAAGGTAGGCAATAGGCGCTGCAACTGGCCGCTCGCCAGGTGTTCGTGCAGGGGGTAACTCAAGGCTCGAATCACGCCCGCCCCCTGCACCGCCGCATTGATCGCACCTTGGACAGTGGCGCAACGCAGCCGGGCGCGAGCCTTGAGGGTGTAATGCGGGAAATCCCAGTGCACCGGGTCGGTGCTGGTAATCAGATGATGCTGCTTGAGGTCGGCCGGATGTCGGGGTTCGCCCCGGGTCGCCAAGTAAGCGGGGCTGGCGCAAAGGACAGTGCCCACCTGCCCGACCTGCCGCGCAATCAGCGACGAACTGGGCAATTCGCCGACCAGTACCGCCACATCCAGCCCTTCTACGTGCAGGTTAGGGAAATAATCGTGATAGTGCGCGATGACACGCACCGCCGGGTAGCGATCCGCATAGCCGGCCAACAACGGCGCCATGACATAGCGGCTGAACAGCAACGGCAGGAATATCCGCAGGTCGCCCTGGGCCTGCACATGCAAACCGTTGGCCGAAGCCTCGGCCGCGTCCACCGCTGCCAGCAGACGCACACAGTCGGCAAGGTAAGCCTGGCCTGCATCGGTCAGGCTGACCCCACGGGTGCTGCGTTGCAGCAACACCACGCGCAGGCGTGCCTCAAGGCGCGCAACCGCTCGTACCAGCGTCGGGCCGGAGACCTGCGCATGGCGCGCCGCCGACGCCAGGCTGGGTTGCCCGGCCAGCGCGGCAAACAGCTGCATATCGCGAAAACGCTCCATCAGGCGCGCTGCTTGGTCGCCGCGTTCAGGGCCGGGTCCTGCCCGAGGCGATGGCTGAGGAAATCCACAAACGTATTGACCTTGGCCGGTATGCGGCCGTTTTGCTGGAACACCACGTGGATCGGCAGCGGCGCCGGTTCGAAATCCTCCAGCACCAGCTCCAACTCACCCGCCGCCACCGCTGCCGCGACTTGGTAAGACAGCACCCGCGTCATGCCCCAGCCCAGGCGGGCCAGGTTGATCGCGGCATTGTTGGCGGTGACCACCAGGCGTGGCTCGATCGGTACCTTCAGCGGCTGGCCGGCGTCGATGAATGTCCACTCACTGACCAGTTGGCTGGACGATGAGGTGACGAGCTTGGCCTCACGCAACTGCTCGGGGCGCTGGGGCCGCCCGTGTTGGTCAAGATAAGCCGGCGATGCGCACACCACCCGGCGTACTTCGCCGACCTTGATCGTTTGCTGCAAGGATGGCTGCAGGTGGCCGATACGCACCGCCACGTCAACACCTTCGTCGGTCATATTGACCACCCTATCGACCAGCAAGGCGTTGATACTCACCAAGGGAAAACGGTCCAGATAATCCCCCAGTACCGGCGCCACATACAACTCGCCAAACAGTACCGGTGCGGTCACCGTCAACTGGCCGCCCGGGATGGAGTAACTGCCCGCCGCCGCTTCCTCGGCTTCGTCCAGCTCGGCAAGGATGCGTCGGCAATCGTCCAGGTAACGCTGGCCGGCTTGGGTCAAGTGCAGGCTGCGGGTGGTGCGCGCCAGCAACTGCGTGCCGATGCGTTGTTCCATGGCGGCAATGGCGCGGCTCACGCTGGGCGGCGACGTGTTCAGGCGCCGGGCGGCAGCCGCGAAGCCCTCCTCTTCGGCTACCGCCAGAAAAACCTGCATCTCATGAAATCGATCCATCTTTACGCCTTCTGATTATGTGCCCCTGTGGCGAGGGAGCTTGCTCCCGCTGGGGCGCGCAGCGGCCCTGAAAGCTGCCAGCGCGGTTTGGCTGAATAAATACGGCAGCCTTGTTGGGGCTGCTGCGCAGCCCAGCGGGAGCAAGCTCCCTCGCCACAGGTGTTGGGCTTCAACTCGATTGCAAACCGACAGCCGTGCGCGGCATGCCGACAAAACCCGGCAGTGCTTCGATGCTGGCGAGCCAGGCGCGTACCTCAGGGTAGTCGGCCAGGGACACATTGCCTTCCGGCGCATGGGCCACATAGGTGTAGAAGGCGATATCGGCAATGCTGGGCTGTTCACTGGCGAGGAAACGGCTCTGGCTCAGTTGCTGCTCCATCACGCTAAGCAAGGCATGGGCACGGTTGATTGCGCCGACAGTGTCCACCTCGGCGCCAAACACCGTGGCCAAGCGCGCCGTGGCAGGCCCGGCATGGAGTGGGCCGGCGGCGGCCGAGAGCCAACGCTGCACCTTGGCTTGCCCGACAAGGTCGCTCGGCAGCCATTGGCCGCTGCCATAGGTGCTGGCCAGGTAAATCAGGATCGCATTGGAGTCGGCCAGTACCGTGCCGCCGTCATCAATCACCGGCACCTGGCCAAAGCTGTTCAGGGTGGTGAGGAACTCAGGCGTTTTATGCGCGCCTTGCTTGAGGTCCACCAGGATAAATTCACTCGCCAGCCCCAGCAGGGACAACATCAGCTCGACCCGGTGGGAGTGGCCGGACAGGGGAAAACCATAGAGTTTGATCGCAGGCTGGGTCATGACAGGCTCCAAATGAGTGGGTATCGACGCCAGGGATGTTCTACCGCTGCCCTGTCTGGCGGAATGACCAGGATTCACAATCCAGCATTTCATCCAGCGAAACAATCTTCATTGACGTCATGCCAAGACGGGCGCGAGGATTTCACGAAAAAATTCAAACTATCGCCGCCCCCATCGTTCACACCTTCACGTGCAACGTTAAGTAGGAGGCAACATGCAGTATCGACAAATGGGTCATTCCGGCCTGCTGGTATCGGAAATCATCCTTGGCACCGTCCCTTTTGGCGGTCGCGCAGAATTTGAAAAATGCGGTGCGGTGGATGTGCCCCTGGCCAAGCGCATGTTCGATATGGCGTTCGACGCCGGGGTGAATATGGTCGACACCGCTGATCTCTATTCCCACGGCTTGGCCGAAGAAGTGGTGGGCAAGGCGCTGGGCGACAAGCGTCACGACATTCTGCTAGCCACCAAGGGCCGCAGCCCGGTGGACGACAACCCCAACAACTCCGGCTCATCGCGCTACCACTTGATCCGCGCGTGCGAAGCCAGCCTCAAGCGCCTGGGTACCGACCACATCGACTTGTACCAACTGCACAACTGGGACGGCATGACGCCAATCGAAGAGACCCTGGAAGCCCTGCGCCTGTTGGTGGGTTCGGGCAAGATCCGCTATTTCGGCACCAGCAACTTCACCGCCTGGCAGATGATGAAAACCCTGGGCAAGGCTGAACTGCACGGCATGCTCAAGCCGATTAGCCAGCAGATCTACTACACTCCGGAATCCCGCGAGGCCGAGTACGAGTTGCTGCCGTTGGCCCTGGACCAGCAGGTCGGCACTTTGGTGTGGGGCCCGATGGGCGAAGGCTTGCTGACCGGCACAACCCGCCGCGGGCACAAGCCACCGGCCAATACCCGCCAGGGCAGCGGTTGGCCGGAACCCTACGTCCACGACCAGGAACGTGCGCTGGACATTATCGAGACCCTCGCCGCCGTCGGCGATGAACACGGCGTCTCGGTCGCCCGTACCTGCCTGGCCTGGCTCAAGGATCGCCCGGGGATCACCTCGCTGATTGTCGGCGCCCGTACGGAAGCACACCTGCGCGATAACCTGGCGGCCACCGAACTGAAACTCACCGACGAGCAGTCGGCGCGCATCGAAGCCGTCACTCGCCGTCAGCCGTTGTACCCCTACTGGCACCGCTTCACCGCCGGGATTGATCGTTTTGATCCAGCGGAGCAACCCTTCCTGGCCGAGCATCAAAAAACCCTGGATGCGCGCCAGGACAAATAAAACAGCACCCGCTCCAATGCCGATGAATTAAGCGAACGCAATGCACGAAGATTCAACGTGGGAGCTGGCTTGCCTGCGAAAGCGGTGGTGCAGTCACAGATGCAGCGACTGACCCACCGCTTTCGCAGGCAAGCCAGCTCCCACAGTTGGAACACGGGTCGTCAGGTAGATATGCGCAGGCTTTCAGGGCGTCACGGGAGCAAGCTCCCTCGCCACAGGTTCGGCATCGCCATCTACACAACTTTTTTGGGCTGTAGCAGCAGACGGTAACCACGATGCGAAGCGAGCCGCTCTTGATCTGCTTTTGATCTTGATCTCAAGCGCCCCGTTAAACCACGCTGGCCGAGCCTAAGCGAGGTGCCGAGTGGTAAGGCAAGAGCCCTTTGGTTACTTTGGGGCTTTTCCAAAGTGACCCGCTGTCAGAGCGGAAACCCTAAGTGGCCGTTACCGCAGCAATGGATATGTACACAATCCAGCTGTGTTGACTGTCAGGCCCTCTTCGCAGGCGCTCGCTACATTACCCGCCAAGGGTGAAGCCTGGCTTTAAGACGATTGCGAAACGGCAACGAGCCGCGAGCATCGCAAGTGATTAGACTGGCGTGCTGACCACGCCACCACGCTCTTCGAGACCCAGCCCATGCGCAACCTGTTCTTTGCCAGCCTCTGCTTGCTCACCACCGCCCTCGCAGGCTGCCAGCAACACCCGCCGGCCAATGACCAACTCGACGCCGTGCTCTGGACCCAGACGTCCATCGAGCACGAACTGATCTACCGCCAGCTCTTCGCCAATGCCACCCGTCAACTGGACGTCGCCCTGGCCGACCCGAGCTGGGACGCCCTGCCTTTTGCCCCACGCAACCTGGCCGGCCTGCCCCCGGCGGTGGTGGTGGATATCGACGAAACGCTGTTGGACAACGTGCCCCTCAACGCCCGCGACATCATCAACAATCAGGTCTATTCCTATGATCGCTGGAACACCTGGGTCGAGCAGGCCAAGGCCCAGGCACTGCCAGGCTCGGTGGCGTTCCTGCAGGCGGCCCGGCAAAAAGGCATCCAGGTTTACTACCTCACCAACCGAGAACACAGCCAGGTCGCGGCCACGGCCAAAAACCTGCGTTTGCGCGGTTTCCCGATTGAGAGCGACGCACAGATCCTGGCGGCCAGCACCCCCACCGGCCACTGCGAAAGCGCGGGCTACGGCAAGCAGTGCCGCCGTCAGTGGGTCGCCAGGCATGCCCGCGTGCTGTTGATGGCCGGAGACTCCCTGGGCGATTTCGTGCAGGCCGAGCACAACACCCTGGATGCACAACGCAAGGCCGTCGAACCCTATGTGAATTGGCTAGGCCAGCGTTGGTTCCTGCTGCCCAACCCCAGCTACGGCAACTGGTACAGCGCGCCGTATGGGGATGATGAGAGCTTGCCGTTTGCGCAGAAACGCAAGCTCAAGCAGCAGGCGTTGCTGTTGCAGCAATAGGGTGACGCCCTGCCGTGATGATCGTTCCCACGCTCTGCGTGGGAATACATCCTGTGACGCTCCGCGTCACGTTGTGCAGATGGGACGCGGAGCGTCCAGGGCGGCATTCCCACGCAGAGCGTGGGAACGATCAATGTGGGAGAGGGCTTATTGGGCGGGTCGCAACAACTGCATCTGCTGGCGATAATCATCCGTCACCTGCCGCGCCTGGCTGCTGCTGGTAATCACCCTCGGCGTAATCAGCACAATCAGCTCCGTGCGGTCCTTGGACTTGCCGGTATTGCCAAACAACCAGCGCAACCCCGGAATCTTCGCCAGGTAAGGCACGGCACTGACGCTCTCAGCGTTGTCCTGCTTGATCAATCCGCCGAGCAATACCGTCTGGCCACTCTGCACCGCCACCTGGGTGGACACCGAGCGCGTGGAGATACGCGGGTTCACCGGCGTCTCACTGTTCCCCGTCGGGTTCTGGGCATCACTGACCTGTTGCTGGATATCCATGTACACCAGCCCACCCGGATTGATGCGCGGCACCACATCCAGAATCACCCCCGTCTGCACATATTCCACACTGCTCAAGGTGGTGTCGGCGTCCCCGGTATTGACGGTGGTCTGGCTGATGGGAATGTTGTCCCCCACCTGGATCTGCGCCGGCTGGTTGTTCATCACCACCAGCGATGGCGCCGACAGCACCTGGGTGCGGCCATTGGTCTCCAGGGCGTGCAGGGCCACTTGCAGGTTGGAACTGACGAAGGAGTAGAACAACGAGTCCGCCGCCCCCAGCCCTGCCCCGCCACCGCCCAAGGCGCCTTGGCTGCCGGAAGCATTGGCCACCGTGGTGCTGGTGGAATTGCCGGCCAGGCGGCCCAGGTACCACTGCACCCCCAGGTCCAGTTCGCCGGTGAGTTTGACCTCCAGGATGCGCGTCTCGATCTGCACTTGCAGCGGTGGGTTGTCGAGGCGTTTGATCGCCGCTTCGATCTCTTTCCATTGCGCCGGGCGGGTGCGTACCAGCAGTTGGTTGCTGCTCTTTTGCGCGGTGATGCGCGTGCCCGCTTCGAGGTCGCTGGTGGGCGATGCCGGGGTGTTTTCGTCAGGCTCGGATTCAGGTTCTTCGGCTGCGGGCACCGGGGCGCTCGCCTGCAAACCGGCACTGGTGGACGAGGACAGGGTGGTGGTACGCAAGCCCGGCGCGACCTTCGCCGGGGCATCATCCTTGATCGCGCCATTGCCGTAAATCTGCCGCAGGTACTTGGCCAGATCAGCGGCCTTCATATTGCGCACGTCGTACACATACATCTGCGGCTCGTTGCCGCCGCCCTCGTCGATGGTGCGGATCCAGTCGCCCACTTCGGTGAGGTACTGGGGCTGGGAAGAAATCGCCACCACCGAGTTGGTGCGCTCGACCGGCAAGAACCGCAGCATGCCGGCCAGGGGTGTGCCACTGTCCGCGCCGAACATGGCTTGCAGCTCGGGCATCAGCTCGGCCACCGAGGCGCGTTGCAGGCCGAACACCGCCACCGACATGCCCTTGAGCCAGTCCACGTCGAAGGTGTCGATGGTGTCCTGGTAGTTGGCCAGTTCGTCGGGCGTGCCGGCCAGGCTCAGGACATTACGCGCCGGGTCGACCAACAAAAAAGCGTTTTCACGGGCGAAGGGTTTGAGCAGTTTCTGCATCTCGGTGGCCGAGATATAGCGCAGTGAAAACAGACGTGCCGAGAGGCCGCTGGCCGGTTGCGCCACGCGCATCTGCGGCACCAGCTTGCCCGCCACTGCCTGGTTGGCCGGCAGGATCACATAGCGGTTGCCCTGCTTGATCATGGCGTTGTCGGTCCAGGACAGCAGGGTTTCGAGAATCGACAGCGCTTGCTGTTTGTCCACGGGTTTGGAGGTGGAGAAGCTGACAGTGCCCTTCACGCCCTCGGCGATGCTGTAGTTCTCGTGCAACAGGTCGCCCATCACGCTGTTGATCACGGCCTCGATAGGCTGGTCGGCGAAGTTGAACACGATGTCGCCCCCCTGCTGCGGCACGTTTGCCGGCGCTGCGGGCTGGCGCACAAACGCTTGATTGCCACGAATCAGCTGGCGCTGCGGCGGAGCCTGGGTGGCAGGTGGAGGGCTTTCGGCCACAGGCGCCTGAAGCGCCGGGCGTTGTGTGCCGGTGCCCTGCAGGGCCTCGTGCAGCAGGTCGTCGTCCGGGTCGAGGGTGTCGGGCAAAGAGCCACAGCCGCCCAGGGAGACGGCGGTAGCCAGGCAAAACAGCGAAGTGCGCATATCAATCAAGGGAGAGACTCGCGGGGATGTGAGATCAGGGGTAACCGCTTACCGTAGAGGCTCAGGGTCTGGGTGCGCCCGTCCAGGGCAAAACGAGCGTATTGCGGGGTCAGGTGTTCCAGGCGCCAGCCGTTGGGCAACGCCTGGCCCAAGCGCACCGTGAGCGTTGGGCCACCGGCTTGCTTGAGCATGGCCATTTGCAGGTTGCCGGTGATCATGATGCCGCTGAGGGTCAGGTTGGCCAGGCTCGCCACCTGGGTTTTACCCACCTCCCGGTCCGGGCGGCGATCCGGGCTGAACAGCGGCGCTTGCCAGGTACCGGCAAGGTCTCGCAACGCCGGCGTGGGAGCGGCCTGCACCTGGAAAGAGGGTGGCGCGTGCACCGGCGCATCGGGTAACCACCGGGGGGCATCGCCGATGCTGCTGAGGATCATCGCCATCAACAATCCCAAGAGCCCGGCCACGCCGAGCCAGCCCCATTCAAGAGGACGCAATGGGCCGATCATGGTGCCACCCGCGCCGGTTGCAGGTAGCCGCGCACCAGCAGTTGCACCGCCAGCTTGCCTGCCCCACCACTGGCTGGCGCCTGTTTGTCGCGACGAATATGCAGCTCATCGACGAACAGAAAAGGCGGCTGATATTCCAGCCCATGCAGGATCGCGGTCAGCGGTTCGATCGCGCAATTGAGCGTGAGGCTGACCTTGACCTGACGATAGGGCTCGCTGTCGTTTTGTTCAGGCGTGATCGGCTTGCGCTGGGTGAGGTTGCAGCCGCCGCCGAGGTTGGCGTGGCTGTTGATCAGGTCGGCAAGACGCTGCATCAGGTCGGCGGCGACCACGTCCGGGTCGTCCCCCGGCAACAGGCTGGCGCTGCTGGCCGGGTCTTGCTGTGCCTGCGCCAGCTGTTCGCGCAAGGCATCGCCCTGGCGTATGACGCTGGCATAGCGCTGCTGCTGTTCACGCAACTGTTCGGCCTGTTCACCCATGGCCCGCAGCGGCCCGGCGAACCAGCTGTCGATCAACAGCCAATAGGCCGCGCCGAGCACCAACGCCAGGGTCAACAAGGCGGCGCCGCGGCGTTCACGGCGTGTGAGGGGTCGGCGCATCGGCGGCCTCCTGGCGTAAGTGGGCACGCAAGGCAAACTGGTCCTTGCCGGTGCGTGCGTCGGGTTGGATCACCCCTTCGAACTGCGCGTTGTCCAAGCGCTGGCAGCCTTTGATGCGGCTGATCAGGCCACTGGCCTTGGCGCTCTGGCCGGAAAAGCTCACCTCGCCGTCCTTGACGTCCAATTGGTCGAGCCAGGTGTCGGCGGGCAGACAGCTGGTCAAGTCATTCAGTAGGCCGGCCAGGGGGGGTTGCGCCCTTTTGCGCTGGGACAGGTACTGCGCCGCACCACGGGTGTTGAGCAGTTGCTGGCGCAGGGCGTGCACCTGCGCGACCTCGGCTTTTTGCTGTTGAACAGTGGCGTGCATGCTGTCGAGTACCCGCTGGCGATCGTTGAGCCACAACAGCATCGCCGCAATCAGCAACGCGCCGCACAACCACGGCAGGCTGCGCTGTAATTGCTTGCCGGCAGAACGTGAACGCGGGCGCAACGGCGCGGGCAGCAGGTCGATACCCAGGCCCGCCGCGTCCACACGGTGTGGGTACAGGCCGAGGGCGGCACAGTCAGTGAGGACCTGGTCCAGGCGCTCGCGCAGGATCGCCACCACCCTCACCTCCAGGTGGCTGGGCGTGCGCTGCTCCAGGCGGGCGACAAAGTAGAGCTGCTCGGCGTTGAACGGGGTATAGCGGTCCAGTTCATAGCCAACCACCTCCACGAGGTTGCGCGCGGCAGCCAGAGGCAGTTGCACGCTTTGCTGCAACACAGCATCAGGAGCAAGCATCAGCACCTGGCGCGCATTGCCTGGCACCACCGGTGCCGTGAGCGGCCAGTGATGAACGTGCTCGGGCGGGTCCTGGAACGCCAGCCACTTCGGCACACAGCCGCGTAACTCTGTGAGCCACAGGCGCCAGCCTTGTTGCAGCAGGCTGCCGCGCCAATAGCGGGCAATTGGTTCGAGTTGAATCATTCTTGCCACCGCACCACCCGATAGGGCTGTGCGCTGTCCTCCGCAGGGCTTAATAAAAGGGTCAGTCGCAGGCGTGCCTGATAGCCGCCGGGGCGCTCGGCGCGGCTGTCGATTTCCATGACCTGGCCGGGGTCGACGCCCTCGGCGTCCTGGCGTGGCAGGTTCAGCGCCTTGCGCATCAAGGGGCTGGCGAATGCCGAAGCGGGCCGGTCGAGGTCGCTCCACAAGGTAATTTCCGGCAGTAGTTCGCTGTAGAGCGCCTGGGTCATGCCGGGAAGTTGACGCACTTGCTCCAGTACCCGAAACGGCGCCAGGCCCTTATGGCGCCGCGTCTCAAGGGCCTTGGCCAACTGCTGGGCCTGAACCGGTGTGGCGCCGCAGGCCAGGGCCAGGCGCGTGAGGTCTTGGGGGGCAGCGTTGACCAGGTACAACTTGCCACGCTCACTGCGCAGACTGACCTGCAAGCGGGCGTCGTCGAAGGTCAGCGCCATAGAACGCCCGTCCGCCACCCACTGCCCTTGCGCCATGACCTGTGCGATACCGGCCTGGGCGGCCAATAGTGTCTGGGTATGCTGGCGCAGCCACAGCGCCTGGCGACTTTGCAGTTGCACCCACCCGGCCAGGCCACCCAGCAATACGCTGAGCAAGGCCAGCACCCACAACACCAGCAACAGGGCCGCACCGCGTTGGCGCTTCATTCTTCGCTGCTCGCGCTGGACAGGTTCAGGCGCAGCGCAACCACCTGGGCGACCCATGGCACCGGCCCGTCGACGGAGGCGTCGATGCGCACCGCTGTGGGCAGGCGCCGGGGCCAGGGCCACGGGCTCAACCAGTCGGTGGGCTGGCCCAGTGGCGAGACACCGCGATAGCTGAACTGCAGCGCCTCGACGTTGTGCAAAAGTACCTGCGGCTCATCGCGCTGCGCGTTGGCGTGGGAGGCCCTCTGCGAAAAAGCCACCTGCAAATCCTGCCCGACCCGTTGGAGGGTAAAGCGCTGGATCCCCCCGCCCAATACACCGGGCAAGGTCGCCACAAATTGCAGACGCTCAGGCGTGCCGATAAAAAAACCTTCGGCCTGGCTGTCATCGCCAGTGAGCTTTAGCGGCAGCGCCTCGCTGATCGAGGTGCGCAAAAACTGTTGGGCGGCGCGCATTTCATCCAGGCTGACGGTGTAGGCCTGGGCCTTGGCCACCGCCCGATTGGCCCCCAGCAACGCTGCGCTCACCAGCAGCAACAACACCGACAGCAAGCTGAGCACCACGAGCACTTCCAGCAGGGTGAAACCCTGCTCACGGCGCTTCACAGGCGCGCCTTCAAAGTGCTGAAGTGCGCCTGATGCGCGCCTTCACGCACGTTCAGGTCAAGACGAAACAGGTGCGGCTGTTGGCGGGTGCTGGTCAGTTGCCAATGGATGCCGTCGAGTTGGCCTTGGCGGGTTCCTTCAATCAGCGGGCCGGCAGCTTCCTGGTCCAGCAGCGTGAGCGCGGCATGGGTAAGGCGGTCACTGCGGGCCACCTGGGACAAGGCGCGCGCGCTCTGGCCGAAGGCAACCAGCAACACGCTGCTGCACACCGCCATCAACGTCAGGGCGGCGAGCATTTCCAGTAAGGTGAAGCCGGCCTGGTGCTTCATGGCAGCGCCTTGGATTGCACACTGCCGGTGAGCCAGCCAATATCGATGCGCCAACGCCGGCTGCCGTTGGCCAGCAGCAGGTTGCCGCCGGTAGAACTGCCGTCGGGATAGAACACCACGGCGGACCCTGCCTGCTCGGCACTGTGCAAGGTCACTTGCACCTGCGCTGGCCACTGCTGTGACGCACGCCCTGAAGCCTGGAACGTGCGGCCCTGGAGGTCAAACCGAGTGTGCGTCGCCTGGCCGCTGACGATGGCGCTCGCGCGCGTGGCGCGCAGCGCCTCGACCATCTGCGCGACCACCCGCCGCTCCTTGGCCACCTGCAGCCCTTGCCGTACACCCAGCCCCAACAAACCCGCCGCAATGCCGATCAATAGGATGACCACCAGCATCTCCAGCAGGGTAAAGCCTCGCTGGCCCACGGGCGGGTTATTCCCAGTTGCCCAGGTCGGCACTGTAGCCCTCGCCGCCGGGTTGGCCGTCCTGGCCGTAGAAGATCAGGTCGAAGGCGCCGTGCTCACCGGGGAAGCGATAGCCAAACCCGTGGCCGAACGGGTCTTTCAGCTCCGAAGGCTTGGCGTAGGGGCCGGCCCAGTTGGAAGCACTGGCCGGCTTGTCGAGCAGCTGTTGCAGGTTGTTGGGCGGCGCGCCCACGTCCAGGGCGTAGCTGTCGATCTTCATGCTCAAACTGGCCAGTTGCGCCTTGCCCGCGCCGTACTTGCCCTTGTCCACATTGCCACCGACCTGGCGCACCACAATGGTCGCGACAATGCCCAGCAGCACGATCACCGCCAGCATTTCCAAAAGGGTGAAGCCGCCTTGGCGGTGTCGGGTTTTCATCGGTTCTGCTCCTTGAAAGTTCATATATGGCTGGTGAGGCTCATCAGCGGCAGCATGATCGCCAGCATGATCACCGCCACCAGCACCGCCATGACCACGGTCAGGGTCGGCACCATTGCCGCGAGCAAGCGTTCGATGGCGCGCTTGGCCTCGACGTCGAAGATGTCGGCAACCTTGAGCAGCATGCTGTCCAGTTCGCCGGCCTGTTCACCGACTTCGATCATGTGCAGCGCCAGCTCCGGTAGCAGCGGCTGGCGACCGAACGCATCGGCCAGCGTACCGCCGCCCTTGACCCGTTGCGCTGCCAGCGCCACTTGCGCCTGGAGCGCACGGTTGCTGCAGACTTGCCGGGCGATCACCAGCGCGGGCAGCAGCGCCACGCCATTGCTGAGCAACGTGCCGAGGGTGCGGGTCAGGCGGGCGGCTTGCACCCGTTGCAACAGCGGGCCGATCACGCGGATGCCCAGCAGGTGACGGTCGTAACGCTCACGGCGCAGGGGGTCGCGCAGGCGCGCCGCCAGGATCCACCCACTGATCGACAACCCGGCCAGCACCACCAGGCCATAGGCACCGAGGAACTCGCCAAGCCCCAGGATCATCTCGGTGATCAGTGGAATCGGTACGCCCAGGTCCTGAAAAATCGGCACGAATTGCGGCACCACATAGGCCAGCAACAGCGCCAGTGAACCCAGTACACCCACCACCAGGAACGCCGGGTAGATCAGCGCATTGATCACCTCGCCGCGCAGTAACTGGCTGCGTTCCAGGTAGTCGCTGAGCTGGCGCAAGGTGCCCTCCAGCGCCCCGCCGGCCTCACCGGCGCGCACCATGCTCAGGTACAGCGGGGAAAACGTGCCGCCCTCCTCCTCCAGCGCCGCCGACAGCGGTTTGCCGGCCTTGACCTGATCGCGAATACGCTCGATCAAGGCCTGCACCTGGGGATGGCGGGCTTGCTTGAGCAACAGGTTTAAAGCGCGTTCGAGGGGCTGGCCGGCGCCCAGTAGCGTGGCCAATTGCTGGGTGAAACTCACCAGCGCTACGCCCTTCAACTGCCCACGTGCCTGGCGCAACAAGGGGCCGCTGGCCGTTTCGATGTGCAGCAACAACCACCCGCGCTGATGCAAGACGGCGACAGCGGCCGCTTGGTCAATGGCCTGCAACGTGCCGCTCTGGGCCACGCCCTGGCTGTCCAGGGCGCGGAACTTGAACAGGCTCACGCGTCATCTCCGCGGGTGACGCGCAGCACTTCTTCCAGGGAGGTGACACCGGCCAGGGCCTGGCGCAAACCGTCTTCATACAAGGTGCGCAAACCGGCGCGGCGGGCGGCGTGCTCGAGGCTGGCGGCGTCGGCGTGGCCCATCAGCAAGCCACGCAACTCATCGTTCATCACCAACAATTCAGTGAGGGCGCTGCGGCCGTGATAGTCACCGCGGTAAAGCAGGATCGGACGCTGCTCGGTCAGGCGATCCAGGCCATGCTCCTTGATCAATTCCGCTGGGGCCTGGAAGGCTACTCGCGTGGCCGGGTCCAGGCGCCGCACCAGGCGCTGGGCGAGAATACCGCTGACCGTGGAGGCAATCAGGTAGCTTTCCACGCCCATGTCCAGCAAGCGCGTGATACTCGCCGCAGCGCTGTTGGTGTGCAGGGTCGAGAGGACCAGATGGCCAGTGAGTGACGATTGGACGGCAATGCGGCAGGTTTCCAGGTCGCGGATTTCGCCGATCATGATCACGTCCGGGTCCTGGCGCACGATGGCGCGCAGCGCTCCGGCAAAGTCCAGGCCGATGGCCGGCTTGACCTGGATCTGGTTAATCCCTTCAAGCTGATATTCCACCGGGTCTTCCACGGTGATGATCTTGCGTTCAGCGGTATTGAGCTGCGACAACGCGGTATAGAGCGTGGTGGTTTTGCCAGAGCCCGTAGGCCCGGTGACCAACAGGATGCCGTGGGGCCGCGCCAATAGATCCTGGAAGGCCGCCAGGCGCGGGCCATCAAAGCCCAGGCTGGGGAAATCGAATTGCACGGTTTGCCGGTCCAACAGGCGCATCACCACCGACTCGCCGAAGCTGGTGGGCACCGTGGACACCCGCAGATCCAGCGCCTTGCCCTGGATGCGCAGCATGATGCGCCCGTCCTGGGGCAGGCGTCGTTCGGCGATGTCCAGGCGCGCCATTATCTTCACCCGCGAGATCACCGCCGCCGACGAACTGGCAGGCGGTGCTTCGGCGTCGTGCAGCACGCCGTCGATGCGGTAGCGCACCTTGAGTTGGTTTTCGAAGGGTTCGATATGGATATCCGAGGCGCGCTGTTCCACGGCGCGCTGCAGGATCAGATTGACCAGGCGAATCACTGGCGCTTCGGAGGCCATGTCCTTGAGGTGTTCGATGTCTTCCAGCACGCCGCCCTGCTCATCGAGGTTTTCGATCAGGCTGCCCATGGCGGAACGGCCCTGGCCGTAATAGCGCTCGATCAGTGTGTCGACTTCATTACGCGAACCGATGGCCAGCCAGACCGGCACCTCACAGGCATACGCCAGGGCCTGGAACGGATACCACTGCGCCGGGTTGGCGGCCATTACGCGCAACCCGCCCTGATGCCAACCCATCGGCACGACCTGGTAATGACGCATAAAGCGCTCGGTGAGCACGGGAAGCGGGTCGAGCAACGGCGGCGCCGCGTCGGCCAGCAGCAGTGGCG
Organism: Pseudomonas sp. DW-iso17; assembly: GCF_058725345.1. Taxonomy (NCBI): domain Bacteria; kingdom Pseudomonadati; phylum Pseudomonadota; class Gammaproteobacteria; order Pseudomonadales; family Pseudomonadaceae; genus Pseudomonas; species Pseudomonas sp. DW-iso17. Next base: position 138,840 of record NZ_JBZXEA010000003.1, on the reverse strand, counting down.
CATTCAGCAAATCGGCCCAGGCGCGAGCCAGTTCGACCTCGGACACCAGGCCCAGGCGCGTGAGTAAACCGAGCAGGTCGCCAGGCTCAGTGGATAAACGCTGGGCGCGTTCCAGATCAGCGATTTTGAGCCCGGCGTGCTGCATCAGCCACGCGCACACCTGGTCGGTATGCGGGATCTGCATTTTGCAAGCATCGATGGGCGCTGACGACATCATTGAGGAATATCTAACGTTGCGAAAAGTATGGCTATTTAGAACTACCGAACAATGCCATTAGTTCGCCATAGCCCAGGCAGGCGTTAGCCGGGTGTATCGACTGGAAGTTATAGCCCTAGTTCCGGACGAGGGGGTAATTAAATACAAAACATTGCCAAATGCACTGATTTAGAGCGTTGGCAGCCAATAGCCACTAGTTGCACTTAGCCATAATTAAGTTGTTCAGGTGCTCTCTCGTTCAATTAACTGACAGTGCAAAAGATTCAAGCGCTCAACTTCCTCATCGGTGGCTAATACACCCAGACTTTGCAGGACGCGTGTGGCGGCGAGCACACCGATCTCCAACGCGGGTGGCTGGAGGGTGCTGAGGCTGGGCAACAACATGTGGGCAAACGGGTAATCGCCAAAACCCAATACGGCGCAGTCCTGGGGGATGCTCAGCCCGGCGCGTTGACCGGCCAGCAAACCGCCCGCGGCGAGGTTGTCATTGGCGAAGAAAATCGCGTCGGGCGTGATCGCCTGCCCCATCAGCGCTTCCATGGCTTGCTTGCCGGCTTCGAAGGGCGCACGGTCGGCGTCCGGCACAAAGACCCACGGGTGCACACCCAACTCGGAGAGGGTCGCGGTAAACCCATCGCGCCGCTCCAATGCGCTGAAGTCGCCCACTGCACTGTTTTGTACGAAGGCGATGCGTCGATAGCCTTTGCCATGCAAGTAGCGCGCGGCGGTGACGCCCACTTCATAATGAGAAAACCCCACTTGCAACGGCGCGCGTTCCGGCACGTAGTCCCAGGTTTCGACGATCGGTATATCTGCCTCGGCGATCATCTTCTCGGTGCCAGGGCTGTGAAAGCGGCTGGTCAGCACCAGCGCTGCCGGCGACCAACCGAGAAAAGCGCGCACCGCACTTTCCTCCTGCTCGATGCTGAAATAGCTGGAGGCCAGCAACAGCTGGTAGCCGTGACGACTGAGGGTGTCGCTGAAGCCCTGCAGCGTATTGGCAAAAATCGGCCCCGAGATATTCGGAGTCACCATCGCAACGATTTTGCCGCGCGCGGAGGCCAACCCGCCGGCCACCAGGTTCGGCACATACCCCAACTGCGCGACTACCTGGGCGATACGTTCACGGCGCTCGGGTGACACCTGTTCAGGTTGGTTGAAGTAACGCGACACCGTAATGGCCGACACCCCGGCCTGGCGCGCCACGGTATTGAGGGTGACGCGGCCGGCGCCCCGGCGCTTGCGCGGTTTGTGTTCGTTCACGGCAAAAACCTCAAAAAGGAATATAAAACTAATTTTTTAGTATTTGACGCTCTAAACCGACGCCTTCAATAATGCCGATGTTAGCGCTAACAAAGCGCACTGTCTGCTACTCGCTCGAGCGAATGCCCAAGACATTTTCAGGCGCTGAAGGTCGCAGAACCGCAGCGGACCAGGGTATTTTTTCGAGCGGGCACAGCATGCATAACTTTCCACGGCACACCCATTTGTTGCTTCTGGCAGGCCTCTGCGCCTTGCCCGTCTGCGGCGCTGTAGCGGCTGACGAACAGGAACCCACGCTCCAATCCGTGACAGTCACCGCTACCCGCCGCGAAGAATCGCTGCAAAAAGTCCCGGTGGCCGTCTCGGTGCTCGATGGCGAGCAACTGGAGCGTGACAATCGCAACGGGGTGGCGAGCATCGCGCAGCAAGTACCGTCGCTGAACTTTCGCACCGGCGCCTCGAACAAGGACACCTCATTGTTCGTGCGCGGCGTGGGCACCATTTCAACCTCGCCGGGCGTTGAGCCAACGGTGGCTACGGTGATCGATGGCGTGGTCTATGCACGCCCCGGCCAGGCCACACTCGACCTGTTGGATTTGGAGCGCATCGAAGTGCTGCGTGGCCCGCAAGGCACGCTGTTCGGCAAGAACGCGTCGGCCGGTGTGCTGAATATCACCAGTAAGGCGCCGACTGCCCAGACCCACGGTTTTATCGACCAGTCGTTCTACAGCGGCCATGAAAGCCGCACGCGCTTTGGCATCGGTGGCAGCCTGGTGCCGGAGGTGCTCAAGGGCTCGATCAGTACTTTGTTCGGCAGCTACGACGGTAACGTCGACAACCGCCACAACGGCCAGGAGGTCAACGGTTACAACCACAAGGGCATTCGCGGCAAGCTGGAATTCACGCCCAACGACGACGTGACACTGACCCTGATCGCCGACTACATGCAATCCCACGACGACGCGCCCAATGGCGTGGTCAGCAAGTCCCTCAGCCCGGCGTTCAGCAATGCCTTGAGACCGGTGCGCGCCTCAAGTGACAACCGCGATATCAACACCGATACCCGCAGCCATGTGGAAGACACCAACAAGGGCTTGTCGGCGCAGTTGGATTGGAATCTGGGTGACTACACCCTCACGTCAATCACCGCCTGGCGCGGCTGGGACAACACTCAATATCAGGATGGCGACCGTCTGGGCACGGTCACCGCCGCGTTCCCCGGCACCGCTGACAAGGGCGACCTGGCGTTCGACCAATACTCCCAGGAGCTGCGCCTGGCCTCGCCCAAAGGCGAGTTCCTGGAGTACGTCGGCGGCCTGTTCTACATGCATGGCAAGGATGAGGAGACCTATCAGCGCACCCTCACCACCACGACGCGGGTCGATAGAGGCATTGCCGACTACAGCACCACCAGCGACAGCTACGCGGTGTTCGGCGAGACCACGCTCAACTTCACCTCGCGCTTTCGCGGCATCGCCGGGTTGCGTTACACCCATGACGACTTGCAGTACGACCATCGCCGCGTGTCCACCTCTGCCACTACCGTCAGCGGCATTCAACCGGCGACGTCGAGTTCCGGTTCGGTAGACGAGGATGGTTGGTCCGGTCGGCTGGGCGTGCAGTACGACCTCAGCGACAACATCACCAGCTACCTCACCTACTCACGTGGCTACAAAGGCCCGGCCTACAACGTGTTCTTCAACATGCAGCCGCGCGATACCGACGCGCTCAAGCCGGAGACCTCCAATACCTGGGAAGCCGGAATCAAGGCCACGGCCTGGAACAACCGCCTGACCACCAACCTGGCGGTGTTCCACAGTGACTACGACAACTACCAGGCCAACTTTTTCGACACCGTCGCCGGCCAAGTCGTGACGCGCCTGATCAACGCCGGCAGCGTCAGCACCGAAGGCGTCGAGCTCGATTACGCCCTGCAAGCCACTCAGCAACTCAAGCTCTCCGGCGCCCTGACCTATACCCGAGCGCGCATCGATCAGTTCGCGTGCCCGCCAGGCGCAGCGGCAACCTGCAACGTCAATGGCAAACCACTGCCGTTCAGCCCGGACTGGAAAAGCTACGTGCGCGCCGACTACAGCATCCCCCTGGAGAACGGCCTGGATATCGAACTGGGCACTGACTACAGCTGGCAGAGCGAAGTGCAGTACGACATCAGCCAGAACCTCGACACCAAACAAGGCGCCTACGGCCTCTGGAACGCCAGCGTGGCCCTGGCCGACTACACCAATGGCTGGCGCGTGGCGCTGTTGGCGAAGAACCTCGCTGACAAATCCTACTCACCGCTGCTGGCCAGCGGCGGCAACTACATCTACCGCGCCGTGCCTCGTGACGATGAGCGTTACTTCGGCGTGCAACTACGCAAGGATTTCTAGCATGGGCCGTCAACTCAAACTCGGCGCCTTCCTGATGGCCACCGGGCACCATGTGGCCGCCTGGCGCCACCCCGACGTACCGGCGAACGCTGGCCTGGACTTTGCCCACTACAAGCATTTAGCACGGGTGGCGGAAGCGGCGAAGTTCGACGCCCTGTTCGTGGCCGACAGCATTGCCGCCGCCACCGGCGAGGTCGCCAGCCAGATGGCGCGCTCGGATCATTTCGAGCCGCTCACCCTGCTCTCGGCCCTCAGTGCCGTGACCGAACATATCGGCCTGATCGCCACCGCCACCACCAGCTATAACGAGCCGTACCACGTGGCGCGCAAATTCGCCTCGCTGGATCACCTCTCCGGCGGTCGCGCAGGCTGGAACCTGGTGACCTCGGATAACGCGGCCGAGGCGCTGAATTTCGGTCGCGACGAGCACCTGGGGCATGCCGAACGCTACAGCCGCGCACGGGAATTTCATCAGGTGGTGACGGGGCTGTGGGACAGCTGGGACGACGACGCCTTCGTGCGCGACAAGGCCAGCGGGCGCTATTACGAGCCAAGTAAGCGCCATGTGCTGGACCATGTGGGCGAACACTTCCGAGTCAAAGGCCCCCTGAACGTGGCGCGCTCGCCCCAGGGCCAGCCTTTGATCGTGCAGGCTGGTTCCTCGGAAACCGGTCGTGAACTGGCCGCGCAGACCGCCGAAGTGGTGTTTACCGCGCAGACCTCATTGGCCGACGCGCAGGCCTTCTATAGCGACCTCAAAGCTCGCCTGGGCCAATACGGGCGCGAGGCCGACTCGCTGAAAATCATGCCGGGCGTGTTTGTGGTGGTGGGGCAAACCGAAGCCTTGGCCCAGGCCAAATTCGAAGCGTTCCAGGCGCTGGTCGAACCCGAGGTGGGGGTGGCGTTGCTGGGGCGCATGTTGGGTAATTTCGACCTGTCCGGCTACCCCCTGGATGGGCCGCTGCCCGAGTTACCCTTGACCGACAGCGGTCAACGCAGCCGCCAGCAACTGCTGAGTGAACTGGCCCAGCGTGAACACCTGACACTGGCGCAACTGGGCCGACGCATTGCCGGTGGCCGCGGTCATTACAGCGTGATCGGCACGCCGATTCAGATCGCCGATGAACTGCAGCGCTGGTTCGAAGAAGGTGCGGCGGATGGCTTCAATATTCTGGTACCGCACCTGCCGGGCGGGCTGGAGGATTTTGCCCGCCTGGTCATTCCCGAGTTACAGCGGCGCGGCTTGTTTCGGCGCGAATACACCGGCACCACACTGCGCGAAAACCTTGGTTTGGCGCGCCCGGTCAGCCGTTACAAGGCGGCTCGATCATGAAGAACACGGTCCGCTCGCCGAGCAAAGGTGGCCTGAGCGATTACTGTTTTGTCGCCAACACGAACCTGTGCACCAGCCCACCAAACACGCCACCGAGCAAAGGCACCACCCAGAACACCCACAACTGGGCTATCGCCCAATCGCCTTGAAACAGTGCCACGCCCGTACTGCGCGCCGGGTTAACCGATGTATTGCTCACCGGAATGCTGATCAGGTGAATCAAGACCAGGGCAAACCCGATGGCCAGCGGCGCAAAACCGGCCGGCGCCTTCTTATCGGTAACACCCAGGATAATCAGCAGGAAAAACGCCGTGAGTACAAACTCGGTGACCACCACTGACAGAAACGAGAAGCCACCTGGAGAGTGCTCACCATAACCATTGGTGGCAAACCCCGCCGACACATCAAACCCGGCCTTGCCGCTGGCGATCAGGTACAACACCCCGGCAGCTGCAATCGCGCCCAAGACCTGAGTGAGGATGTAGGGCGCCACGTCCTTGCCGTCAATCCGCCCGGCGGCGAGCAAACCCAGGGTGACCGCGGGATTGAAATGCCCGCCGGAAATATGGCCGACGGCGTAGGCCATGGTTAATACGGTTAAGCCAAATGCCAAGGCCACGCCGACAAAGCCGATGCCCAGCTCAGGGAAGGCGGCAGCCAGAACGGCACTGCCGCAACCGCCCAGTACCAGCCAGAATGTGCCGAAGAACTCGGCGGCTAGACGTTTTGTCATCAGGTAACTCCTTGAAGTTAGGTCAAAGAGTGGGAGCGTAACAACGGGGTACCTGCGTTGGATGTGGGAAATTTCCTTGGTGTGTGGTGATTATGAAAAATGGCGACGGATGCTGGGAAGGGCATTTATTCCCTGAAAAAGCCCAACCGTCACCGATTGGGCTAATTCATTGAATAATATGGTCGGGACGGAGTGACTCGAACACCCGCCCCCTGGCGCCCCATGCAAGCGGACACCTCTGCTGGTCTCGGTCGTCGACTGGGCGATTTCAACGGAAAAGGCCGCGCTGAGAACAGAGTTGATGCCGATCTGCACGCCCATCCGTATGAACCCGGAGCCGAAAGCAGCCCCGCCCGGTAAAGGCTATGGATTACCTACCAGTCGGGTTGCCTTGAGGCGAAACAATAGCCCGGCGCTGGGCCGGGCTATCGTCATTGCTACCTGCTAAGCCAGCAGGTCTGCGTCCCGCTCCCGCCACAGAGCTTCCAGCTTCGTCAGCCCCATCCCGGTAATCAGCGTCGAGCATGTTGGGATCATGGTTCACCCCGCGCTCAGCCAACCAATGCCGCGCGCCGTTGGTCGACTTTTTCAACCACGCCGCAGCCAAGAGCCTCTGCCCGGACAACCCAGCGGCCAGCACCATCAAACGAGTCGAGAAGAAGCAGCGCAAGCGGCACACCGTTGAGGGCCTGAAGGCTATCAGGGAAAAGTCGCCTGCCTGGCTACAGAACGCCATCGGCCTGGCGCTTATCACCGCTCAGCGGCGGACCGACATCCTAGGCATGCGTTTCGAGGGGCAGAAGATCTGCGGGTCATGCGAGCGAGGGCATGACCAAAAAATACCAGCGAGGCCATGAGGAAATCATCTGGTCCGAGGCAGTTCCGGACCTGAATATCTGCGAAATCACTGGGTAGTTTTGTGCAGCTTTTGCGCAGGCACAAAAAAGCCGATTCATCTTATCGGCTTAAGTGACTGATTTTACTCAGGAATAAATGGTCGGGACGGAGTGATTCGAACACTCGACCCCTAGCACCCCATGCACGCAGTACACCCGTAAGACCTTGTTAAGTAGCTGTTTTTATTGGCGCTCGCTGCAATCGACTGCCCACAAGAGCTTACAAGCGCGTGAGAGAGTCACGCAAATGTCACGCACCCGCCCCGGCGTCCTGCCGACGAACACCACTCCCCAAACCTGCCAAACCTCGATTACTGTACGCACATACAGTATTTGAGATTCACGCTATGAACGTAGACATGGACACCGATGATTGGCTCGGCTGCCCCACTCCGCTGGAGATGTACCAGCACCAATGCTCGATCCTTGTGGATGAACTGGTGCAGACCGAGCGCATGCTCCGTCGAGCGCGGGCGAATATCGCAGGCCTGGTGCAGATGAATGACCTGTTGATGACAGGAAAGGACCAGGCGGAGACCTCCTTGAAAGCCGCACTGTCCCAAGTCGCTGCCTTGAACCTGGAAACCTCACGCCAGGGCCGCAAGTTAAACGGGTTGGCGATAATCACGGAACAGAGGGACCACCTTATCAGGGAAAACCAGCGACTACTGCTTGAGCTTAGCGTTTACAAGCAGCCATTAGCCTAGCTCGTCGGCATAGGCCGCAACTGCCTCCTCAGTCAGCTCACGCCACTCACCTTCGTTGATCAGCCCCTGTTGCTTGAGGTCGTCAGCCAGGGCCAGTCGCGTTTCGTAACGCTCTTCCGGTGTGGCCGATATGAAGGTTGGATCGTTACGCAACGCAAACCACGCCTCCATTGCGTTCACCTGATCAATGTTGATCGCCATGACGAATACCTCGGGCCAGTGTCTACAGTGTAGAGATTGGCCGGGGACCGGCTGTTCATCGGCGCCGACGAGCGGAGATGCTTATGTGCGGGAGACTTTCGCAGTACCGGGGAATCCACGACTTCGTTGCAGCGCTGAGCATGCCCAATGCTCTGGCGAACTCAGTAGGCGATCAGCCGATTGAGCGGTACAACGTCGCACCGACGACCGAGGTTGCGCTGCTGCACCTGCAGGGCGACTTGCTCCACGCCGATCCAGTTCGTTGGGGATGGCGGCCGCACTGGGCGAAAGACCGCGCCGCACCGATCAATGCCCGCGTGGAGAAGGTAGCCCACGGCCCGTTCTTCCGCGCGATCTGGCCTCACCGGGCGATCACGCCAATCGACAACTGGTTTGAGTGGGTGGATGAAGGCGGGCCAAAGAAGCAGCCCTACCTCATCCGTCGGCGGGATGGTGCACCGATACTCTGCGCTGCGATAGGCCAGCTACCGGACGCTGATGAAGGCCCTGGCGAGCATGACGGCTTCGTCATCATCACTGCCGACAGCGCCGGGGGAATGGTGGACATTCACGACCGGCGGCCTGTAGTGCTGACGCCAGACCTGGCCCGGGAATGGCTAGACCCAGCCACGCCCAAGGAGCGCGCCGAGCGGATGGTGCTGCACCAGGGCGAGCCTTCCGAGATGTTCGAGTGGTTCAAGGTCGGCACAGCTGTAGGCAACGTCCGAAACAAGGGCCCTGAGCTAATTGAGCCAGCTGAACGCTGATCCCCGAATTGGTGAATTTGCGTAATAAACTGCCAAAACCATCTCATAAAAAAATTACTCCCGAACAAAAAAACAGACTAGAGTGAAATGTGTCAACTAACCTTCGGCCTCACCAACAGAGAGCGACAATTATATGGGCGAAGCAAAATTCAGAAAGCAAAATGATGTCCACTTCGGAAAGTTACCGAACAGCATTAAAAAGCGAGGACTCATAATAAGCAACCCAATGACAATTAGCGGCACGAGCGTGTCCGGAGGCTCAAGTCTCGACCCACAAGACTTGAGATTTTCTTTATTTTTTTGGGATAGACTAGTTTGGCCAGAAGCAGGAGGAATTCATTTCGGCGGCTCAAAAGATGAAGCTTTTTTAGAGTCTTCAGGCATATTAGAAAGACCAAGCTATCATTACAACGGCGACGTTTCAAAAACAATCTTAATGGGCTACTTACAAGCATTACAAGATTACAATAAAAAAGAGCCGGGGGGATGGGCGCTAGGTAGCGGAACGAACTCTATAAGACACGACAAACATCAAGTTATAAATGATGCAGGCACATTATTAACCTTGCAGAGCTGTATTCCAATCCCTACTGAGGCTGTACCTCTCGAGGAAATATTACAGTTCAGGCACAAGCGACGCGACGAGCTGATCAGTTTTCGGGCCCACTTAGAATTACTTGTTAATGAAATTGGACAATCATCCGATAGCGAGGCGGCGCTAATACAAGCAACCAATGATATTGACAAAGCATGTGCAGATCTTGCGCAAACTGCGAAAGAGTGGCAAATGCCGCTGACTCTCATAAATTTCAAGTCATCTTTCAACTTCAATATATCCAAGGCTATGACTTCGGCAACCGGAGCTTGGATTGGAAGCCAAAAGCTTAATCTCCCAATCACTGCATCGGTCCTAGCTTCAGCCGTTGCCGGCGCTGCCAGCCAAATAAATGTATCGAGCGATATAAAACTAAGACAATTCAAGAAAGACAGTTCTCCATTCAAGTATGCTTATAGCATTGAACAGAATTTCAATACCCGCTAATCATCTCATTTTTAATACTGCGCTGACATATGACTGGCACGCGCGCAAGGCAGTCAGGGCGTTATCGCCGTCGTCGGTGATGGAGATAATTCTTTGAGCATGCGCTGCGTCAAGTTGGGCTCGACGGGCTGCATGAACCACGCCGACGGCGCCGGGGGTGGTGGGCACGTTGCAGATACTGGCTGGATCCTCGGCAAGGAGGACTGACAGCCGGACATCAGCAGTAGCAAGCTGGTCACGCAGGCGAGCCTGGTTGCGCTGGGCATCGGATAATTCCTTGGTGTGTTGTTGGTCCTGGAGCGCGAGCTGTTCCTCGGTGGCCAGGCGCTTGTCCTGTTCGGCCGCCTGCTGACGCCAGGCCTCGCCAGTGATTGCATCCAGTTCCGTCTGGTGGCGGGCGCCCTGTTCCGCAATACGCTCAGCCATCTTCTTGCCAAGACGCCAGTCCTGAACCTGCCATGCCCCGCCAAAGCCGATGCCCAGCGCCAGCAGGATTGCCAGCCCCAGGCCGATCAGCTTTTGCATCGGCGTCATCACGGCACATCCTTGAAGAAGACATGGTGACCAAGGCGCAGCGCCTGCGTGGCCTTCGCCGCCCAGGCCGGGGCCTTGGGCATTGTGGTTGCGTAGTAGTGCGTGGCGCCGCCGGTTGGATCCGGCACCACGCCCGCCATCACCTGATCAGCCGCACGCTGGGCTTGGGCGAACTGCGCGGCCGGGATAGGCTTGGCACCGCTCAGGTAGGCGTAGTTCGGGTCGTTCTGGTTCCAGCAGCTGAACTGCCAGGGTTTCAGGCAAACGCCGGCGTAACCCTCCCCCCACCAGGACTTGGCCTTTCCATCGAATACGCGGTTGCGGATGGTCCAGGCCACGGCGATCTGTCCGGCCAGTCCTTCGCCGCGGGCCTCACCCCAGAGCGTGCGCGTCAGAATGTCCCGGTCTTTCTCGGATGCGTTCATATTTTCTCCAGGCAATAAAAAACCCGCTCAAGGCGGGTGGCGGTGTACTGCTGGCTTTAGGCGTCTAAGGCGGAAGCGCTCACCGGTAAAGGGAAACGCGCCTTGATCGCGGCCACTGAGGCCAGCCAGGCGGTGTAGTCAGGCTCCAGGCCACGGCTCAACGCGTCGTAGTCGGCTTCCAGCCTGAGCGGGTCGGACTCGGACAGGTAGGCAGCGCGACGCGATGACAGAACGGACTCAAGGGCGGCACGCTCTTCATCCGCATGACGCTGCTCGGCGGTAACCATCTTGCTGAAATCGATATTACTCATAGGGGAAGACTCACATTACCGTTCGGTGGGGCGACGATATCGGCAGGGAAGCAAGCTGAGTTGCTTGCTTCAGGTCCGCACGGAAGGAGCAAGGTTATGATCAGATCTCCGTCGAGCCTCATAACGTCGCCGACGACGAATTCGCAAGCCACAGCAGATGCTGGCAAGACTGCACCTTCAGGAAGTTCTCGGAAGTCGAACCGTTCACCGTTGATTGTCAGCACATCATTGCGCTTACTGACGACCAGCTGATCATCCCGACGCTGCGGCGATAATTTGATTATCATTATTTCCACCTCCCTATTGCCAAATAGCGATATTCATAGGAATAAGAAATATTAGTTCCTAGTGTCGTAAAGCTCGGGAACGATGAAGATGCAGACACACCAGTGTTTATGAACGCCCCAATCAAACCATAGTTTTGCTTGGATGAGTATATCTGCGCGCCCTGCCCTGCCGTATAAAAAATCAGAGAATTGGCAATATAAGGCGAGCCTGAAAAAGCGTACGGCATAACTACAGATGGCACCACAGACGCGCCAGGGTTAACGGTCGCAGTTACGATAAACGTGTTAAAGCAAATTAGAGTGCCGTCTGCAAATTTCGTATAGGTTCCGTTTGAGTTTGTTTTTGTCTCGATAATACCGCCGTTCGGAAGGCCGTTTAAATCAGCAACATCAGCGAGAATATTCGACCTCTGATAGAAGCTCTTATATATCTCATCTGTCATGGCGTTGATCTTGACGCCAGCCGTACGAGTGGTATCCCCACCTACACCCGTAGGGGCCGTACCAAGGTTTATCTCTTGTCTTGCCATGTGCTTGCATCCTTATGATGACTTAAATTTAAACAACCACCTTCCCAAAAACTGCGGCAAGGGAGAAGTAAAATGGGTTCGTCACGGTGGTCACGCTGAATCTTATAAGCCCAGCAGGAAAGTCATATCTAAGTCCCGTTCCACGAGACTCATTATTTCCTGCCATCATCGGCATTCTGGCGTTATTAATCATCAAGTAATCGCCAAGCTCATAACTCAGCGGAACCGAATACCAATTAGTCGGCAATCCTTGGGCGCTATACGTAGTATGCGTGTAAGTCCAATTTTGTAACGATCTGGTAAATACTGCTGCTTGAGTACCAGAGTCAAAGATTTGCTTGCCATTGGCATCCCACATTCTTAGCCCGTACGACGCTAAGGGCTTCGACGAAAACGCCCCCACGAAAATATTGCCCGAGTGGACTTGCCCGGACACAACAGTAGCGCCAGTCCAAGCCCCCGCAGAACCCTCAAGCAGAACACCTAACTGTATAAGCGATCCATTGTCAGGTGGCCTGATGAAAATTAGCGGGGGTTCCTGTGTATCAACCACATTTTGGAATGTGACTGTGACGCCAGCGCTGTAGGTGCCTTTATGAAAAACACATAGCCTTGCATACTCAGAGTCTAGGGAGATCGCTCCAGCATCGTTAACAACGCTCAAGCCATAGGTCATCACCCCCACCTCGCAACTATTAGCCGCATTGTTGCGGATGAAAAAGACCCAGACGGGCTGCCTTTCAGGAAGTTTCGTGTATAAACCACATCCTGACCCATTTCGCACTCCAACTGTCTATTTTCAGAAACTTGCGAGGTATCGTTATTTATCGGCAAAAAAAAGCATATCGAGTTGCTTGTATTGCAACCCGGCACCGAAAACTCTCGAGTTCCTGCTGGGCCCGACGAATAAGAAACCAGAACAGATAAAACAATCCTGTATGTGGCGACACTTGTATCGAACTCCAGCACCCCCGACGAAGACCAGATCCTTAAGGCAGAACTCATTCGGTTTGATCTCCAAGCTGTAGGCGCTTTACACCGCCCGCATCCCAAAAGCGCAGCGACCGATTTGTCATCATTGATCGTCCTTGACCTGGAGCTACGCCGTTGATTTCGAACGTCCCGTCGAAGAACAGCTTCCATCCAGCCTTTTGCGGGTCGTAGTTGTTCGACTGGATGTAGTTACCGATCTTGGCGTTGGTGATCGTGCCATCCTGGATGAACGCAGCCTTGATGAAGGTCTGCCCACCCGTGACTGCGAACGGCACAGTCCCGGCCTGGCCGATAGCGAACCTGTCGGCGTCGATAATGAACTGCGACTGCAACCCACCGGGACCGTTCTCCAGGCCCAGGCCGATACCCGCGTACTTGTACAAGCCGCTGGCACTTTCGTACTGCATACGCACCGACCAGCTCCCGGTGACCTTGCCGTCGACCGTTTGTATGGCTGTGGCGTTGGTCTGGATTGCGAGCGTATTCCCGCCCACCGTCGTCTGAACGGTGTCGATGCGCTGGCCAAGCGCCTGATCCGCATTTGTCCGCGCAATGATTTCTGCCTGGACCGCCGAGGCATTACTCGCCGTCTGCGCTGTAACGGTGTCGATCCGAGTGGAAAGAGCACCATCCGCATTGATGCGAGCGGTTTGCTCAGACAGCACGGCAGCAGCGTTCGCCGAGGTTTTGACCTCGACCGCATCTGTGCGCTGGCCTTGTACCAAGTCGCCCTCGATCAGCGCGGACTGGGTAGACCAGACACCCACATAGCTTGCCTCCGACCCCATCATCGAACCGCTATCGCCCTGGAGCGGCGGATTGACCTGCAGGTAAATGCCGTCAACCCGCTCTGCCGTGGTGGTCACCTTGCCATCTAGCGTGGTGACCGTGGTCTTGAGCGTGCTCAGGCCGCTTGCAGTCGCAACCACCCCGGTGACAGGATCATTCACTGTTGCTTTGACGGCGTTCAATTGCGAAGCCTGGGCGGTAATGTCCTGACCGTGTTGCGTGATCGTTGCGGAGTTCTGCTGAACTTGCAGAGCCAGTGCGTCAACCGTTTGCGCCACAGTGCCAATATCGAACCAATACGTCCCATTCGGTGGAGACATTCCCGCCGGGACGTCTCCACGCGCCTGGTAAAGGTGCTGTCCGACTCGGACGATGTTGCCAAGGGTATAAGCCTTGGAAGGATCGTACTCCAGCGCGTCGACGATCTGGTTAATCAAACCTTCCAGCTCATCCTTGGCCGCTTCGATGCGCCCATTGACCGAGCCTGGGCCATTGCCGTCGATAAGGTTGATGCGCTCATTCAGCAGTTGCCCCAGGGACGTCTCGTCGATCTGCCCTTTGATCTGCTCAAGGATCGGCCCAGCATCCGAGCTGGCCTGGCCCATCACCCCATTCACCATCGGATAGAACTGACCGATGTTGCCGGTCCGGTCCACCAAGCGCGCCCAGAAGAACAACGTTGCACCCGCCAGCAGTGACTGCATACGATAGTCGGCCTGCGGATATGCCAGGTCGGCCAGCTTAGTCGCGGCTTGCAGGTTGTTCGCCGGGCCATACCAAAGCTCGGTGCGCTGAGTATCCTCGGCGCCAGCAGGGAAGCCCCACTTGATGCCGATGCCGAACAGCTCGCTGGTGGTGGTCAGGAACGACAACGCCGGCGGCAAGCCGGTCTTGCCTTCAAGGTTGGTCAGGTTCGAGTTTTTCCAGATCGACGAGATTTCGAAAGCGCTCACTGCCCGCACCCGGGCCAAGTAGGCCCCGGAGTAGATGCCGGTGACGTCCACGCTCGTCGAACCAGTACGCTGCACCTTGATCCAGTTGCCGTTGTCCTTGCGCCACTCCACGTCATACGCGACGGCGCCGGCAACGGCCGGCCACGAGATGTTCATGGTGCTGATGGCCAGGCCCTGGTCGATGGAAACGTTCGATGTGATCGTGACGCTCGCCGGTGCCGGAACTACAGTGATCGGGATCACGCTGATTGGGCGCTCTTCCAGGCGTGCTCCGGTGTCGATGCTGGGGAACTTGCTTGGCTCGTACTGCAAGGCGCTGATGTCGTAATCACCCTCTGGCGTCCGGGCAGTCCTCATAACCCTATATAGAGGGATTGCCAGGTCGTCAGCGTCGATTGCCCACTGAAGCTGTGCAGCCGGAGCCTCGCTGTAGGCAACCGTCACGGTAACATTGCGACCGCTCACGCTTTCCACGGTGCGCCCCTCTGCTCGCCCGCCGGGAAGGTTGATCACCAGCCGGTCGCCGGCCTTGGCCAAGGTGTCGCGGTCCAAGGTGATGACCTTCCCAGCCGCCGCTGCAATGCGCCCGCCGATCTCCCGGCCCGCCAGCAGCGAGTCGGCAACAGGGATAATGAACCCTGGCAACGGGATACGGCCTTCCATGCCGGTCCTGAAGCTGATCGTGCGGTCCTGGTTGTTGCTCAGGACCAGCCACTTTGCCCGGCGCTGGGCCTCAGATGCGCGAGTGCAGCCGATGGCACTGATCTCCGTAGGCTTGTCACCCAGCCGGCGCTGGAGTGGAAGGTCGGAATAAACCGTAACGTCGGTGTCGTAGTTGTTCAGCGGGTTGTCATAGCTGACCAGACAGCGAGTAAAGCGGGTCTTCGCCGATGCGCTGCCGTAGGAGATTTTCCCGTCGATGACGTTGGATCGGGTGAAGACGTAGTCGATGTCTTGCGCCCGAGGCATATCAGCCTGCATGACCAGTTGGCCCTGGGCCCAGTACGTCATGCCGCGGTAGATGCCAGCGATGTCCCGGAGCAGTGACCAGGCATCTGCCTTGCCCTGCAGGTTCACGTCGCACAGGAAGCGTGGCTCAACGCCGTCGGCACCATTGGGCACCATCTGGTCGCAGTACTGCGCGATTCGGTACAGCTCCCACTTGTCGACCATCCACGGCTTGATACGGCGGCCCAGGCCAAAACGGTCTTGGGTGCAGATGCCGTAGGTGATCCAGGCCGGGTTATTGGTCCAGGCCTCTTTCATGGTGCCGTCCCATGCGCCGGTGTACGTGCGGGCCACTGGGTCGTAGTTACTCGGAATCTGCCAACGACGGGCCTTGCACTTCACGGTCACGGCCGGGATGTTGGTGAACTGCTCGGCGTCGAATTCAACGAACAGCAATGCAGTGTTCGGATAGCGCAGCTTTGCGTCGATCACCTGGGTGTAGCCGGCGATGAAGAGGCTGTCCGCGACTTTGTCGGTGTTCTGCGAGTTTGGCGTGAGGCGGCGAACGCGGATCAGCCAGCCGCTGGTAGCCGGTGGCAGGTCTATTCGCAGAGACCGCTCGTAGCGGGTGGTGGTCTTTCCGTCCATAGCGCCCACCAGCACCTGCTGATATGCCCCGCCGTCGGTTGCCACATCGACCGCATATTCAATACGGTAGCCGTTGATATTGCCTTCAGCGTCCTGGCTCGCCAGGCGCGGCGTGGCCAGGCGGATACGCGCGGCCGAGAGCTGAAGGTTGGTCAGCGACTGAACCCAAGGCGTGCCGCTGCGCAGCTCGATGTTCAGTGAGGTCTCATTGTCTACAGACGGAATACCCGGGATGTAGGCCTGCTCAACGGAGCCTGGGCGCCAGTCCCACTTCACGTTGGTGAAGTTGAAATTGCCGCTGGCATCCTGAATCGGGGTGTTGTCGAGGAAGATATCGCGCGCAGTGGGAGTGCCGTCGAATTCGCCCTCGCCCACCGCGATCAGGATCTTGGCTATGTTGGTCGAGCGCAGGCTGTCGGGCGCCTCTACAGGGGCCTTTGGCTTGCTCTCGCCACCTTTGGCACCGTGAATATCCAGCTTCTGTGCTGCGCCCATGCTTTCCTCCAGGCAATAAAAAACCGCCTCTTGGGCGGCCTGCTCGATGCGTCGTGGTTATGTCTTGTCTTCGGCGTAGACCGATGCCGAGATGATCGCCCCGCCCCACCGGCGCTCGCCGATGCAGATAGGGACGGGGTTACCGCTGGCCGTGGTGTTCTTGGCGCTGCCGAATGCGTAGCTAGGCATGTTTTCAGGCGAAGCGCTCTGTTTGAGGCCTGCCGCCTGGGGACTAAGCATCTGAATCACACCGCCGGCGAGTAACGCGATGCCAGTACTGAGGGTCGCGCCTCCGGTAAAATAAGACGCGGCGATCAGTACAACACCGATGATTGTTTGGAGCAGGCCGGCGCGCTTTGCGCCCTCTACCACCGGCACAATCCGAACTTCCTTGGTCCCACCCATGCCGAATTGATCCTGCCCGGCGTTCTTCCGGTTGCGGAAGATGGCGAAGCGCAGGCCGAGCCGGTCAAGTCGCCGGATCTCTGCTTCGAACCCGTCAATGGTTGCCTTCAGCGCCCTGAACACCTCCCAGGTATCGCCCGAGCCAACCTGGCGCCGGTGCAGCCTGCCGAACTTCTGGGCCAGCGAGCCGGACAACTTGATAGTGGTCATCGGCGAATAAACGATGGCGCTCATCTAGCCTCCTTGTGTCGAAGAATTAAGCGGGTGCGCTGGAGCCACGGGCCACCGTAGATGAACACCTCGGACGGCCGGCCGTACATGTGGTGCAGGACAAACGGGCCAGGTCCGAAAATGCCGGCTTCTTCGCCAGGCAGCGTCGGGTCAGTCCCCAGGTAGATCCCTGCGTGGTTTGGGTGGGCCGTGCGACCGACCTCCATCACGATCATATCGCCGCGCTGGGGGCTGTCGACTTGCTCGAATCCGGCTGCGGCGTAATTCGCCTCGTACAAGCTGGCGCTGTCTTCACTCTCCCACCAGCCATCAGCGCGCTGGAAGGCCTCGAACTCAAGGCCCCACTCGCGCTGGTACCAATCAGCGCAGACCTGCCAGCAGTCCCAGGCGCCATGTACGAACGGGCGCTTGAGCAGCGGCGTGCTGCCGGTCGGCGTGATCGTGCGCAGGTCGCCCTCGGGCCAGGACAGAATGTGCCAAGGCAAGGCCGTGGCCTCGCACATCGCCAGGTCGCGGTATGACGGGCGGCTGGTGGCGTCCGGGTGAGAATGGACGATGCCGATCACCTGGCCCTGGTCTTCCGCCGCGGCGTAGTCCTCTGGATCAAGCCGAAACTCTTCGTTTGGCTCCGTGGCGATGTTCCGGCACGGGAAGTATTTCTGCGCCCGCCCCACGGCCAGCACCAGCCCGCAGCACTCTTTCGGGTACTCGGCCGCCGCATGCGCCTGGATGGCTGCAATGATGTGTTTGCGCATGGTCAGCTCCGGGCGATCAATGACACAGCGGGGAAACCGCCGAATGGCAAGGGGTTATCCGTGCCGAAGCGCGGGTCGCAGCCCTTGCCAAGCGTTCCGTCGCACTCGTCGAGTTCCGGGTCATCCGTGATAACCCCGTCCTTTGTGACGTAGGGGCCGGTGTAGCCACAGTTTGGGCCTCGGTAGCCACCGGTGAGGCACCAGTGGCACAGGGTGGTCATCTGCCGCCCAATTGTCTCTCCGCCGACATCGCCCGGACTGGCCAGGTCCCAGCTGACTGTCTCGCCGTCCTCGTTGGTTTTCTGGTCGACGTACCAGACCTCGATCGACTCCTGAGTGGGGTCTGCCGTCGGGTTGCCGACTTCGAAGTTCACCGCATCGAGGAATTCGGCCAGGGTGTTGCGAATGGTCAGCTTGAACTCGAGCAGATCCTCGAAGGCCAGACATAGAGCGGTGATTCGACCATTGACGTTGCCAACCGACAGTTTTGGCCGTACTGCCGTGCCGTCGCCGTTCGCCTCACTACCCTCATACTGCATGGGCCAGGCGCCATACTCTTCACCCTTCCACCAGATCGACTTAGCCGGGAGCTGGTCAGCGTTGCCGCCGGCGGCGATCAGTTCTGCAGGCGTATGCGGGATAGCGTGGCCATGGAAGCGCAGAACATCGGCGCCGTAGTCGCTGCCGTCCAGTTCGAACAGCATGACTTCATTCCCAGGCTCAAGAGTCTGGATAGCGTTGATCAGCGACATGGATTGACCTTTACGGGTGGAAGGCGCGCTCGAACGTCGCCGTCACTTTGAATACGCCCCCGCCCATGGGCGTAGGGGTTGGGTTCTTGCAGGTGAACAAGCCGACCTGGCCAAGTGGCGTGGTCCACAGGAAGGCCTTGGCGCCCTTGTGACGGTCGAAGAACGCCATCATGGCCAGGGCTGTGGCCGTGTTGCCTGTGTGGGTGATCGGGTAGGCATCGACTTTATTGTTGATCCCGTCACCGACCTCTTGCTTGTAGCCGTCCCCGAACTGTGAGGTGCGCACCCGATACGTGATATCGGGCGCCTCCCCGTTCTGGGTGGGCCAGGTGAATGTTTCAATCGCCATGGTTACCTCCCGTTGATAGCTCGCCAGATAGCCCCACCAGGCTGAACACCGCGTGCGATGGCAGCCTCGGCTTCGGTCTTGGTGACCTGCTGGATATTCCTTCCGGCCTGCGAGGTGTCTTCCTGAGTCGCATTGCCTCCGTCACCTCCTGTTTGCACGGAAACCGACACGGGGAAGTTGTAGGTGTTTCCGCCGCCACCGGCACCAGAGGCCGCCGCAATAGATCCACCACCCGTCATCAAAGGCGTGACGCTGCCACCCTGAGCACCCGTCATGAGGTACGACCGGCCACCCTGATTGAACAGCTCGGGCCCCTTTTCGTTTACCTCATAGAGCGTGTTCGGATCGACAGGCCCACCTGACGCCCTGCCCTCTACCAGAGCGCTGCCGATGCTGGAGCCGAAACTGCCAGCACCCGCACCCGCCGCAGCACCACCACCGAAGTACGCGCCAAGCGCGCTACCGGCAAGGCTCGACAGCAATCCGGAGGCCGCCTGCCGAGTTGCGATACGCGCCATGTCGGCGATGATCGACTTGGCGAAGTCGGAGAACGAGAACTTGCCGTTGGTGGCGAAGCTGGCCACCGCATCCTCCATAGAGCTGAAGGCGTTGGTGAACAGGCTGCGGGTTTGCCCGGCCACATCACGGGCCGAGTCAAGGTAGTTGCTGAACGCCGAAGTGGCCCCATTACGCCAATCGCTCTGGGCCACGGACATCTGCTCGTAATTGCTGAGCGTGGTCTGCGTCAGGTCGCGTTCGCTGCGATTGATCGCCTCAAGCTTGGCCTGGTATTCCTCGGCGCTCATATTGCGGGATGCGTCAGCCTTATCGCGGGCCAGGTCCAGGCGCTGCTGATTGGCTCGGTCCGAAATACCATTCAGGTCGCCGCTGATGGCGTTCTGGCGGTCGCTCTGTCCGACACCTTGAGCCGCTCGGCTGCCGGCGCGCTGCAATGCTGCGTTCTGCTGGTCCAGCGCATCGGTGTACGACTTGATGGCCAGTTCCTGCTTCTTCAGCCTGCCTTGCTCATTGGTCGCGATCACCGCCAGCTCGCTGTCCGATTCCTGCTGAGCCTTGACCATGTTGGCCCTGGCGTCGGCGATCTTCTGGTCCAATTGGATGCGTTGGGCAGCCGACGTGCCGGCCTTGCCCTTGGCACCCTCAAGCGCCACGATCTCGGCCTCATAGGAGGATTTGACCTCGGACGCCTGCTGCTGGAGCAATGCCACGCGCTGAGCCGTGTAACTCTCCTGTGAGATGATCCCGGCCTTCTGCGCGGCTTCCAGCTCCTTGTCGGCGCTCTTGTAGTAGCTGAGCACAGCGTTGAGCTGGTTCTTCGAGTCGTTGAACGAGGTTAGGTCGACCGCTGTGGTCGCGCCTTTCGGGTCCTTGTACTTGTCGCGGATGTTTTTCAGGTCGCGATCAATGTTCTTCTGGGCGAGCAGCGGGCTGTCAGGGTTCGCCTCACGCAGAGCAGCGATCTTGCGCAGGTACGCTTCCTCTTCCTTGTCGCGCTTCTGCTTGTTGCTGTAGGACGCAACACGAATGCGCTCAAGCTCCTGCTCGGCCTCGATGCCCTTGTCCTGGATCTTCTGCCGGTCGCCAAGGTATTTGGTGCGCGTCTTCTCTGCTTCTATCTGGAGGTCAAGAAACGCCAAATCCTTGGTGTCTTTCGCAGTATCGCGCGTCTCGATCCCCATGGCAGCAGCGCGGCCGCCACGGCCCTGCCCAGTTTTCAGCCTTTGGCGTATTACTTCGGCTTGCTGCTCCAGGGTTTGAGTACGTCCGATCTCCTTCGTGGCGTCCAGAGCGCCTTTTGCTGCGTCCCTTACCGCATTCCAGCCGCGCTCTATGATTCCCAGGTTCTGCGTAATCTCTCCGGTGCGAGTTTCAATCGTACTGGCGTATGTATCCGTCAGTAATTTAGCCGCACCCACTGTGTCGCCCTGCTCTTTAAGGGCAACGATCTGCGAGTAAACCGACGCTGTTAGAAAGTGATATTGATCATTGAGTTCTTTTGCAGCGGCGACAGGATCTTTCGCAATTTTCGCGAACTCTGCGATCGTCTCATCAATAGCCCGACCTGTAGCCTTCTCCATCTGCAGGGCGGCTTCGGTGATCTGCCCGAAACTTTCGCTGGCGATCTTTCCGTTACCGGCGAGCTTGGCCAGCACCTCAGCTGCAGCGCCAGTCGTCCCCACTGTTGCGCTGACCTGCCGCGCCATATCGCTGAGCTGACTTGCACTCGTACCAGCCACATTGCCGCTGAGGATCAGCGCCTCATTGTAGGCGTCGGCCTCTTCACTACCCTTGTAATAGGCTAGCCCCAACGCGGCAACCGCTGCAGCCGCCAGCGTAAATGGGTTTACCAGCCCTAGAACGTAACCGCCCAACGCCTTCGCCGCCGGCGCAATCCCGCCGAACATATCTTTCAGCTGGCCGCCCTGCTGTAACAGAACCGTCAGCGGAGCCTGTCCACCCTGGAGAGAGACGGCAATGTCAGTGAACTGAGCAGGAACGCCTCGCAGCGCTGCAGCTGTCTGCTTTGCCGTGTTTCCAGTGCGAGTAAGGCTGTCGCCGAATCTGCCCAGGTTAGCCCGCGACTGGTCGATCTTGCCCTGGTACTCGCTGAACGTTGAGGCATCCAGCGCGCCAAGCTTTTTTTGCTTGGCCAGTTTCGTTTCAAGGTCGTCGAGACGGCCCAGGGCCTTTACTGTTGGGTCAATCTCGCCCAGCAGGTCTGATAGCTCATCCTTCTGCTTCTTCATCGAAGCAGTCGCCTTGTCAGCGCCGCGCGCTACGCCATCAGCCGCTTTCTCTGCCCTTGCACCTGCCGCCGTGAGCTTGTCGAGCTCAGAACTCGCCTGCGCAGCATCCGTCGAATCGACCTTAATGCCGAGTTCTGCAATCGACGTCATACTTTTCTCCGGGCGTAAAAAAACCCGCTTAGTAGCGGGCTATTGGGTTCAATTGATCTATTTATTCAACTTCGAATTCGTTTCCGCAAACTGGCAGGTAATGCTTATGTCCGTTTGCATGGCTTCCCCGAACTTGGCCACCGGCCTGGTTCCCACCCCCTCGACCACGTACTTCGAGAACCCTGCATATCCACCATAGCTATTCTTGGCGTTTACTTCGCCACATACGACCGTATTGTCGGGAAGGCGATAAACCTTCTCCCCTCTGAACTCAGCTGATGCCGAGTCGTTTAAGTTGCGTTTCACCTCTTCCCTGGCGCCATTTATATCGCTATTGCCGCACCCGGACAGAAGCAATCCGAACATCCCCATCACCACCAAACGCTTCATAATCAGCTCCCTGTAGATAGCGGCAATCTACCACCATCCACGGGAAGCACCAAAGCAGCCTGTACGAATCCCCAGTAACGCCCGACCATCGGCCAGTAGTAGCGTATGGCCTCATCTACGGAGAAACCAAATGAAGCGTAACGCGGACCTTTCTCAGCAGCTTGAAGAGGCACTAAAAAATACCCCCGTCGGAAAATCTCTTACCATGAATTTCCGAGGTGCCCCTACCCCCGTTGAAGTGAAGTACACCTTCAGCGGCGGGTGGGTAGTTACCCAGATGCT
This sequence comes from Pseudomonas sp. DW-iso17, assembly GCF_058725345.1. Classification (NCBI taxonomy): domain Bacteria; kingdom Pseudomonadati; phylum Pseudomonadota; class Gammaproteobacteria; order Pseudomonadales; family Pseudomonadaceae; genus Pseudomonas; species Pseudomonas sp. DW-iso17. The sequence goes on along the minus strand of NZ_JBZXEA010000003.1, from coordinate 116,296 downwards.
CTCGCCTGGAGTGCCGCTGGAAATTGTTAGGGGTGAGAATGGGCACCTATTGCAAGTCGACATTACCCTTCTCCCATATGACGGAATGAAGACTGCCGAATAAGGATTTCCCAGTCCTTCGTCCGCAAGCCCAAGGACTGGGATAGCGCCAATATCGGCGCGTTTATGACCTGGAGGTCAAATTGAGCAGCGAATCAGATATCGAAGTTGCAATGACGCCAACTGAGCTTGGGCTTTTCATGGCGATGAATGCCATTGCCATGGCTCTGAAGTCTTCGCCGAATTTCAATAACGAGGCATTGACAGCTTTGGCCGAAAAGTTTATCCACGATGCTCCTTCAGCTCTGCAAGGCAGCAGTGCGAAAGAAGCGTATGAGCGCCCTCTCCGCTTTCTGGTGAACGACCAGTCTCAAGTGATTGATTGGCTCAAGCAGAATGGCCTTGCTTGATCGGTTGCCCGTAGATACGGAATGAGCCATCTGGCGTAAGCTCCCAACCGCTTACGCCAGCATGCCAATTAACGGATCGGATTAAAGTGTCCGAAAGGATGATTTTCTCGATTTGTTCTTTGGCGTCCATAATTCCTCCTGCGGCTATGCCGCGTTATGTTGGTTGTCTACGTCCTGCTCTCGCTCATCACCAGCAGTGCCTCTGCCTCCATCATCCGCAGGTCAGGGAAAGCCTGCGTCAGCTCTGCGCGCTTGAGGCCTATCATGCTGGCCACCGGCTTGATGGCGTTGTAGTCCAGGCCCACGGCGCCGCCCATACCCACACGCCACTGCGTGGACATCGCCTCGAACAGTAGGAAGGCCGGCCAGTTATCTGGCCAGACCTCGAACTCTTCATCGGGGATGTCGGCCTTGGTCATGCCGAAGGCCGCCAGGTCAGCCTCTGATGGCCCCTGCTCGTACAGGATGCGGGCGACGCCGGTCAGTTTCCCAGGCGGGCCGGCTGGTAGGCTGCCTGATACGCCTCAAGCACTGCCTTGGGCGCACCTACGCAGGTGGTTACCAGTGCAGTCATGGACTCGTCGGACAGCTTCTCGTCGAAGCCCCAGCCGCTGACGATGTCCTTGAGCTGATTCACCTGCAGCGCGATCTCGGAGGCCGTGGCGTCCTGCCAGGACATGCCTTCGTCTTGCACCTTGGTTGCGTGCGCGTCGCGCGCGGTGTTCCAGCGGTCGAAGAGCGCCGAGAGCGCAATGCGGTCCAAGTACTTGAACTCGAAGTCCACGGCCACTGCTTCACCGCCCACGCGGGGGATCTGCACCTTGGCCTTGAACGTTGGGTTTGGTGCGATCTTGATCTTGGCCATCGGTTACACCGCCACTGCGGAGTAGCGGGTTGGGCGGCCAGCCAGCGACAGAGTGATGACGCGGGTCATCAGGTTGTTGCGGGACAGGGCCGGGGTCGACGTGATGGTCACGTAGGCGTTGTAGAGGATGCTGTCGCCGTTCGGTAGGTTCAGGCGCAGTACACGGGTCACTTTATCCTCGTCGGCGCCCTCAACCACCGGCACGTACGGCAGGGCCGGGTCATCCGCTACGGTGAACGACATGCTGATCGGGTTCTTGGTGGTCGGGATCTGGCGGTCGTCATCGTCAGCCAAGAAGCCGAAGGTCAGGAACTGCTGGTCGCCGCCCGTGGTTGCCACGTCGGTGATCTGCGATATCTCAACGAAACCGGTTACTTCGCGTACCGAACCCAGGCCAGAGCCGGCCGGGTATGGCTGGAGATTGGTGGTGTTGATGTTCTCCAGGGCGAAAGTGCCGGTCAGGCTGTTGGCCACGCGTGCAGCGCGGTCATTCAGGCGGGTCCAGCCCGAGGTCACAGCGATGATGTCGCCATCAGTCAGGCCGTGGGCCGCTGCGCTCGCTACCGCTGGATTTGCGTTGCTCAGCGCGGTTACCGGGATAGCCGGGCCGTAGGTCGAAGCGATTTGCAGGGTCGCGCCGTTGGGGAGTCGAAAGCCCATGTGTATTTTCCTCTTTGCAGAAATGACAAAACCCGCTCAGTGGCGGGTTCTGGGTTTGCCCAGCGGGCGAATTCAGTTGGTGTCGGCTCGGTATTGGAACGAGGCCGGCACGGTGTAGGTGGAGCCTTCAGGAATGCCTGGGCCTGGGCCAACTGGCGTCAGCACGATGGCGATCAGACCGGCGCGCGGGATGCGCAGGTTCACCGGGAACAGCGCGGCCAGTTCATCCACGATGCCGCTGGCCTCTGTCCGGTACTTGCCGGAGGGTGCAACGATGTTCACCTGGAACACGCCTACGTACAGGTGGTGGTCGCCGCCGAGCGTGTTGCTGGTGGTTACCGCCGGCAGAGTGAAGAACCGCAGGTACGTCTCACCGGAAGCCGGGGTATAGGTCTCGTTCTCCACCACCACCTTCAGTGGCTTGGCTCGAGCCCTGGCCCAGGCCAACAGGCGCGACTCGAAAGCGGCCGCTATGATGTTATGGCTCATACCTGGTTATTCCTGATGGCTTCTTCGACGATCTGCTGAAAGCGCGCCTGGGTGATGCGCACCATGCCGCCCGGCGCCTGATCGGAGTGGCCGTACTCGAGCGGGATGGCGTAAGGCAGGTTGTTCACGATGAAGGCCGTGGTCCCAGCCCGGAACAGGATCGACTCGCCTGCGATGCGCGCCGTGGCTTCAGCCCCGGTAGGATCAAGCGTGCTGAGCGCACCCGCCGGCGGAGCATCAATCGACATCTGCCAGTTGCCACGGAACCGGCCGGTGTCGACCGGCGACATCCGAATCAGCGAGTTGCCGACCTCGATGATGATCTCGCGAAGGCTGGCGTCCACCGCTTCCTTGGCCTGTTCTGCAAACTCGGCCAGTTGTAATCCGAAGCTGCCCTGCTGACCTGCGTACTTTTTCATGAGCGCACCTGCAACTCATACAGGATCGGCGTGCCGGCCGGGTTGATCTCCTTGAAGTTGATCACCGTCCACGTCTTTCCCTGCACGTCAGCCTTTATCAGCGGCTTTGGCTTCCATGCCATGCCCAGCGCCGCGACCTTTAGCTTCTTGTCGCCGCGCACGATCAGGGTGTCGTTCTGGAATTCGAGGCCAGTGAAGTCGAGCAGGATGCCTTGGGCGGTTTGCTCGATGATCACATCACCGCCGGCCGGGTTATCGGGGTCGTACTCGGCGGCCTGGATGTCCCGTAACGTTACTGGTTGGCCGAACTCAGCGATCAATTCGAGAGCCAACGCGGCCATTTCGTCGTAGAAGGCCATGGTGGCTCCGGCTGTTATGCGCGGATGGCGAACAGCCCGCGCTTTTGAAGGTAGTCAGCGAATTGTGTGCGGCTCGGCCGGTCAGGCGCTGCCGGCAGCAATCGGCCGCTGGTGTTGCTGATGGAGGCATATTCGCGAGTCACCGCACCCTCGACACGTTCGAGCGTCACGGCGCCTTTGCGCTTATCGATCGGGTCGATGTCGTCAATGTGGATCTCACCCGCGAGGGCCATCTGCCCGTACTGGATACGTGCAGGAATGTAATCTGACGGCTTGTTCTCACCGTCGATGTTTACGCCGCGGCGAGGCCAGGCTAGAGCCTGGTCATGGTTGGCCCGGCATCCTTTCCAGTTCATGCCATCCATCGCCAAGGCGGCCCGGCGCAGCAGCGCTTCCTGTGCTACCGGCTCCGCTGGAATGGTCACACCGTACCTTGCGGCATAGCTGACCAGTTCCGCTGCGGTCGAGTAGCTGTCTGCGTCCGGCTTGCCGGTGCCGTCCTCGATGATGAGCATGGGTTATTCCTTGGTGGTGGATTTCTTGTCAGCGCCGCCGCCGTTTTTGCGAGCGGCTGGCTCATCAGATTCGGTGCGCACACTGTCGACGCCACCTGTTTCACCGACCGATTCAGGACCGACAGTAATGTTATCAGCGGTACCGCCAAACCCCCAGCGCGCCTTGACGTTGGGATCGATGTGCTTGTCTTTTTCTACTGCCATGATGACTCTCCTTCAATGTTGCCAGCCCCGCAGGGCCGGCTATTGATTAGGCTGCTACGGTGGAAGTGATGAAAGCCAGCGGAACCTGCTTGCGGTCGAATTTGCGCTCCCAGTTGGTGGCCAGCGCCAGATCGGCCCAGTTCGCCGAGATCGGGCGACTGGTGGTCGGAGTGCCGGTGATGGTCGCACTCAGGAACGAGTAGCCAAGTGGGTGCACAACGAAGTTGCGGCGAGTCCACAAGGTCTCCGTGCCGCCGCCGTTGCCGCGATCCGGCGCACGCTCGTATTCCAGGCCGTCTTCGCCTTCTGGCTGCTGCTCGGCGAAACCGAGGGCGCCCGGGCCAAAGATCACAGACAGGTATTTGTTCGGCGTGCCAGCGATCACCGGCATGCTGTCATCAACAACGACGCGCATACCCTGGAAGCGACCGAATTCTGGAATCTGGTCAGCGATCGGGGTGAAATCGATCAGGTTGAGGATCTGCAGCTCAGTTTGAACGGCGGAGTGCATCGCGATGACGCTCAGGCCGCCCAGCTGACCGCTGTAGTCACCCATGGTCGCCTTGGCACGGATGATTGCCGCTGCGCTAATGGTGCCGCCAGCATCCACGACCATGTCGCCGTCGTTGGCAGCCACGTTGTCGTTGTAGATACCGATGGTGGTGGCGATCGCACGACGCTGAGCCACTTTGCGCCAGTAGCTGAGCAAGCGACCAGCAACAAACTCCAGCGGATCCTGCTTGGTGATGTTCTTCACCAGATTCATGCAGTTCCAGCCTTCGTTGAGGTACGCAGCGCGCGCCTGCATGCTGGCGGTATGCACGGACAGCGGTACCGCGATATCGGTGTACACGTCGTTCGAGTAGTTCGACTCGATGGACGCGTCCAGGTCAACCCACCATGGAATGGTGAAGGTGTTGGATGGGCTGGCCAGCAGCGTGCTCATGTCGCTGTTGGTGGTCAGGATTCCCGACTCGAAGAACGCAGTGCGCTCAACGCTGTTGACGGTGATGTAGTCCCGCAGTTCGTCGCGGAAGATGACATCGGAAAGAATGGTTGGCATTGCAGAATATCCTTTTACTGAGCCTCAGCTGCGGCCTTCAGGCGCGCGTGCTCGGCGGGGTTGGTTCGGCGAAGCTCTACGCGCTCCATGCCGGTCAATTGGTTCCACGGTTTTGCGGCCCCGCCGCCTTTGCCACCGGCAGCCCCGCCGCCAGAAGCCCTGCTTGAAGCGATCAACGGCGCCAGGGCGGCATCGTTGAACAGCTGCGTCTTGAACTCTTCTACCGTCAGAGCGGTAGGCCGGCGCTCAGCGTCCAGCACCACGACGGTGGGCTTGCCTTCGCGCAACTCCATGGAGAGGCGAGGCTCAATGATTTGTTGAAGCACTGCAGCGGAACCCTGGACGGCCAGCTCACCAGCGACACGGGCAGCGGTGGCACCTACCGTCAGCGCGTGCACCTGGGCCTGCAGAGAGGTCAGAGCCCCTTCTTTTTCAGCCAGGGCGGCGGTGTGCTTCTCGTTCCAGCTACGGTCGAGCGCTTCGGTGTCACCGTTCTTGCGGGCTGCTTCTTCAGCTGCCAGCCTGGCCGACTGCTCAGCCTGTTCGCGCCGGGTCTTTTCGTCCTTCTTCTCCCGCAGCAGTTCTTCCACTTTGGCTTTCAGGCCGGCGGTGTCCTCGGGCGCGGGCAAACCTTCTACCGCCAATACGTAGTCTTCGCCCTGGGCCTTGTAAAACACTTGCAAGGATGGCTCCAGCGCGTCATATGCTGCTTTGTCGATCAGGTATTTCATGCTGTCCCCCTGGGACTGGTTTGCAGGCTCGGCCTGCGGATCAGATGCCTGCGCGCTCGAAGGCCAAAGGTTCCAAGGCCTTCATCTCAACGAGCGTCAGTGGTTCGAAGTTGCGGTCTAGCTGGAGCTCAGAGAATCGCTTGACGCTGAGGCCGCCATTGCGGAACAGCGCGCCGCGGGCCTTGCCGATCGCCTTGTCCTGGAAAGCGGCTGGCTGCTGCTTGAGCCAGTGGTAATAGTCGAGGTCAGCACTGACCTGGCCGGCGCCGCTTGCCCCTACTGAGGCCCTTGTCGCCCCCTTTGCGAACATATCGCTCAGACGCGTCAGCAGTACGAAGGTGGTTCGGCAGTTCGGGTGGAACGGTGGCCTTGGGCCCGAGTCCACCGGGAAGCGGCGCTTGTCCAGGGTTCGGCACACCTGACTGGTCTTGCTGTCTAGCGTGGCTACCAGTTGAATCTCGGTCACCACGTCGGTGTTGGCCTTGGCCGTCTCCATGCGCGCCTGGCTGGCAACGTGCTGGATTGCAGTGCGCACCACCGTTGAGGCGTTGCGGTCAGTGATAGCCAGAATGCCGTCGGCGTAGCCTGCTGCCTTCGTGCCTCGAATGTTCTGCAGGATCTGGAAGTTTGTCTGCCCTTCGAAGAATCCTTGCCGGATTGCTCCGGTGACACGCTCGCGCTCGGCTGTCGTCCAATCCTTGATGAACGGCTTGAGCAGCTTGCCGCCCTCTCGGATGCTGAGCGGGTTGTTCATCACTGCCGAGCGAATCGCCGTGACAGAGGGAATCGCAGCCTCAAGGCTGATGCCGGCCGGTACCGCTTTCGTCAGGCTCGTTGCCTCGAACTGTGCTTCGTAGTTGGCCAGGTCGATCAAGTCCAAGGTCAACTGATCGGTGAAGCGGGTGAAGATGCCCAGCAGCAGGCTATCCACCTCATCGAGCAGCTTCTCCATGCGCTTGCGACTGAAACCGGTCAGATCGGACTTCGTCAGTCGCTCACGCAGCGAGCGGTCGATCTCCTTGAGGAAGGGGGTGAACTTCTTCACCTCCCCCGCCTTCAGCCTTTCGAGGAAGACAGCGTGCCGAATGGTGGCATCAAGGATCGCTTGGTTTGCCGCCATTTAGTTTGTCCTCATCGTCCAGGCCAAGGCCTACTGGATTCGCTTCGAGCTCGCCGCGAATGTCGTCGTCGGTCTTCTCTGGATCGATCACGCCGCGATCGCGCAGGTACTGCCAGAAGTCAGACTCCGGCACGCGCCCGGCCTGCACTGCATTGAACAGGCTGGCCATGATTGCCGCGTCGAGGCTCACTTGCGTGAAGTCCTGATTCAGCTTCAGCAGCGCTTCGCCGGCGACGTTCTCGAACGCGCACATCCACATCAGGCACTGGCTGTATGCCTCGCTGACGTTGCTCACGGCCAGCGACAGGATGCTGTGCTCTGCCGCGCTGTCGTTGTCAGCCTGGGTTGCGGTCTTCACCGCGCTACCGCGCTCAATCAGCCGGGCGCCGAGCGAGACCATGTCCTCTTTCTTGCCGTCCATGGCCTCCTTAACGAGGGTGTTTGGCTCAGGCTGTGCAAACCCGCAGGAACCGTTCGCCGGCAGCGTAAGCGGTGCACGCGAGCCGACATAGATGCCGTTTTGTTCCAAATGATCGCGCCATGCCTCATCGAGACCGGCAATCCAGAACTGAGGCTGGCCCGAGAACCAAACTGAATCCTCGTAGTCCGCACTATTGTGGTAATGGCCGATGTTGATCTCGGCCATGTCGTACAGCGGGGAGTCATCAATTGAAGAATCGTTGTTCTCACTGCCCACGAACATGAACGGGATGATCCGCCAGGGCTTCCCCTGCCCGTCCAGGGGCGTCCGAGCCTCAGTAGCCGCCCACTGACCACCATCAGTGGTCCACAGCTCTTGCTCGTATAGGCCAGAGTCATTCAGGCGCAGCACGCGATATTGATCTTTGCTCTCGACGCCGAAACCATCATCGGTGTCCTTATCGACCACTTCCTTCAGCACTACCAAACTCAGCAGGTACTGACCGCCGACCTTGCGAGTCTTCCAGTTGACGATGCATTCGGCGTTGTAGCTGGCGATGGTTGGGCGGATACCCAGCGCAGCGCTGTCTGCTTTGCTGGTTGAACCAGGCTCAACGCTTGGGTAATCAACAAGTAGCCCATGTCGGCCGACTTCGAGGATGTGCCCGATGACTGATTGCGACTGCTGGTAAATACTGATGCCCTGACCATCGACGTCCTTTGCGACGTATTCAAGCGCCGCGGGCGCTGTCAAGGTTGGCCAGGTGCGAAACACTGCTCCGACGAGACTGTTCTTGGTACGGCCAGTAGCGTTGTAGAACACGGCTCTCATCAGGTAGGTGTTGAACCTGGCCTTGTTGTCGTCGCTCGTGTCCTGCGCATTCGGCCGAGGTAGGTAGTGATCTCCTCGGGCCTTCACGGTCTCGGAGCCCTTGCACACGTCGCGCACCAGCCGCCAACGGGACTGTGCCGCGTCGTACTCCGGGCGGGTATAGGTGACGTCTGCCATTAGCGTGCGAATCCCATTTTGATTGATTTGACCGGCTTCCGGGCGCTCTTGGCGACAGCGAAGTACCGGAATGCATCCGCCGCGTGGGATGACCAGTCATGGAGCGGCTTATCCTTCCAGCAGCCCTTTTTGTCGTCCCATTCTTTTCGGTAGTTCTCCAGACAGGTGATGCCTTCTTCGCACTTGGCTTCATCGAAGGCACAGCGCGCCAGGATCTCCCTTGCCTGCTCGATTCCGTCGTCAACGCCAATCTTCGGCACGACTTGGAAAGTCATGCGGTATATCTGGCCATCGATTTCGTAACCCTCGCGCGCTATGTCCTTGCGCGTCTTGGCATCACTACCGAACTCGCGGTTCTCGATATCGTGCGGGCCCCAGTGCTCGGAATAGGTGTAACCCTTATCCTTCAGCACCTTCATGTAGTGCCGCAGGCCTTCTCCTGAGTTTCCGTAGTAGTCGATAACGTGGTACTGCTCGCCAACCTGCCTAACGAACCAAATGGCTGTCGAGTCGCTGACGCCGATATCCCAAATGGTGATCACTGGTAGGTGGCTATTGTCCGGTAACACGCCAATTCGCTGATCGCCGTACAGCTTGGCGAACTGCCTGGCGTAGTAGGCGCCCTCGATAGATTGCTGGAAGGCTTCGGCGGGGATCGACGGGTATTCCCGCTTCATATCGTCGCCGAGGGTCTTCTCTTTGGCTGCGTACCAGGCGCGCTGACCTGGGTTGACGGCGATCCCGTGCTTGGCTGCCAACTCATCGAAGTAAGCGGTCAGGCGATCAGGGATGATCGCTGTAGCAGGGTCGAGCCAGTAAGCCTTGTTGTTCCACCAGCTGAAGAAGAAGAACTTCCAGTCCAGCAGGCCCAGGGCCACGCCGGATAGTTGCTGCTTCTCAGCGCTCTGCGAGTAGTCGAAGAAGTAGCCGGCCCTGCCTTCCGCTGTTGATTCGATGGTGACAAAGCAGTCAGTAGCCACGGCCTCGAAGGCGCCAGTGACGATTTCGCGGGCCTTGTGTGGGAACTTGGCGCAGATCTTCCCGAACTCGGACACGTGCAGGTAACGCAGCGTGCCGCCCCGGAATGAAGTACTGACGTAGAGCGATCCGCCCTTGCTGAATACCAGTTCACCGGCTGCGTCATTACTCGCAGGGTTCGCGGCGCGGATCTCTTTCGGCAGGTTGTCGTAAGCGTACTTCACCTTCTCCCGGAACAAGCGCTTGGCGTCGTTCAGGGTGTGGGCGATCAGTGCGCACTTGGCAGACTCGAACAGCGCGGCATCGAGCTGAATGATGCAGCACTCGGTGGTGAAGCCAAGCTGCCGAGCCTTAAGGATCAGGTTCCGCGTGTGCATCCCCTGGAAATACTCGATCTGCTCGTCCGTCATCCGGAAGCGGACCTTCTTGCCCTGCTTGTCCGTGATGAAGTACAGGTTGTTCAGTCGCCAGAACTTGTCCCGCAGCAGCTTCATGTGCTCGGGCTTCATGGTCAGGCGTCCTTCGATAGATCGTCCATCAGCTTGGACAGCTCGTCGGCATCAGTGCCGCCGGATTTGGTGTCGAGGTCGTAGGCTTGGCGCTCCAGAGCAACCAAAGTCTTCAGAGTTTCGGCCATTTCCTTCATCGTCTTGGAGCGGCCCGGCAGGCTTATCACCTTGCCGTATAGGTCGTTACGTTTGTCGAAACCATTGTCGTCTGGGTCGCGCATCAGTTCGCCCAGCTCTTCGAACAAGTGCCGGTTGTCGGTCAGCCCTTCCAACTCATCCAGCAGCTTGTTGGTGAGCCGCCTGCCGCGAGAGATATCGCCTCGGTGGGCCATCCTGATGTCAGCAATGACCTCAGCATTTGCTTCTACGATTCCACGCTCGGTTGCCAGTGTTTCCGTGGAAACCTTTGTGGAAACCTCTCGTTTGGAAACCAGTGAATCGGCTTTGGCCTTTATCTTGGCATTCAGGTCACGATCCCAGCCTTCAGCCTTCGACCGCTTGTTGATCGCTGTATGGGAGACGCCGCAGGCAGCGGCGATCTCACGCACTGAGAGCAAGCCAGCCCGGAAGAGCTGTTCAATGCGCTCCCAGTCGGGTTGCTTGGTTGTCATGCGGAATCCTTAGTCTTGGCTGTCCAGCAGCACATCAATCAGCTTCTGCTCGCCCAGGCGCATGGCACCCAGGCATTGAAGGTCATCGCACTTGGGCCCGAGACCGAACACGGTCACCTCTCCCTTCGCACCGATCAGCGTCAAAGCGCCTACGGTGCATTCGGGGTGCTCACCTGCGTCGAGGTCGTCGGCAATCTTGCGCAAGGTCTTGGCGGCATCGCGCCAGTCTTCCCGCTTGAACTCAAGAACCTTGACGGTCATGCCCTACTCCTGTCTCGCGCCACGATTTTGCGCATTCGAAAACGTGGCGCGAATTACTGCTTTGGCTGGTCGATGCTTTCTGGCGCCTTCGGGCAACCCATGCACTGCTCGCAGTTCAGCGTCTTGCACAGCCAGGCCTTCACGGTCTGCCAGTAGGTGACCATGAAGATATGGCGGGCGCCGGCCATGGCCAGGGCGACATGCAGCGTCAGGCCAGCAGTGGTCGGGCCGAAGAAGATGTTCTGGCTACGCATCGACACAACAAACCCCGTGATGGCGATCGTGGTGTAGATCAGCTTCCCGAGGATGCCGTCCCTCACCTTCCCGCTCAGTACGCACCAGGCTGCCCAGAAGGCGATGAGGCCGCAGGCGATGGAGTTGATCAGTTCAAGATTCATGGTGGATTGCCTCCCCCGAACCGCTGGCGAATAAGCGCCCAGAGGTCAGCGGCTTTGATGGCTCGGTTGATTGCTGCCAGGAGCGAACCACCGAACGTGCCCAGGAGAAAACCAATCCCGGCGACGATCTTCGGCTCAGTGACATTCAGGTAGGCGCTGACCATGCTCGTCAGGTACAGAGAGCACGCAACCCCGGTGACCAAGAACACCATCCAAGCACGCCAGTCGGACAAGTCATCCTTGTGCCACCAGCTCGCAACAACGGCCCCAATCAGGCCCGCAATCAACAATTCGAACCTGTCGATCTTGTCGAGCAGGCGCTGTAGATACTCCATGCGCTCGACTCCGTGGGGCATGTTTGGGAATTGAATCGGCTCTCACAGCACTCCCAGCTCGGAGCAATGGGTGTGGTGGAGCCGAAAACTAGAAGCCCCCGATCAATGTCGAGGCCCTGAATAGGTCCCTCATCAGCGTGACAAGTCAGAGGCTCTGAGGGTTTGGGGAAACTTAAGCAATAAAAAACCCGGCGCGGTGGCCGGGTTCAGGGTTTCGTGTGCGTTTCGCGTTACTTGTGCACTATGGGAAAAGTACGCTTAAAACCCCGTCATGTCAATATGATTATGCCGCCTCTTGATCTTTTTCCGAGTGGATCACCTGCCATAGAGGTTGTTGAGCCTGAATATCCACTTCCTTTATCACTTCTTTCAGGGATTCCCACAGGTCGAGCCAGTCGCGCGTCCAGTTCTTCGGGTCGATGGTGACGCCGAAGAATGTCAGCATCTCAGCGGCAACTCGGGCCGGCCCCCACTCTGCCGATCCGGCGACCTCACCCTTGTACGATTGCAGGGCCAGGGTCACCAGGTACTGCGCCTTCACTCGCTTCGCCGATGTCAGGTCTGGAAGCGCGGCCTTGGCGGTGATCAGCAGTACCGCATTCAGCAGGTGCCGCATATTCATTGCCGGGTGGTAGAGATAGTGGCCAAACTGTTGCACCTGGAACGGCAGTGTGTCGATGGCGCGCAACACCTTACCGATGGTGGCCAGGTGGGCGGCGCGGGCGGTGGAGCGGCCAATCGGTGTTCCGCGCGTCTCGCTGATACTGATCTTTTGCCGCACAACTTGGATGCGCTCTTCCTTGTCTTCCCCCAGCGCAGCGAACACAGCCTCGGCTCGGCGCATGCGCTGCCCCTTCTTGATCGGTGCCGATTGCGCTTTGTCGATGGCCACAGCGCTGATCGACGCGTTCGATTCGTGTTGTGCTTCGGTCCATACCTGTCTTGCGTTGATCAGCTTCATGCGGCTTCCCCTTTTTTCAGTTCTCTTGTCTTTGCCCGGTAGTAGGCCTTGATGCCCTTGATCTGCTCGAGGGAGTACTTGCGCGGCGCCTGATCAGCCTCCAGCGCGTCGACGGCCTCCTGGCCAATGCGCGCGATCAGGCCTATCCGGTAATCCACGGCATTGCCGGATAGGAACCGGTTGTCCTGCTTGCTCTGTGCGTGGCAGTTGCGCTCATCGAAGCGCAGGTGAGGTGCGGAGCCGACGCTGCGGTAATGCCCTGCATCTACCGCATTGCCGCTCCAGTCCAATGGCTTGCCGCTGGAGATGCACAGGTGGCCGGCGGCCTGGTCGCGTGCACGGATGTACGCGTTGAATGCCTGCTGGGCCTCGCGCATGTGGTCGCCACGGGTCTTCAGCTTCTCCTTGCGGACCTTGATGTCCTTGCGCTCAATGTCGGCCAGGGCCTTGCGTGCCTTTGGCGCATGCCTCGGCCCGTCGATGAGCGCGCAGGCTGGACTGCACACCGCCTGGCCCATCCGCGAAGGCACGAATGAGGCCCCGCACGCAGCAACTCGGCACTTCTTCGGCTTGGCCGGCTTCCGCTCGATGGTCATAACGTGCACCCCGCATGAATCCTTCGCTTCTCTGTCACGTAAGCGTCATGGGCGGCTATTGCAGTGTCGAAAACCCCAAGGTGATGCTTTTTCCCTAAGTGATGGATCTGCGCAGAGAATCTTTTGCCAAGAGGCGAAACACCCAAATACCCGGATGAGTTATCGGATCGCGGGCGGCGCTGATTTTGCACGTTAAGCAACTGATCACCCGGACGAAGATTGCTAAATCGGTTATTGGTACCAGCTCCGTCGCGATGATCAATACCGCAAGCAGGGTCTTCGCCAGTTACCCAGTACCACGCGAGGCGATGCGCAAAATAGCGAACACCGTCGATGGTTATGAGCAGGTAACCATTCTTCTGCAAAGAGCCTACCGACTCGTCTTGATATCGCCCTTTCCTGCGAACCTTCCAGGTGAAAACCCCGGTTTCTTGTGAGTAATGGATTTGATTGACCAAGTACGAGTGGTCGGGCATAGGCTTGAGCTTCATCAGTAGCGCCCCCCGTAGTGATCCTGGGCCGCCCAGCGAACGCCCTCTTGGCTGCCAAATGCTTCAATCCAAGTGATGAGGCTCGCGCACTGCGCAACGCTGAGCTTGGAGGTATGCTCAAAAATCATGTCAATCCCGTGCCCATCCAAAGCCGGAACCAACATCGGCGAATGCCCAGCTTCTCTGAGCCATGCCGCCGTGCACAGTCGCTTCCATACGTCGATGGTGAGTTTCTGCCCGTGCCAGGAAACCTGCTCTGCGATTTGGCTCAGCAGCTTATGGAGCAACTTGTTCTGCTCCCCGCTGCGGTCCACTTCGGTGATGGCCAGCTTCTTGGGCTTGGCCAGGTCCAGGCCGGCGATGTAGCCCATGGCTTTGTTGCGGTCTGACTCGTTGCGGATCTGGAGACTGGTCATGCTGCAGCCTCCGCCAAAGTCGCGCCCGCCCGCTTGGCCAAAAGATGGTCACGCGAGATGAAGGCGTCTACGACAAACCCGCCAAGGTCGACCGCCAGCGAAATGCCATCGCCCTTCCCGCGCGCCACGTAATACTTGCGATCCTCGCGCCCTTGAACCGGATCAAGGACGAAGTAGCCCTCGTCGGTGACCTCGATCAGGATCTGGTGGTTACCGCCTTCGATGTTGAGCGAAGGTGACGTGCACAGATAAACACCCTCATCTGCCAGCGGCGGGCAGTCCAGACTGAAGAACGCCGTGTATTCAACGTCCAGGCGCTCCAGCATTTGCCGCAGGGTCAGATCACCATCCCGGTAAGGCTGGTGCATCTGCCCGATGACTTCCTGTGCCGGGCGCCCAACTATCATTGCCAGGCAGGTCGACACGCAGCTGTACGGGCATGGTTGCATTTGGCGAGTGATGATCGGTTTCATGACTGCTCTCCCTTGCCCATGGCGGCGTCTAGCAGTGCGTCCAAGTCTTCGCCGGTCATGCCTGTCGCGTGCGGGCCGATCCACTCCACGACCTCGATGTAGCCGCGACGAGCCTCGCGCAACCACTGATACCGCGTTGCATTCTTTTCAAGCTGCTCGTAATCGGCAATGGCGCTGTCTAAGCTCTGGATCAGGATCGGATCGGGGCACTCCAATTTTGCGCGCAGCGTCTCGTTCTCAGCCAGCAGCTCCAGCGCCACCTCCCCCACGGTCTTCTCGCCCAGGAACTCGTCCAACTCCTCGGTGTTGCGCTTCCAGCCGGCGCAGTCGGCCCGGTATGACGCGGCTTCGGCCCAGAGCAGTTTTTGCAGTTGTTGCTTGTCGATAGTCATGGCCGTTGCTCCTGAATCATTCGGTCGACACAGGCCACCCAGACGGATGAACCACGCTCATTGGTTTTCGCGCAGATGTTTGCGAGCGATGGAGGTGGCGCGAGCAGGTATGCGAACAACGCGCAAAAGGCCAAGAACAGAATTGCGTAGCCCGCGCCTTGCACGGCTGACCATAAGGGTCGATATGCCTTCATCAGAAGCCCTCCTTGCAGCGCTGTGCATCGCGCTTAATGTTCATTTTTGCCAGCAGCAGCTCGCGGGCGGACTTGCCGTCGGCCGGGATGCCTTGCTGAAGTATTTTTGCCTGCACCTGCTGGTCGGCCAGCTCGTTGGCGAGTTCGAATTCCGTTTTCTGGCTGTCGTGGCCGATTCCGGTGAGGATCTTCCCGTCCAGCGGCTGGCCTTCCTGGGCGCGGCGGATCACCACGGCGTAGTTGTGCTCGAAGCGCTGACGTAGGCCCTTGTCTTCCTGCTTGGCGGTGCGCAGGTCGAATATTCCGGTCTCGTTGGCCGCGACACGCACACCTTCGTGGCTGTAGGCGCCCATCAATGCCTCCACCCATGCGTCAGCGCTCGCTGGCAAGCCGAACGCCTCTGGTCCAGGCGTGCACCAGCCTATGAACTGGCCGACGCTTGGGGCGAACGGTGAGCCGCTTTTGCGGCACTGCTCGATTCCATAACGGATCTGCTCCAGCGTGCGGATGCCCGCGGCCATGAATCCCATGGTCCAGTTGCGCATCGCGGCGGCCTTGGCCTTGTCGTCTGGCCATGCCTGCTTGTGCGCCGGGAAGATGGCCTGCAACTGCCGAAAAAGGCGCTCGACCACTTCACCGGTGGCGTCATCCACAACGCCCAGCTGGGTTCCGGTCTGCGCCGGGGCCTGATAAGGGGCGGCGGTGGCCAGGGCCCGCGCAGCACCAGGGATCATCTGAGTGACGTTCTTCATAGGTCATCACTCGTATCGGTGCGCCACGACTGATCGTAGAAGTCCGGGCCGTTGCCGACAGTCCTGCCGCCTGCCACAACCTTGTCCGGGAACAGACCGGTCCAGCCATTGCTGATGGACTGGTTGATCACGGCGTCGGCGTCGTGGTGCCCTGCCAGGGTCTTGGCTTGCTTGGCGCAGGTGGTGGCTGTCAGCGACTTGCGGATCTCCTTGCGGTGCTGGCACCAGTCAGCCCATGCCGAGTCGCTCACGTTGCAGGGCTTGGCAGTCAGCGGATCGAACTTCACAGCCTTTGCCTTTGTGCGCGAGGGAGCTTTAGCGACCGGCTGCTCTACTGGTTCAATGACTGGTTCAAAAGAGTGACTGGTTCTGGTGCTTTCTGGGCCTACAGGGGGTGTAGGCGGTGTGCCTACACCTGTGCTTTTTGGGCCTACAGGGGTGCTTTCTGTGCCCACACCCCCAAGGGTCAGCAAATAGAGGTTCGACGAGTTGCCTTTCGGGCCATCGCGGTTCTCAATTTTAAGCAGACGCTGCTCTTCCAAGTGCTTGATATGGCGGCGAACAGTGCTGCGGTCGATCTCGCATTGATCTGCAATGTGCTGGTAGGACGGCCAGCACTCGCCCACGTCGTTAGCGTTGTCGGCCAGCTTGATCAGTACCAGCTTGCGCAGCGGGTTTCCGACCTTGGTCTTCATGGCCTTTACCATCAACTCCATACTCACGCTGCACCCCGCATAGCCTTGTCGTGGGTGAACAGGCCGTCCCAGGTCTTCTTCATGGGCAGCTCTCCGGCCAGGTACAGGTCGTACAGGCGTGCGGCGCCCTTCTTCAGCAGGATGGGCGTGTAGGAGATGAAAGGTTCTTTGCCGTGCGGGGTGACTTCCACCTGGTGTTCGGTCATGTACTTGTCGCGGGCGTACGAACCCACACGGTGACGCAGGCCGGACTTGCTCTCGTTGTAGAGCCAGCTGCGAGCTTCCAGGTACTTACCCACCTGCATGACGTTGACCCCATTGAGGCCCTTGCAGAATTGCGTGTGGGTCATGCCTTCCTTGAACAGGTTCTCCAGGGAATGGATCTTCGTGGCCTGCTGCTCAACCTGGGCGGTAAGCATCAAGCGGGCCTTTTCAGACTCCATGGCGATCTGCAGGATTTCGATGGTCGAGAGCTGCTTAGGCCCCTCCAGATCTTTGATCTTTTGCAGGACCGTTCGGCGAACAGCCTTGGATTCACGCATTCCCACCAGGGTGCATTGGTCCAGGGTCAGGTCGTACGAGGCCATCATTACCCCGCTTTGGGGGTGTGCAATAAAACTGCATACCCCCAGCTCGCCGGATAACTCGTCCTCTACGCGAATAATGAACTGATCGTTTCTGACCTTTGACTCGCCTGCACGGGTGCGGGCATCGTTTACAAGGTCGCGCAGATCTACGGATGACATTGTCCGCGCCACGTTTTGCGATTGCAGAAAACGTGGCGCGGGATTATTGAGGGCCTGTACATCAGGGTTAGAGGTATGCATAATCGGCCTCACAGATGATTTTGCTGTATGCAGTTAAAGAAGCCGGGATTGCGCCCCGGCTTTTTTGTGCCTGCGATTTGGGTTTATTGGTTGAGGTCTTCATCAGGCCCTCCTTTTTCAGGCCCTATTCCGGGCTTCGGCGGTTCTCGCCTTGTTGTTGGCAGATGCCGGATCTTTCCGGCGCCTCTTGGCCTGGTCTTCTCGAAAAAACGCTCCGCTCCAAGCTTTGCGGCGTACTCGTCGGGGGTCATCCCTTCAGCTTTCGCCAGTCGTTCAAGCTTTTCGTAGAGGCGCCCATCGATCCCGTGGCAGATCGTGGTTTCAGGCACATAGCCTCCTTCAGGGCCTTCAGGCCTGCATGTGTTTACCGGTAGCATTCGGTTCAACGATGCTTTCCAACTTCTCCTCGACGCACATGCGCACGAACACGGCCAGCTGTAGCTTGTGCAGGCGGGCAACAGCCTTTAACGCTTCGTAGGTTTCATCGTCATAGCGGGACTTGATCTCCCGGTCTTTCAGGTGGCGGGTGTCGTCATATGCCATTGGTGAGGCTCCTTGGTTGTTCAAAAGGGTTAAGCGGCGGAAAGTGAGTGAGAGGCGGCATAGGCGATCTGCCCCCACGGAAACGATGGGCAAAGGTCGGTACGATTCACGGCCCCTTGAGTCAGCGCTTCGATTTGAACTGCGCGCTTGGCGGGCACCGGGCGCTCGCCCGAGCACCATTGGTTAACAGTGGGCGCAGTGACCTGCAGCAGGCGCGCCATTTCCACCTGGCTGCCCAGCAAGCGAGAGGCTTCTTTGGCTGCTTCTGCTGATTTCATGAGTTCTCTCCTGGAGATTTAGCGTGAATATAAGGCATTACCTTATCTTAGACAAGCCATTGCCTAACCAACAGCACAATAGGCTTAATTAGGCAATGCTTACCGGACCAGAATTAGGCGCCGCCATTGAGGCCGCGCGGATCGCCAAGGGCGTATCGAAAAAGAACCTCGCAGACGACTTCTCCGTGAAGCCTCCGTCGATACAGGGCTGGGTGAAAAACGGCAGGATCGACAAGTCAAAGCTGATGGACGTGATCGCCTATTTCTCCGACGTCGTCGGGCCTGAGCACTGGGGGCTACGCCCAGGCTTCTCCTACGAAAACCTCGAAGTCACCAACGAAGACTCTGCCATTCAAGATAGTAATGACGGACGCTCGCTGGCCTCATCTGCGGCAGACATGGTTCGTCAAATGTTGGCGTCGAAAGGCAAGAGCCTTTCAGAAGACGCTCGCGCCAGGTTGCTGGCTGCTGCAGAGCAAAGCGACTCAGGAAACGTTATCCATGTCGACTTCTCTCGCCCTGGCCAGGTTGGCGATGAGGTTTGGATCGCGCACTACGACGTGCGCGCAGCGATGGGTGGCGGGCAGATCCCGCACGAATACCCGGAAATGCTCCAGGACATACGGGTCAGCCCCAAGCACTTGCGTGACCTGGGCGTTACCTTCAAAGAGCACTTCCACCTCAAGATGATCACCGGGTGGGGTCAGTCGATGGCGCCGACGATCAAGGATCGGGACCCGTTGCTCGTCGACATCACGATCCGGGAGTTCACGGGTGATGGCATCTACCTCTTCTCCCACGACGAGATGCTGTACGTGAAGCGATTGCAGAAGAAAGGCAGGGACCGCTTCAAGATGATATCGGACAACAAGCACCACGACCCCGAAGACATCCGGGTGGATGACACCCATATCCTGGCCCGGGTACTTTACGTATGGAACGGACAACCGGTATAGATCTCAATTTCACCATGTGACAAAGAGGCTGGTAGGTTGAAAATGCATGATGCAAGGAGCCTATAAATGACCGATACACCCGAGTCAAAGCCGAAACGGCTCACGATGTTTGCTGTTGACTCTAAGGACTTTGCAAGATTCCTTGTAGCAAAAGGAGCAGGTAAGGATGAAAATTGCCCGCTTTGTCAGGGAGATGACTGGACTATCCTTTGCCCTGACGATGACGGACCAACGCTTCGCCTAGGTATGCCTGTACGAAACCGACCTGATATGTTCTACATGTCCGCCTTTGGATATTTTTGTAACAGTTGCGGTTATCTTCGCACCCACATGGCCTCAACTGTTCACGAATGGGTGGAAAACAATCCAAGGCCTGACTCAGATTTGATCGACGACGATGACTCTTCAGCTGGGGAAGCCAGCGATGAGTAACGCAACGAGCAAATTTGGTACGGCGAATGATATGAAAAATCATTTCGATGCCTGCACTAGGTTTCCGGGGATTAATCAAAAATCCAACACCCTGGCAGCAGACCTTGTTGATGACAATAGACCTGTAACGAGTGATACTCGGAAAATGAACGACATAACGCGCGACGAGCTAAGGTCAACCTTATCCAGTATTGAAGACCGGATGGATAAGCGCATAGAGCGCATGGAAAAGGACGGCGAAAGGCGCTCAGATGAATATCGTAAAGAGCTTGCTTTGCGTGATGAGCAGCTAAAACGCGAATTTGACCTGAGACAAGAATCGTTTCGAAATGAACAGATCGCGAGAGATGCAGCGCTAGCCGAAAGATTTTCAGGATTTCTAGCGGCTCAGTTAGAGCGCGATAAAGCGCTGGAAAAGATATCAGAATCGCGTTTTGACCGGATCGAAAAGGACGTAAGCTCCATCAAAGCAGATACGAAGAAAGTTGGTGAGGATGTCAACGGTATCAAGGTTACGATGGGTAAGTATCTGGGCGGAGCGATTGTAATTGGAGCCATCGCTTCAGCATTGCTCGGAGTTGCTCTGAGGTACGTATTTACACTATCCGGCTCGTAGATCCTTGGTCTCATTAAATTGAAGCCCGCCCAAAGCGGGCTTTTTATTGCGCGCTAGAAAGGCGCCACCCCTTCCTCGAGTTCAAATTCTGGCTCGCCCTTCCCTGCCTTATCCACTTCCTGCTGCTCCCACCTCACTGTCACGCTGCCGTCGTCATTGAGCGTCAGTTCAAGCTCGTCCGTCTCGGTGATTACACTCAGCACCTCGTCCCACTCCCGATCACCGTCCGTGTCCAAGCGATGAATCGTCACCCAGCGCTGAGCCTGAGCGACCGGGTGATTGATCATCGATGAGACGCGCAGCCCCAGGCGCGCCATACCGCTCATTTCCTGCCGTTCCGCCGGTGCCGCCTGCTTCTTCCCCATGAAATCCCCTCCCAGTTTGATGCTGTATATCCATACAGCTTAGGCAAAGCTTATATCAGCGCTGCCGAGAATGTCATCTCCGAAATCGAAATAACGACCGGGAACATTTTCTGAAAATAATTAGGCATTACCTATTTACAGGCGATTAGGCATTAGCTTATTGTTCACTCCATCGAGTCACCCAACAGGGACTCGCCAGGGCCTCAGGGCCTGACCGCTCTTTAACAGCTCAGGACCTTCGCAGATCGATCCCCGGCAACGGGCACAGCGCGAACAATAAATTCGATCTCCACGCCAGCTCTGGAACTGGCCGTACTCCCACATGTGAGTACGCGAAACCACGCAAGCCAGCCAGGAAGAACACCGGACACGAAATGTGTGACCTGGCCAGAGATATGAATCGGGCGATGCGCGTGGTGGAGACAACAGATTTCCTCGATGACCTTGGCAACAGGGTCATCCGGAAAATCAACCCGGAGACAGCAGCATGCAAATCAATCAGCAGAGAACGGTGCAGGTGGATGTGACTGAGCTGCACCTGCACATCAAGGTCCGCGACGGGTTCGCTGCTGGCCTGAAAGACGCCCAGGGCGAAGAGGTCGGCAGCTATGAAGGCTATGTGCCGGACTTCTTCCCTGGTGAGCATTACGGCGACTACCTGATCCTGAACATTGACCTGGAGACAGGCCAGATCAAGAACTGGAAAAAGCCGGTCGCCGCCGACATCGAAAAGATGATCGAAGCGAGCGACGAAGACTGACGGACCTTTTCACTGATACCCATCCAGAGCGGTGGGCATCGGGAAAACAACCCGGAGATATGCAAATGCCAATGTTCCGCAAGAAACCAGTCGTCATCGAAGCTGTGCAGTTTGACGGCACCTTCGCCTCTGTGGAGGAAATGTTGATCCCGAGCTGTTCGCAGGATCTGGGCAGCAACACGCTGGAGATTGAAACCCTCGAAGGTGTGATGACTGCGCAGCCGGGCGACTGGATCATCAAGGGCGTGAAGGGCGAATTCTACCCTTGCAAACCTGACATCTTCGCCGCGACGTACGACGCAGCCTGACAACCAGCGCCACGACAGCCTGTCGTTAACTGCCCGATCCTCTCTATGAGAGCGCATCGGAGACAGCAATCCCGCTGGGCGGTTCGATTCCGTAAGCCGCAAGGCAATCAACGGTACGGCCTGGATTGCTATCCCCGATGCGGACGAAAATGCGGCCTATAACCGCCCACCTGCATCCTTATTCGATCAACCCGGCGCGGAGGATTGGCAGCCATGTGAACCCAATCAATTGGTACCCCCGCGCCACGTAGGGAGGTCTATGTGTCGCACCGAAAGCCCGGGCAATGTTCGGGCTTTTTTACGCGCCTTTATTGCGTCAGCACTCCTCCCCCGCGCCCATCGGCAACCAGCGGGAGGAATGTGTGTTGACGAATACAGGTGAACCAACGAATGGAGAGAGTCATGAGCAAGATGATTGAGATCGAGGTTTCAGGCCCGACAGGAAGCGGCAAGAGCCATGTTATGGCTGTCATCCGCTCTGCGCTGATGGCGGAGTACGGCGCGCGTATTCAAGTCGCTTCGTACGACCTTGCTGAAGAGTCCGGCCTAAATGGTGACGACCATTCCAAGTGGAATAAGCCGCGCTGCAAAGAGACCGTATTCGTGATTCGCGAAACGAACCTCGCCTAACCCCAAAAACTGGAGGTCGCCATGGCCCGAACTTACGAATATTGGACGGTCAAGGACGGCGAGGACATCGCTATCAAGCTGACCGTCACATATTACTCGGCTCGAAAAGGAAACTTCAGCTCGCAAGCCGCCGATCCCGATGAGTACTTCGGTCATTGCGAAATCAATTGGGAGTCGGAAGACGACACCAGCTTCATGACTGAATCCGAAATCGCCTCGATGGAAGAATGGCTTGTAAATGAGCATTCCGAGTATCTGGCCGACCAAGACTATTACGACTGACCCGCCACCCTGGAGGCGACCATGAACGCAGCATTGAAGATATGCCAGGAGCGTTACGACGCTCAGTTGCCGCCTCCAGTAAGCGAGTCGGTGGTGGAGATTGCCCGCAGGGAGTGGCTGTACAACGCCACGGAGCAGTTGGTGCGGTTTGGCGCAGACGTGAAGGTTCAGCTGCGCATGAGATCGCCACAGTGCGTCACGGTGGCCCAGCTTGAGCTGGCGGCGGATGAGCTGGCGAACGCCCGGCAGGCAGACTTTGAGGTAGGCACGCCAGCCCTTGGGCGCCTTCTGGTCGCCAACAACTGTGGCCGGTCCGACAAAGACGCCGCCGCCGAGCTTCTTGGCCGAAGCGATCACCCCTTCGGCAAGCTTGGCGAAATTGCAGAGGCCCTACTTCGACCCCTCGCTGACGATGCACTGGCCTCCCAGGCCGAGGACGAAGAACTATGAATACCCATACCGCCCTCGCCCGCCTGGGCCTGGAAATCGCCAAGATGAAGAAGTCGTGCACACCGGTACCGGATCGCACCTTCGTCATGGGCATGATCGAAATGGCCGAGTTCGCCGATCTGGTCGACTCCCCTACCGCCAACCGTTACCGCGATGCGCTGGACGCCAAGTTCGTTGAGCGCAATACGCAGCTCAAGGAGGCTGTCGCATGACCGCGCCAATTTTGAAATCGCTGATCGACGAGCAAATCGAAGAGCTGCCCGCCGACCGCATGATCCTGGCCTTCACTCATACCAAGTGGCTGGGCGCCCTATCGCTGGCTCATGACGCGGGAATCCCGAACGTTCACGCCTGGAGTGGTCGGGCCTGCATGTGTGGCGAGTGGACTGTCGCTTACGAGGTTAAAGCGTGAGCGGTGAAGGCGCGAAGAAGCGTCAACAGGCAGCCGCCAAGCGATGCGCAGCACTGCGACAGCAGGGGTGCACGCTTGGCGAAATTGCGGAAATTACCGGAACCGACCGGGATAAGGTGGCGGCGCGCATCAAGCTCGGCGAGCGATTGCTCAGCGTGGAGTGCAAGCCATGACAACCCACCAGCGCACCCGTCGCCTACTCATCTGGCGCGGCTCTTTCCCTGCCCTAGCCCTCTTCACCTTCCTGATGCTGCTCGGCGCTCTCGCTGATCGAATCACCTCTTAAACACTTACGGCGCCCCTCTCCGGTGGCGCGGAGAGCAATCATGTCTGACAAGAACATGAAGATTTGGGAGCTCGTCGATAAGACGGACACCCGCTACACGAAAGACGCCAAAGTCGGCGGGCAGCAGATCACCAGCCTGAATGGTACGGCGATGATCATGAAGGCCACCGAAGTGTTCGGTCCGGCAGGCATCGGTTTCGGCTGGAAAGTGCTGGAAGAGCGTTTCGACCCTGGCGTCGAGGTGTTCATCGGCGAAGGTGACAAGCGCTCCAGCCTGGGCTTTACCAGTAACCACACTGTTCGTATCGCCTTCTGGTTCGTGCTCGACGGCCAGCGCGGCGAGATCGAATCGTATGGCTGCACAAACTACATCTACAAGGCGTCGTACGGGATGCTCACAGATGGCGAGGCCCCAAAGAAAAGCCTCACCGACGCAATCAAGAAGGCTTTGAGCTCGCTCGGGTTCAGCGCCGACGTGTTCCTGGGGATGTTCGACGACAAGGACTACGTCAACGCTCTGGCTGATGAGCAAGCGATCGAGCAGGCCGAAGACAAGGTCGCCGAGGAAGAGCGCCAAAAACAGGAGCGCCTGGACTACATCGCGTCCGTCATTGAATCCTTGAAGACCGCCAAAACGCCCAAGGAACTCAAGGCGTTCCATGACGTTGCCGTGCGCCGCCTGACGCTGCGCAGCGACACGAAAGCCGTCACCCGGATCGTGCGTGAGTACGACGAGCAGAAATCCCGCCTTGATCAGGAGTCAGCAGCATGACCACGCTCTACACCATTGCCGAGCAGTTCAAAGAGCTGGCCGCCCTGGCCGAGACCGCCGACGAAGACCTGGCCGTCGCCCTGCGCGACACCATGGAAGGGATCGAGGGCGAGTTTCAGGAGAAGGGCAAGGCCATCGCCATGATCACCCTGAACATCGACGGCGACCTTGAGGCCATCCAGTCGCAGATTGATCGGCTCACCGAGCGCAAGCGGGTCATCAATAACCGCAAGGAAAGCCTCAAGGAGTACCTGCGCAGCAACATGGATGCTGCCGGGATCACCAAGATCACCCACCCCCTGTTCACCATCACCTGCGGCAAGGGCAAGCCCATCGTGGTCATCGACGATGAAAAGGCCATCCCTGACGACTTCGTCAACGTCAAAGTAACCAGTGCGCCGGACAAGGCGGCCATCGCCAAGGCCTTGAAGGATGGACAGGAGGTCCCTGGCGCCCACTCCGAGATCGGCAAAAGCTCGATCAGCATCAAGTGAGGTCAGCATGATCAGCATCCTACAGAACGAAGTAGAGCGCCTTAGGCCGGCATCGAACGAACTGGCCGCCGCGGTTGAGAAGTTCCTGGCGGCGGGCGGGCAGATCGAAGAAGGCCCGTCCAGCGGCTACGTACCCAAGCCAATCACCTACAAAACTCAGATGCCGCCAGCGCCAAAACCGTTCGTTCGGCGCAGGGTTGAAGCGGCTCCCCTGCCCCTGGACAGGGAAGATGTTCGGGAGCAGGCCAGGCTAAAGCTAGTGGAGCACATGCGCCAACTGAGCGCCACGCACACCCAAACAGAGGCCGCTGCCGCCCTGGGCATCAGTCGCCGCAACGTCTACAAGCACGCCACCATGAACGACATCACGTTCAAGAAGCCGGAACGAGGTGGTGCGAACAACAACTATCGCCGAGACCAAATGGGTGAGCGCGACGCGAAGTACGCCGAGCGCATCCGTGCATTCCTGGAGCTTGGAATCACACGGCGCCAGTGCTGCGGAAAGCTCGCCATCAACAATAAGGCCTTTGAGCGGATCATCGCGGCCCACGGCATCGACTATCCAAAGGCTCGGCGTGGAAGCACCTCATGCGCCGCATAGCCCGCACCCAGCAACGCAAACGTCAAACCTGGCTCGCACTGCCGGCCAGCGGAATAGAAGAGGTAGGCCATGGCCAAGACTGTGCAGGAAAGATCGGCCAAGGCTGCGCAGAAGCGCCAGGCGGTCGCCGAGAAGGAATTGCGGCACAAGGTCAGGCCCGGCATCGAGCAGGCCATGGAGCGTATCCGGCTTCGCGGCAAGGTGCCGATCATCAGCGAAGTCCTGCAGATAGCCATCATGAAGATGGACTTGATGGCCGACAGCGAACTGATCGAGTTCTTGCGCTATCCGCGCCACGAAATCGTTGTTGACGAAAACGTGGCGCACCAACTCTACAGCCACGGCCAACGCCAAGCATCACGGCTCGACGCCGAAGAAGCATAACCGCCTGATCCGGCTCCATGCCGGTCACCCGTAATACCCCATATCACTGAACAGCGCCAGCCGGCGAGGCAATCGGCTGTCTGGAGTAATTATGAATCCCTATTTGATCACCGGGCCAGCCCAGATCGGCATCAGTGGTGGTCGCACCAGCGGTCACATGGTTTACAAGATCCTCGAGGCCCACGGCGGTGTGCTCCCGCCAGATGTACATCTGTGCTTCCAGAACACCGGCAAGGAGCGCGAAGAAACGCTGCATTTCATCGACCAGATGGCCAAGCGCTGGGATGTGCACGTTACATGGATGGAGTGGTGCCGGGTGTACGGGCAGCCGGATGATGCCCCCTGGTACAAGCTGGTGGACTTCGAAACCGCAAGCCGCAACGGTGAGCCCTTCACCATGATGCTGGACTACTTTGCCGCGTACCGAGCGCAGGAAAAAGGACTCCCGATGTGGCTGCCCAACTTCTCTAACAACGCGTGCACCGCCTACCTGAAGATCAAGATCGGCGAGAAGCATATGCGCTCGCTAGGTTACGACGAGTGGGACTGCGTGATTGGCATTCGAAAGGATGAACCAGGGCGTTACCACCGCATGATGGCCGCCAACGCTAAGGGTGGCGCTCGCTGGGACAGCGTCTGCCCATCCTACACCGCGGGCATTATGAAGGAAGACGTGGCGGCCTTCTGGCAGGCGCAGGACTTCGACCTCGGCATGGATTCAGATCTTGGCAACTGCGACTTGTGCTGGAAAAAGGGCGAAGACAAGCTGTTTAAGGCCATCCAGGCCGAGCCAGAGCGCGTGATCTTCTGGTCCGGTCTGGAGGAAAAATTCAATCAGGTGTTCCGCATGGACCGCCCAAAATACTCTCACTTGGCTTGGTACGCCGAAAACTACAAAGGCCAGATGGATGCATTTGGCTATTCTGAAGACATCGATTGCTTCTGCGGCGACTGATCAATTTCACTGAGCTCTCGAGCAGCGACTCAGTTTGTGCAAATGCAGATAGCGGCGGCTTTGAAAAAGCTCAGTAGATAGTCGCCGAAGCCATTTGTGAGGGTTCCGAATACGAGAACTCCAATCTCTACTCGCTTAACCCTATCGAGACGTTTTTGTTTATACGTTGCGAATGTTTCGCGGATCTTGCTCGAGACATCGCTCTCAAGCTTTTCCTTGAATCCAGGAGGAAGCTCTCCACCAAAGAATGAACGGTTAGCATCTATTAGCTGCTCCATCTGCTGTTGATGCCCTTGAGCCATAAACTGCTCAATCTGCTGATTAAGAATGTCGGAGACCTTGATTGCGGCCATTACTACGCCAACAACAATAATCAATGAGCCAAATCGGTTAAGCCAAATCGACTCTCCAGCATAGCCTATTGAAAGCCCGGCAATAAATAGAGCAGTGGCGGTGCCCACTGCAAGCCTTTCCAGTGGCGATGTTCGAACTTTCATTTCTCTTCTGCTCAGATTCACGAGCGATGAACCTACCCCACAAATCGAAATCACGCCAGCCGGCGAGGATCCCCTATGCATACAGCAATTGACCTATTCGCCGGGCTTGGCGGATGGAGTACCGGTGCGCGCGCCGCCGGCGTTGACGTTCTTTGGGCTGCCAACCATTGGCCCGAGGCAGTCAAATGGCACAGCGCCAATCACCCCAGCACTCAGCATGTCTGCCAAGACCTTCATCAAGCCAAGTGGGAAACAGTCCCCAAGCATGATTTGCTTTTGGCATCTCCATGTTGCCAGGGCCATTCCAAGGCGCGCGGCAAGTCATCGGGCAACCCACAGCACGACGCGAGCCGCTCGACTGCCTGGGCAGTTGTCTCTGCGCTTGAGTTTCACCGACCTGAAGGCGGGATACTGGAGAACGTAGCCGAGTTCATGGACTGGGCGCTATATCCGGCCTGGCTCGCAGCTGTTCAGGCTCTTGGCTACCAGGTTGCACCGCACATCGTCGATTGCGCCGACCTGGGCGTCCCCCAGCATCGTATTCGCCTGTTTCTGGTGCTGACCCGCAGCAGGGCGCCACTGATGCTCCAGATACAGCGGCATGAGCATGTGCCAGCCACCAGCTTCCTTGATTTCAATTCCGGAAAATGGTCGCTCATAGATAAGCCAGGACGCGCCACGGCAACTCTTGCACGCGTGGCCAATGGCAGGGATCGCTTCGGTGATCAGTTCATCATGCCCTACTACGGCAAAGGATCTGGGCTCACGGGCAGAGACATGGGCAGACCCATCGGCACCATCACCACGCTGGATCGGTGGGCGCTGGTACGCGGCGACGAGATGAGAATGCTCAGTGCAAGTGAGGCTCTGGCCGCCCAGTCATTCCCGGCCAATACCCTGCGACCTGACAACCACCGGCTGACCATGCACATGGCGGGCAACGCAGTACCGCCGCTGGCCGGACAGCGAGTTATCGAAGCATACCTCGCAGCCGCATAACTCCCCCACTCCACCGCCCGGGCATGGCCCGGCAAGGACTCACCATGCCTACAGAAACCAAATTCTTCGCCAGTGGCGTGACGCTCCAGGTCGCCCGAGCCAACCGCGTTTACGTGGCCGGCCCCATGACTGGTATCGTCGACTTCAACTACCCGGCCTTCAACGCCGTCGCCGATCAGTTGCGCGCCCAGGGCTACGAAGTCGAGAACCCCGCAGACCACGGAGTCGTCGATGGCGCGCAGTGGGCGGACTACATGGCCTACGACCTGAACCGCCTGGGCCTTTGCGGAATGATCGCCCTGCTGCCGGACTGGGAGACGTCGCAAGGCGCTCGCCTGGAAGTGCTGATCGCCGAGAAGCTCGGCATGACCGTTGTGGATGCCCATGATCTGGTAACAAGGGAGGCTGTATGAGCCACAACCAAACGATTGACGGCGTGTCGCGAAAGTCTCTTGAGCAAGCGCTGAAGCTGGCCGCAGTGTTCGATGATGGTGGCGATGGTGCGGACGCGGAAAGCGCTCGCGGTGTTGTCTGGATACTGCGCGCCCTGCTGGATGCCCCTGCCAAGCCTGCGGAAGGTCTTGAGGCAGATAACGTGAAGCTGGCCGCTGATCGAGCCGCGCTTTCGGCTGAGCTTGAAACGCTGCGTAAGGCTTACAGGGGTGTTCTTGCGCAGCTGGAAGCCGCCCGGCCCCAGGGCGAGCCGGTGGCGTGGGCAAATTGGAAAGTTGGTTCAAAGTCATACGTTCCATACCGGACCGTAGGCGAGGCGCGGCGGTGTGTTGAGGCATCTGAAATTTCAGCAACACAAAACGGCCCTTACAGGGTTGTTCCGCTCTACGCCGAGCAGCCCGCGCCGGTAGCGGTGCCTGAGCGACTGGTGATGACCGACGGCCTGCACACCTACGAGCACGTCACCGGCCACAACGCCGCAATCGACAAGATGCTGGGCGTCAAATCCTGAAAGAGTACGGATGTACTCCTTGCGACAATCTGTAACCCCTCCCCCTTCAAAGTCAGCCGCTATAGCGGCAAGGATGCGCTCGGCCATGGAAAACGAGTACCAGCTCTATCTTGGCGATTGCCTGGATGTCATGAAGCAGTTGCCAGATGCCAGCGTGGACATGGTGCTGGCCGACCTGCCCTACGGCACCACCCAATGCGCCTGGGACACCGTCATCACGCTCGAGCCGCTCTGGCTGGAGTACTTGCGGATCGCCAAGCCAGAAGCCGCAATCGTGTTGTGCGCGGCCCAGCCGTTCGCGTCGATGCTGGTGGCGAGCAACCCGAAGCTCTACCGGTACGAGTGGATCTGGGAGAAAGGCAATGCCACCGGTTTCCTGAACGCCAAGAAGCAACCGCTGCGGGCACATGAAAGCGCCCAGGTCTTCTACCGCAAGCAACCGGTGTACAACCCTCAGATGACGGGGGGGCATGAGCGCAAGACGGCGAAGCGCAAGACGGTCAACTCGGAATGCTACGGCAAGGCCTTGGCCCTGACGGAATACGACTCGACGGAGCGGTACCCGCGCTCGGTGCAGTTTTTTTCCAGCGACAAGCAATCAGGCAGCTTTCACCCAACACAAAAGCCTGTGGCCTGGATGTCGTTTCTGATCAGCACATATACCCAGCCTGGTCAGGTGGTGCTGGATAACACGATGGGGAGCGGCACTACCGGCGTGGCCTGCATACAGCTGGGTCGGAAGTTCGTCGGCATCGAGCAGGACCGCGAGATCTACGTGACCGCGACCGAGCGAATCAACGAGGCAGTTGCCATCCGCGACACCCCGGTACCGCAAATCGATCTGTTCGCAACAGCCTAACCCCAATCCCACTACATGCCTGCCGGTGAGCGGCGGGCGAGGTATTCCTATGCCTGAAATCAAATGCGAGTTCGGCCATAATCAAAGCATCGGCACCGATGCCTGGGTCGAAACACTCACCTTGGACCAGATGAAATACGCCCGCGACCAAATGGCCGGGAAGATCAAGGCGGCGGAAGCCCAGCCAAAGCGCTGTGTTTGGCGCGTGTGCCGTGGCGGCCTCGCAGAGGGGAACTACCGCGAGGAAGACTTCGAGCAGGCGGCCGATCATCTGGTGCGCATCTTCAAGGAGCGATTCATCGAAGAAGCGAAGGTTTTCGTCGATCACCACTACGGGACACTGCGATTCGAGCGGGAGATCCCGCACCTCTCGGTCGAGCTGGTGAGCCAGTTCGAATACGACACCGAGTGGTTCCCCGCCAAACCCTAACCCACCTTCTGCCGCCCAGCGCGGCAAGGACACCCCATGTTCGCTATGAAACTCACCCTGATACTGCTGGGCGCTTTTCTGTACCTGGTAGGAACACTCGGCTGGTTCTTCTGGGCCGGGCCAGGCCTTGTTGGCACGGGCACCACCGAGGCACTGCTTTACGCCTTCGCCGGTACATGCGCCTGGCTGCTGATCAGCTTCGGCCTGGCAATCCACATCATCAAGACAGCGCGGCCCACGGTGGGCGGGAGGTAGGTATGGGCGCGCAACAACTGATACCGCGATTCATCCGAGCAAAGGAAGCGCCTGGGTACCTGGGCATGTGCCGGGCAATTTTCGACGAGACCGTCAGGCCCTTCGTCAGCGAGTTCCCCATCGGCGGGCGCGGCGTTGGCTTTGATCGACAGGAGCTTGACGACTGGGCCACGGCGTACGTCGAGGCAAAGGCGATTGATAAAAAAGGCGCAACGGAGCAACAATCGCACCGCAGCGAGCGCCAGAAAGGAGATAAATCATGGCGCGAAAATCGATCACAGGCCTCTCCCAAAGGAAAGGTATCTGGCATATCGACAAGAAAATCAACGGAGAACGACTTTACGAAAGCACTGGAACTGGTGACCGGGAAGAAGCGGAGCGCTACCTGATCTTCAGGTTGGAGCAGATCCGGCAGCAGAAGGTGTACGGTGTGAAGAAGGTCAGGACCTGGCGGGAGGCGGCGACTCGCTTCCTGCTGGAGTTCAAGGATCAGCCTTCAATCAAGCTTTCGGCCCACCACCTTTCTCAGCTCGACCCATTCATTGGCGAAATGCCGCTGACCCACATTGATGACCAGGCCCTGGTGCCATTCATCAAAGACAGGTTGGCGACGAAAAAGCTTGAAGGTGGGAAGGTAAAGAAAGGTGTCAGCAACAGAACGGTGAATATCTCGATCGAGCGTGTGGTTCGTGTTTTGTCGTTGTGTGCCAGGAAGTGGCGAGACGATGAGCGCAGGCCGTGGCTGGATAGCGTGCCGATGCTCACAAAGCTGGAAGAGAAGAAGTCGAGCCGCAAGCCGTACCCGATGTCATGGCCGGAGCAGTCGATTCTTTTCGGAGAGTTGCCGGCTCACCTGCAAACGATGGCGCTGTTCAAGGTGAACACCGGCACACGGGAGCAGGAGGTCTGCAAGCTGAGATGGGATTGGGAGATTGCGGTACCGGAACTGGGCACCAGCGTATTTCTGATACCCGCCGACTTTGGCGGTCGGCATGAGCGCTCTGGCGTGAAGAACGGTGACGATAGGCTGGTGGTGCTGAACAGCGTGGCCAGGTCGATCATCGAGAAGCAGCGCGGCATCAGCAAGGAATGGGTTTTCCCATACAACGGCACCGCGATGCACCGAATGAACGACTCGGCCTGGAAGAAGGCTCGGGTGAGAGCGGCGAAACTCTGGCAGGAGGAAAACCTTCGCCCCGCTCACCCTGGGTATGCATCCATCAGGATCCATGACCTTAAACACACGTTTGGCCGTCGGCTACGCGCAGCAGGCGTAACTGAGGAAGACCGCAAGGCCCTTTTGGGGCACAAGAACGGCAGCATCACCAGTCACTACTCGGGCGCTGAGCTCGGTCATCTGATTGAAGCTGCGAACATGGTATCAGCAACCGATTCTCGCGGACCGATACTGACAATCTTGAAGAGGAAGCAGGCGTGAAAAAACGAGAAGTCACGCAAATGTCACGCACATGAAAAAGGCCAATGCTGTGAACATTGGCCTAAGTCATTGAATAATATGGTCGGGACGGAGTGATTCGAACACTCGACCCCTAGCACCCCATGCTAGTGCGCTACCGGACTGCGCTACGCCCCGACTAGGCGTGTTACTGGGTTCGCTTCTTAACGAAGCGAACCGGAATATACCGCAAGCTTTTGAAATGTGGAAGTATTTTTAAAGCTTGAATCATTTTTTCAGCACCACCAGTACATCTTCCAATTCGGAGATCATCTGGCGGATCAGTTGCTTGTATTGGGTGGTGTCGTCTTTGGCTTCATCACCGGACATACGCTGGCGTGCGCCGCTGATGGTGAACCCCTGGTCGTACAGCAACGCGCGGATCTGTCGGATCATCAGCACGTCCTGGCGCTGATAATACCGACGGTTCCCGGTGCGTTTGACGGGGTTGAGTTGAGGAAACTCCTGCTCCCAATAGCGCAGCACGTGCGGTTTTACCGCACACAGCTCGCTGACTTCACCAATGGTGAAGTAGCGTTTGCCTGGGATGACGGGTAGCTCGTCGTTATGACTTGGTTCCAGCATAAGCCTCAACTCGGGCCTTCAACTTCTGCCCTGGACGAAAGGTGACCACACGGCGAGCCGTGATCGGGATTTCTTCTCCCGTTTTTGGATTGCGGCCAGGCCGCTGGCGTTTGTCTCGCAGGTCAAAATTGCCGAAACCGGACAATTTGACCTGTTCGTTGTCTTCCAGAGCGTGTCTGATCTCTTCAAAAAACAGCTCAACCAATTCCTTGGCCTCGCGCTTGTTCAGACCCAACTCTTCGTACAGACGTTCCGCCATCTCAGCTTTCGTCAAAGCCCCCATACGTCACTTCCTTAACGTGGCGTTCAACCTTTGTTCGAGCGAGGTGAGGATATTTTGCGTCGTGGTATTCACCTCATCGTCATTAAGAGTGCGCGATGGATGCTGCCAGGTCAAGCCAACTGCGAGGCTTTTTCTATGCGGATCAATGCCTTTACCCTGATAGACGTCAAATAGCCTGAGGTCTGTCAGCCATTCCCCTGCATTTTCACGGATTACATCCAGAACTGCAGTGGCAGCGACTTCACGGTCGGCAATCAGGGCCAGGTCGCGACGCACTTCAGGGAAGCGCGACAACTCGCTGAATTTAGGCATCTTGCCCGACGCAACTTCAGCCAAGACTAGCTCAAACACAAAGACTGGACGGTCCAGCCCCAAGGTTTTCGACAGTTCTGGGTGAATGGCGCCCACGAAGCCTACCAAGCGACCTTCACGCTCGATACGTGCAGTCTGGCCTGGATGCAAGGCTGGGTGGCTACCCGGCACGAACGTAAAGGCGTCCAGCGCACCGGCAAAGCCGAGCACCGCTTCCACGTCTGCCTTGACGTCGAAGAAGTCCACGACCTCACGGCCTTGCGCCCAGCCTTCTGGCAGACGGCTGCCGCAAACGACGCCCGCCAGCATCGGCTCTTGCTTCAAGCCATCAAGCTGGCCGACGAAACGCAAGCCGCTTTCGAACAGACGCACGCGGTCTTGCTGGCGGTTCAGGTTGTGGGAAAGCGCCTTCACCAGGCCTGGCCACAGCGACGAACGCATGGCAGCCATATCGTTGGAGATCGGGTTGGCCAGCAGCAACGGCTCAACACCAGGGTTGAACAGTTCGAACTGCTTTGGATCGATGAAGCTATAGGTCACGGCTTCCTGGTAACCACGGGCAACCAGCAGGCGACGCAGTTCAGGCAAGTGCGCACGCGCTTCGGCCTTGGGTTGCGGTGCCAGGCGTGCTTGCGGATAGCGAACCGGCAGACGGTTGTAACCGTACAGGCGCGCCAGCTCTTCGATCAGGTCGACTTCCAGGCTGATGTCGAAGCGATGGCTAGGTACTGCAACCTGCCACTGCCCTTCCCCGCCCGCGGAAATACCCAGGCCGAGCGCGGACAGCAGTTGCTCGATTTCAGCCGGCTCGATGACCAGGCCGAGCATCTGCTCAACGCTTTTGGCACGCAAGGTGATCGGCGCAATCGACGGCAGGTACTGTTCGCTGACGGTTTCGGTGATCGGGCCGGCTTCGCCACCGGTGATTTCCAGCAGCAGGCCGGTGGCGCGCTCCATGGCTTCACGGGCGAGCTTCCAGTCCACACCACGCTCGTAGCGGTGCGACGCATCGGTGTGCAGGCCGTAGGAACGAGCCTTGCCAGCGATCGCGATCTGGTCGAAGAACGCGCTTTCAAGGAATACATCACGGGTGGTCGCGGATACACCGCTGTGCTCGCCACCCATCACGCCGGCAATTGCCAGGGCGCGAGCGTGGTCGGCGATGACCAGGGTGTCGGCACGCAGGCTGACTTCCTGTCCATCGAGCAGCACCAGTTTTTCACCCTCTTCGGCCATACGCACGCGGATGCCGCCGTTAATTTCGGCGAGATCGAAGGCGTGCAGCGGCTGGCCGAGTTCCAGCATCACATAGTTAGTGATGTCGACGGCGGCGTCGATGCTGCGCACGTCGGCACGACGCAGGCGCTCGACCATCCACAGCGGGGTTGGCTTGGACAGGTCGACGTTACGGATCACACGCCCCAGGTAACGCGGGCAGGCGTTCGGCGCGAGCACTTCGATCGAGCGTACTTCGTCATGCACAGCCGGCACAGCAGCGACCACAGGGCGGGTGACGGGAGCGTTGTACAGCGCACCCACTTCACGGGCCAGGCCAGCCAGGGACAGGCAGTCGCCGCGGTTGGGGGTCAGGTCGACCTCGATGCTGGCGTCTTCCAGCTCCAGGTAAGCACGAATGTCCTGACCCACTGGCGCGTCGGCCGGCAGCTCCATCAGGCCATCATTGCCCTCACCTACTTGCAGCTCGGCCTGGGAGCACAGCATGCCGTTGGATTCAACGCCGCGCAGCTTGGCCTTCTTGATCTTGAAGTCGCCCGGCAACTGGGCGCCGATCATGGCGAACGGGATCTTCAGGCCCGGGCGCACGTTAGGCGCTCCGCACACGACCTGAAAGGTTTCCGAGCCGTTGCTGACCTGGCACACACGCAATTTGTCGGCATCCGGGTGCTGCTCGGTGCTCAACACCTCGCCCACCACCACGCCACTGAAAACACCGGCGGCCGGCGTAACGCTATCGACCTCAAGACCGGCCATCGACAGACGAGCAACCAGCTCGTCGCGATCTACCTGCGGGCTTACCCAGCCACGCAGCCATTGTTCACTGAATTTCATCCTGCTCTCCTAAAGATTCGTTACGACTAGCGAAATTGCGCGAGGAACCGCAAGTCGTTGTCGAAGAACAGACGCAAGTCGTTCACGCCGTAACGCAGCATGGCCAGACGCTCAACGCCCATGCCGAAGGCAAAGCCCGAGAACTCTTCCGGGTCGATCCCGGACATGCGCAGCACGTTGGGGTGAACCATGCCGCAACCCATCACTTCCAGCCAGCCGGTCTGCTTGCACACGCGGCAGCCTTTACCGCTGCACATCACGCATTCCATGTCGACTTCGGCGGATGGCTCGGTGAACGGGAAGAACGAAGGACGGAAACGTACCGCCAACTCTTTTTCGAAGAACACCCGCAGGAATTCCTCGATGGTGCCTTTGAGGTCGGCGAAATTGATATCGCGATCAACCAGCAGGCCTTCGACCTGGTGGAACATCGGCGAATGGGTGATATCCGAGTCGCTACGGTACACACGGCCTGGGCAGACAATGCGGATCGGCGGCTTGTTCGCTTCCATGGTGCGGACCTGTACCGGCGAGGTATGGGTGCGCAGCAGCATGTTGGCGTTGAAATAGAAGGTGTCGTGCATCGACCGGGCCGGGTGATGGCCTGGGATGTTGAGCGCCTCGAAGTTGTGGTAGTCGTCTTCGACCTCAGGGCCTTCGGCAATGCCGTAGCCGATGTGGGTAAAGAACTGTTCGATACGTTCCAGAGTCCGGGTGATCGGATGCAGACCGCCCGAGGCCTGGCCACGACCAGGCAAGGTCACGTCAATGGACTCGGCGGCGAGCTTGGCCGCAAGATCGGCCTCCTCGAGCGACGCCTTGCGCGCATTGAGAACCTCTGTGACACGCTCCTTGGCGACGTTGATCAGCGCACCGACTTGCGGACGCTCTTCAGCAGGCAGATTTCCCAGGGTCTTCATCACCTGAGTCAATTCACCTTTCTTGCCAAGGTAGTGAACCCGGATTTGCTCCAGGGCATTTACATCTTCAGCGCTTTGCACAGCCTCAAGGGCTTGGGCGACGAGCGCGTCCAGGTTTTCCATGTACAGACTCCAGATACAAAATAGGGGAAGAGCTTGAAGGCTCTTCCCCTATTTATGACGTTTACCACCTTGGGCCACAGGAGTAGCCCAGGGTGACTGTCGGGGGTACTTAAGCCAAGGAGGCTTTAGCTTTCTCGACAATCGCAGCAAACACCGCTTTTTCGTTCACGGCCAGTTCAGCCAGAACCTTACGGTCGATTTCGATGGACGCTTTTTTCAGGCCAGCGATGAAACGGCTGTAGGACAGACCGTTAACACGTGCACCAGCATTGATACGAGCGATCCACAGAGCGCGGAACTGACGTTTTTTCTGACGACGGTCGCGGTAGGCGTATTGGCCTGCCTTGATTACCGCTTGCTTGGCAACACGGAATACGCGTGAACGCGCGCCGTAGTAGCCTTTAGCAAGTTTCAGAATTTTTTTGTGACGCTTACGGGCCATGACGCCACGCTTTACACGAGCCATGAGTTACTTCCTCTATTCTTGAACCAAAATTAACGAAGGCGCAGCATGCGCTCGACTTTTGCCACGTCAGACGGATGCAGCAAGCTGCTACCGCGCAGTTGACGCTTACGCTTGGTCGACATTTTGGTCAGGATGTGGCTCTTGAAAGCGTGCTTGTGCTTGATGCCGTTAGCAGTTTTCAGAAACCGCTTAGCAGCACCACTTTTAGTTTTCATCTTTGGCATGTTCGGTACTCCGCATTCAGTTGATAAACATAATCAGAAGGCCTGCCGTGCCCTGTTGATTACTTCTTCTTTTTCGGGGCGATGACCATAATAAGCTGGCGTCCTTCCATCTTAGGATGCTGTTCGACCGAACCGTACTCGAGCAGGTCAGCTTCAACCCGCTTGAGGAGTTCCATCCCCAGCTCCTGGTGGGCCATCTCACGGCCGCGGAATCGCAAGGATACCTTGGCCCTGTCCCCATCACTCAGGAAACGTACCAGGTTGCGCAGTTTTACCTGGTAATCCCCTTCCTCCGTCCCTGGACGAAACTTGATTTCTTTTACTTGAATCTGCTTCTGGTTCTTCTTCGCTGCGGCAACCTGCTTCTTCTTTTCGAAGATCGATTTGCCGTAGTCCATCACCCGACAAACAGGTGGGATTGCATCGGCGGAGATTTCCACCAGGTCCAGCTTGGACTCTTCTGCAATACGAAGCGCTTCATCAATCGAGACGATGCCAATCTGCTCGCCATCAGCGCCAATTAACCGAACCTCGCGTGCCGAGATATTCTCGTTGATCGGGGCTTTCGGTGCAGCTCGTTTATCTTGTCTCATTTCACGCTTAATAATAATTACTCCGAATCTGGGCGACCACGCCGGGAAACCGCTTGCGCGAGGAACTCAGCGAACTGGGCGACGGGCATCGAGCCCAGGTCAGCACCTTCACGAGTACGCACAGCGACAGTCTGCATCTCGACTTCCCGATCTCCGATAACCAAGAGATAGGGAACCTTGAGCAAGGTATGCTCGCGGATTTTAAAGCCGATCTTTTCATTTCTCAAGTCGGACTTGGCACGAAACCCGCTTTCGTTGAGAGTTTTTTCAACTTCAGCGGCAAAATCTGCCTGTTTATCAGTGATATTCATGATCACTGCCTGAGTCGGAGCCAGCCACGCAGGGAACGCGCCCTCGTAGTGCTCGATCAGGATACCGACGAACCGCTCGAACGAACCGAGGATCGCCCGGTGCAGCATAACCGGGTGTTTACGGCTGTTGTCTTCGGAGACGTATTCGGCTCCCAGACGGATCGGCAGGTTAAAATCGAGCTGCAGGGTACCACACTGCCAGACACGGCCAAGGCAATCTTTGAGCGAGAACTCGATCTTCGGACCGTAGAAGGCGCCCTCACCCGGCTGCAGATCGTACGCAAGGCCCGCACTGTCGAGCGCAGCGGCCAGTGCCGCTTCGGCGCGATCCCACAGCTCGTCGGAACCGACGCGCTTTTCCGGACGAGTGGACAGCTTCATCTCGACTTCGGTAAAGCCGAAATCGCGGTAAACGTCCATGGTCAGCTTGATGAACGCTGCGGACTCGGCCTGCATCTGCTCTTCGGTGCAGAAGATGTGGGCGTCGTCCTGGGTGAAGCCACGCACGCGCATGATGCCGTGCAGCGCACCTGATGGCTCGTTACGGTGGCAGGCACCGAATTCGGCCAGGCGCATCGGCAACTCGCGGTAGCTCTTCAGGCCCTGATTGAAGACCTGCACGTGGCACGGGCAGTTCATCGGCTTGATGGCGTAGTCGCGGTTTTCCGACTGGGTGGTGAACATGTTGTCGGCGTAGTTGGCCCAGTGCCCGGATTTCTCCCACAGGCTGCGATCGACCACCTGTGGAGTCTTGATCTCCAGGTAACCGTTTTCGCGCTGCACCTTGCGCATGTACTGCTCAAGCACCTGGTACAGGGTCCAGCCATTCGGGTGCCAGAACACCATGCCCGGCGCTTCTTCCTGAAGGTGGAACAGGTTCAGGCGCTTGCCGATCTTGCGGTGGTCGCGCTTTTCGGCTTCTTCGATGCGCTGGATGTAGGCGGCCAGCTGTTTCTTGTCAGCCCAGGCAGTGCCGTAGATCCGTTGCAGTTGCTCGTTCTTTGCATCGCCGCGCCAGTAGGCACCGGACAGCTTGGTCAGCTTGAACGACTTGAGAAAGCGCGTGTTCGGCACGTGCGGGCCACGGCACATGTCGACGTATTCTTCGTGGTAGTACAGGCCCATGGCCTGCTCGTCCGGCATGTCTTCCACCAGGCGCAGCTTGTAGTCTTCGCCACGCGCGGTAAACACGTCGATCACTTCGGCACGGGGGGTGACTTTCTTGATGACGTCGTAATCTTTTTCGATCAGCGCGTGCATGCGCTGCTCGATGGCCGCCAGGTCGTCCGGAGTAAAAGGACGCTCATAGGCGATGTCGTAATAGAAGCCTTCTTCAATGACCGGGCCGATCACCATCTTGGCGGTTGGATACAGTTGCTTGACCGCATGGCCAATCAAGTGCGCGCAAGAGTGGCGAATGATCTCCAGCCCCTCTTGGTCCTTGGGCGTGATGATTTGCAGGCTGGCGTCGCTGGTGATCAGGTCGCTGGCGTCAACCAGCTTGCCGTCGACCTTGCCGGCCACGGTGGCCTTGGCCAGGCCAGCACCAATGGATGCGGCGACCTCGGCTACGGAAACCGGATGATCGAATGAACGTTGACTGCCGTCGGGAAGAGTAATAGTTGGCATGGCGCCTCCTCTCCTAGTGGTGACCCCTACCAAAGGTCACGTGGGTTGGGATGAGCCAGTACAAGATCCAACACCAGGCCGTTCAATGAAGAACGCCTGCCTTACAGCGGCAGGAGCCTTTCGGCCAACCGATAATCGAACCAGAGTGACTGGAGTGAACAAAAAGGACCTGGCAAGGCGGCAAATGGCGCGCCCGGAAATAGCCAGGCAAGGATGCTAGCACAGATGAACGGTCATCGCGTCGGCCAAGCGTTGGGTAAAGAGCAATTCATGGCTTTATAGCTGCGAAAGTGAACTTGAGCTGTACGCAGGGCCTCAAAGCCACTGAGAATCGCCGTTCGTCCTCGACCCAAAGGAGCATCCCATGATGCGTTTTACCTCTACCCTCGCTGTCGCCGCTACCCTGAGCCTCCTTTCCCTCGGCGCGCAGGCTGCAGCGCCTTCCAACTGGCCAGCCGGCGCCCGTGACGCCTTCGTCAACGACTGCAGTGCCGCCGCCAGCCAGAACGTGGACGTCAAGACCGCCAAGGCCCACTGCGAATGCGGCGCTGACAAGATCAATGCCGAATTGAGCACTGCCGAGATCAAGGAATTGATGACCAACCAGAACGCCAGCCCGGAGCTTAAAAACAAAGCGGTCGCGGCTATTTCGTCCTGCAAAGTGGTGAAGAAAAAGTAAGATTGGCTGACGATTCGACGGCCATTTCGCTGGAAAAACAGCCTGAAAACTGCCATTTCACACAAATTATGCAGGTTTTACGGCTTTTTTTAACAGCTGATATTTCGTCGCAAAGCCCCGTAAATCGGGGCTTTCAGCCGAATGATAAATCAAACGCAAAGCGATTGATTAGCAAACAGTGCCTTGGGGGGGCTCCCAAGCCGAACATTTCGACTATGATAGCCCAGTGTGCCCAGTTGGCCTGAGCAGCACAGCACTACTGAAAATATATGTTTCTTGGAGATACACCATGTCTAATCGCCAAACCGGCACCGTTAAATGGTTCAACGATGAAAAAGGCTTCGGCTTCATCACTCCTACAGGTGGCGGTGACGACTTGTTCGTACACTTCAAAGCTATCGAAAGCGACGGTTTCAAAAGCCTGAAAGAAGGCCAAACCGTTTCCTTCGTGGCTGAGAAAGGCCAAAAGGGTATGCAAGCTGCACAGGTTCGCGGCGAGTAATTCTCCGCTGAGCTAAAAAAACCCCGTCCATGTGACGGGGTTTTTTATGGGTGATGCAAAAGCCGTATCAGCCGCAGTTAACCCGGTTGATCACCAGATTGTTGTCGGTGTTCAGGTTCAAGCGGTCGGAGCGATATTCCAGCGTGATCATGTCATTGGGCTTGAGAATGCGTGCATTCTGCGCGCCGGCACGTGTGCGAGCTTGCTCCAGCAACTGGGGCGAGGCCTTCTGGCCGATGGCGAACTCTGCAGCCTTCGACTCACAGCGGCTATGACCGGCATCGGTCGCAGTGGCAGCTTTGCCTGGCTCAGAGGCACCCGGGGTGCTGCAACCCGCCAACGCGAGCGCAGCCAACAAAGTACCGAATGATGCGAGCTTCCAAGGCATGAAGCCTCCTATGATAAAAAGTGGAGAGAGATCGTGCGACATCAGTCAAAGCGATTGGTTTCAAGACGTTAACCGCTTGTGGGCAAGTCTGCCTGACTCACTGCTGGCAAGCGCCCTGTCAATCGTGACTAGATATGAACGCACTTAGTAGATGTCGATATAGTCTGACGTCGCTGTAGGCCAATTCTGCTTCAGCGCGTTAAAAATCTGCATGACCCACACTTCATCACTGGCCGCCACGAGGCCGACATAACCGGAACCCTTGGCCCAGGTCTCCAGGCGAAACAGCAGGCCACCGATATCAGCCCCACCGACTACGCCGGAAGAAATGTAGGCAACGCCTGCCTTGCTCACCCGCAGCTGGGTATGTTCGTCGTCACTGGCGCTGCCAAGCAGTTGGCGCACGGCCTCCAGCGTCAGGTTGTCGGGGTTGCTCAAATCGATTTGCACGCGGTGTTTCCGGGCCATTTAACAGGCCGACAGTGTCGCACAGCCGCTGCTTCATGCCTAAGTAGCAGTGCCAAATGCCGTACA
This sequence comes from Pseudomonas sp. DW-iso17, assembly GCF_058725345.1. Lineage (NCBI taxonomy): Bacteria > Pseudomonadati > Pseudomonadota > Gammaproteobacteria > Pseudomonadales > Pseudomonadaceae > Pseudomonas > Pseudomonas sp. DW-iso17. The sequence goes on along the minus strand of NZ_JBZXEA010000003.1, from coordinate 74,501 downwards.
AAATGCTTAACTGCGCCCATCTGGAACGGCGTTCCAGTGCACTACCCCGCATTTTCAGCCCGTGAGATTTCCATGACCACCGTAACGCTTCAAGCCGACATCAAAGCCAAGTGGCCCCAAGGGCAAAGTTCCTACAGCCCCGGAAGCCCGGAAGAACTGGCGATCATTGGTATCGATCTGTTGGTCAAGGAACTGGGCACCCAGGCGGCGCAAGCGTTCATCGGCCAGATATTCGAGAAATACCCGGCCGACTACAGGGGCGCCCAAGAGCGCGATTAGAACCGGGCGACGAGTGCCGCCCCGCTAACTTACTTCAGACGCGCCAGGCGCTCGGTCAACAGATCGAAGAAGCCCTGGGCGTCGCCATTCTCAACCCAGAACACATTCTTTGGCTGCTTGAGCCCATCGTACCAATCGACGATGGTCTGGCCGAAGGTCGGGCCTTCGCGGCTGTCGACTACCATATTGGCCTCACGACCGCTGAACAGCGAAGGCTTGAGCAGGTACGCCACCACGGTAGCGTCATGGACCGGGCCACCCGGAATGCCGTAGTGCTCCATATCGCCTTTGACGTACTCATTCAGAATACTGCTGACGACCTTGCTCGCGTTGTTGTTCAGGTCCGCAATCTTCTTCAGGCGGGCGTCGCTGGTGAGGACTTTATGGGTTACGTCCAACGGCAGGTAGGTCAACTTCACACCGCTTTTGAGCACGATCTCCGCCGCCACCGGATCGGCGAACAGGTTGAACTCAGCCACTGGGGTGATATTGCCGCCATTGAAGTGGGCGCCGCCCATCACGACCACTTCCTTGATGCCCTGGGTGATTTCGGGCGCTTGAGTCAGTGCCAGTGCCAGGTTGGTCTGCGGGCCGAGCATGGCGATGGTGATGCTGTGCGGCTTGGCGCTGCTCAGGGTGTTGATCAGATAGTCGACCGCATTGCCTTCGGCCAGACCTTTTTTCGGTTCATGCACCGTGACGCCCGAGATGCCTTCCTTGCCATGAATATTCTCGGCGTAGATCGGTTTGCGCAGCAGCGGCGCTGGCGCACCGGCGTACACCGGGATATCCTCGCGCCCTGCCCACTCGCGCGCCAGGCGTGCGTTGCGGGAGGTCTTGTCCAGGCGCACATTGCCGGCGACGGTGGTCAGCGCACGAATGCTCAACTCCTGCGGCGAGGCCATGGCGAACAGCAAGGCCACCACGTCATCGGCACCCGGGTCGGTATCGATGATCAGGTCGATTTTTTCCGCCGCTTGGGCGCTTGCAGCAGTGAGCGCGGACAAAAGCAGAACACTCCGGAACAGGTTTTTCAGGGTAGGTAGACCACGTTGCATAAAGCACTCCTTGTCATTGGGGGGACGCTAGAACGTTACGCCGGACACCAGCGCGATATTGCAGTACGGCTGGCATTCGCCAGTGCGCACCACGGCGCGGGCATTGCGGCTCAATTGCTTGAATTGGTCATGGCTGAGCAGGCGGCGCTCACCCAGTGCAGCCTGCTCTGTGAGCGCATTTAGCGCGGTCAGCGCGGGCGGTTGCTTCAGCAGGATCTCTTCTGCCAGCACATGGCTTTCCACCTGCATTTCGCTAAGCACGATGCGCAAGGTGCTGATGAAGTCAGGGATGCCCTGAGTCAGTGCCAGGTCGATCAGTTCGACGCCGGGAGGCACCGGCAGGCCGGCATCGCCGATGACCAGGATGTCGCCGTGACCCAGGGACGCGATCACGCGCGACAGGGCGATATTCAGCAAAGGTGTCTTTTTCATGCGGGCACAAAACCTTGTACGTCGTGCAGCGTAGGAATGGAAGGCTGAGCGCCGGCGCGGGTCACTGACAATGCCGCCGCCACCTGGCCAAAACGGATCGCCCGGGCTTCGCTCTGGCCCGCGGCCAGCGCGGCGGCAAAGCCACCGACAAAGGTATCGCCAGCAGCGGTGGTATCCACCGCCTTGACCTTCGGCGCCACCAAGTGCTCAAAGCTCTTGCCGTCGGCAAACAGCGCGCCTTGGGCGCCAAGGGTGATGATGACCTTACCGGCGCCCGCCTGGATCAGCGCGATCGCGGCGACCTTGGCACTCTCGAGGGAGTCGACCGTCACGCCACTCAGAGCGCTGGCCTCGCTTTCATTGGGGATCAGATAATCGATCGAGGCATACCAATCAGCGGGCAACGGCCCGCTTGCCGGGGCCGGGTTGAGAATGACCGTCTTGCCCAGTTCGCGCCCCCGCCGGAGCGCATACCCAACAGTCTCCATCGGCACCTCAAGCTGGCAGATGATCACGTCTGCCGCCTGCAGCACAGCGTCGCACGTTCGCAGCGACGCAGGCGTCAGCTCACCGTTGCTGCCGGCCACAATGACAATGGCGTTCTGGCTGCTGTCATCGACCACGATCAATGCCACACCGCTGGAGCCGTCCACCGTGCTGACGGCCTGGCAATCGATCCCTTCCACCAACAGCGCATCGCGCAATTGGCTGCCATAGGCGTCGGTACCGATGCATCCCACCATGGCGACACTCGCCCCCAGGCGTGCCGAGGCGACGGCCTGGTTGGCGCCCTTGCCGCCGGGCACAGTGGAGAACGTCTGGCCGATCAGGGTTTCACCGGCACGCGGCAAGCGACTGGCGCGAGTGACCAGGTCCATGTTCAAGCTGCCTATTACCACTACTTTTGCTGGCATACATCAGTACTCATCAATTCGGTTCAGCGGTATTGGGCGAACACATCAGCCAATGGCGCAGTCGACTCACGCAAAACAATACTGGGCGTCACGATACGTTGATCGATCGGCAGTTGGGGTGTTGCTATTCGTTGCAGTAACAATTCGGCCGCAGTCTCGCCCAATTGCAGGATCGACTGGCCGACCGTCGTCAGCGCGGGGTAGACGTAGCGCCCCATCTGGATGTCATCGAAACCGATGACCGACAGCTCGCCCGGCACCCGCACATTGCGCTCGGCGGCGGCGCGCAGCACGCCAAAACCAATCATATCGTTGCTGGCGAAAATCGCGCTGGGCGGGTGTTGCGATAATAACTCTACGGCTGCGGCATACCCGCCCGTGCTGGTGAAATCGCTTTCCAGGGTACGACTGGCCAACACCTCGATGCCCGCCTCGCGCAATGCACGCTGGTAACCCGCCAGGCGCATCTGCGCCACGCGGGTATGCCCAGGGCCGCCGATACAGGCGATGTCCCGGTGCCCCAGTTCAAGCAGGTGCCGGGTCGCCAGGTAAGCGCCCTCTTCGTGATCGATGCGCACCAGGTCCACATCAATCCCATCCAGCGCCCGGTCGACAATCACCATGGGCGTGCGCACTGCACTCAAGCCCGCGGCAAGGCCACTGTCATCGCCGCCCACGGATGTCACGATCAAGCCGTCGACGCGCTTTTCCAGCAACACGCGCAAGTAACTGCGCTGTTTCTCTGCGTCGTCATCCGAGTTGCAGAGGATCACGCAATAGCCATTACGCTCGCAGTAATCCTCGATACCCCGAGCCAGTTCGGCAAAATACGGGTTGAGGCTATTGGGCACCAGCAGGCCGATGGTGGCCGTGGTCTTGGCCTTGAGCGAGCGTGCGACGGCACTGGGCACGTAGTCCAACTGCTTGATCGCCGCCTCGACCTTGATGCGTACCGGCTCGCTGACTGGGCGCGTCTTGTTCACCACATGGGACACGGTGGTGTAGGAAATACCTGCAAGCGCTGCCACATCCTTGATCGTTGCCATGGTTCAGCCCCGCCGACTGGCGCGCTGGCTGCGGTAAGTATCGAGGACCACGGCAATCACGATCACGGCGCCGGTAATGATACGTTTAGTCGGTTCCGTCGCGCCGATCTGTGCCAGCCCGGCGGCCAAGACCGAAATAATCAACACCCCGAAGAACGTACTGATGACCGAGCCACGCCCGCCCATCAGGCTGGTGCCGCCGATCACCACGGCGGCGATCACTTGCAGCTCCAGGCCCGAACCGGCATTCGGGTCCGCCGCTTCCAGGCGCGAAATCTGGAACAGCGCCGCCACACCGGCCAGCAGGCCCATCAGGCTGAACACCAGAATCTTGTATGGCTTGGGGTTAATACCCGCCAGGCGCACCGCTTCTTCGTTGGTACCGATGCCGATCAGGTAACGCCCGAACACAGTACGGGTCAGCACCAACTGGGCCGCAATAATCACCAGCAGCGCAATGATGAACGACGGGGAAATACCAAAAGCAATCGGGTTGGACAGCCAGGCAAACGAGTCACCGATATAAGCGGTGCGCGAGCCCGTCATCTGGTAGGCCACGCCGCGGGCCATCTCCAGCACGCCGAGGGATACGATAAATGAGGGAATGCGCCAGGCCACCGTGATGGAACCGGTGATGGTGCCGGCCAACGCCGCGCAGCCCATGCCCAACAGGGCGGCGGGCAACACGCTCCAGCCCCAGCCCAGGATCGCCACGCTGACTGCCGAGGCTGCCAATGCCAACACCGAGCCCACGGACAGGTCGATGCCGCCAATGATCAGGATGAAGGTCATGCCCACCGCGAGCACCATCAGGTCAGGAATCTGGTTGGCCAGGGTGCTGAAGGTGTCATAGGACAGGAAGTGATCGCTGAGCACCGAGAACAGCGCAATCATCGCCAGCAAGGCACCTGCCAGCCCCAGGTAAGTACCCAGGCCATAGAAGTTGCCGCCAGTTTTACCGGGGGAAATGCTTGTTTTCATGGGGTATTCCTAGGCGCGGCTTCGTTGAGCAGCGCATCACGTTTCTGATAGCCGGCAAAGGCGGCGGCGAGCAATTCGTCCTGGGTCCAGCTGTCACGCTCGAAGGTCTCGATCAGCCGCCCGGCGGACAACACACCGATGCGGTCACAGATCAGCATCAGCTCACGCAGGTCACTGGACACCACTACCAGCGCTTTGCCCTGACGGGTCAACTCACCGAGCAAAGCGTAGATGTCGAACTTGGCACCGACGTCGATACCACGGGTGGGCTCATCGAACAGCATCACCGCGCAATCGCGCTCCAGCCAGCGGCCAATCACCACCTTCTGCTGGTTACCACCCGACAGCTCGGACACCAGTTGCGTCGGGCTGGAACTGCGGATACGCATGGCGTCGATCTGGCGCTTGGCCAGAGCGGTTTCGTTGCGACTGTTGACGACGCCACCGCCGGAAATTTCCGGCATGTTGCCCAGGGCGATGTTGGCGCTGATGGATTGGGTCAGCAGCAGGCCCTCACCCTTGCGGTCTTCGGTGATCAAGGCAATACCATGACCGACCGCGTCCACCGGCGAGCGAATGCTCACCACCTTGGCCGGCGAACCCAAGGCCACGGTGCCGCTGTCGGCCGGATCGGCGCCGAAGATCAGGCGCAGCAACTCGGTGCGGCCGGCGCCGATCAGGCCGGAAATGCCATAGATTTCACCGGCGCGCACTTCAAAGGACACATCGCGGACCTTGTCCGAACGGGTCAGGCCCTTCACCGTCAAGGCCGGGCCTCCGATGGTGCGCGGGCCCAAATCGATGTGTTCACCCAGTTCGCGACCGACCATCAAGGTCACCAACTGCTCACTGTTGTAATTGGCCATCGGCTCGACGCAGACCAGCTTGCCGTCGCGCAATACCGCAATGCGCTGGGCGACACGGGCCAACTCTTCGAGCCGGTGAGAAATATAAATGATCGCCACGCCTCGAGCCTGCAGGCGCGTGATTTGTTCGAACAGCATCTCGACTTCACGAGCAGTAAGCATCGCCGTGGGCTCGTCGAGGATCAGTACATGGCAGTCGCCGATCAGGTTACGGGCGATCTCGACCATTTGCTGGTGACCGATGCCCAGGCTGCCCACCAGCGTGTCCGGGTCGATCGCGTCCAGGCCGACTTGGGCCATGGCTTCGATCGCGGCTTTGCGCAGTTGTTTGCGGCTGATCCAGCCACAGCGGCTCGGCAGGTTATCCAGGAATAGGTTCTCAGCCACGGTCAGCGTCGGCAGCAGGTTGAGTTCCTGCATGACCATGCGCACGCCCAAGGCTTCGGCCTGGGTGCGGCTGGCGGGGCGGTAATCCTGACCATTGAATTGCATGTGCCCGGTAGTGGGCGTGACCAAGCCACCGATGATCTTCGACAAGGTGCTTTTGCCTGCGCCGTTCTCACCGGTCAGCGCCAACACTTCCCCGCGATTGAGCGTCAGGGTGATGTCGGACAGAACCGGTTGGGCATAGGTCTTACCGATACCGCTGACCGAGAGGACAGCGTTCGGGGCGGAAGATGACATAGGAAAATCTCCAGGCGCCCGCTCAGGACGAGCAGGCGCTGTTGGGTACTGCCAGGATTACTGCTTGATGACGAGCTCGACCGGGGTTTCGATCACGCCATCTTTGGCATCGACTTTCTCACCCTTGACCAGCTTCAGCGCGTTCTGGATACCAAACACGGCTTGCTGGGCAGCGGCCTGGTCAGCGGTGGCCAACACACGACCGTCCTTGAGCATTGGTTTGATCGCGTCAATGTTGTCATAACCCACAACCAGCACCTTGCCGGCCTTGCCTGCCGCACGCACGGCGGAAACAGCGCCCAGGGCCATGTTGTCGTTACCGGCCAACAGCGCCTTGATATCCGGTGTTTCGCTCAGCATCGCTGCCGCGATCTTGTTGCCTTGGTCGATTTCCCAGTTACCGGATTGGGTGGAAACAATCTTCATGCCTGCCGCGTCCATCGCATCCTTGAAGCCTGCGGTGCGCTGCTGGGCATTGGTGGTAGTGGGTACGCCCTCGATGATGCCGACCTTGTCACCGGCGGCCAGTTGCTTGGCCAGGTAGTCGCCCACCAGCTTGGAGCCTTTGCGGTTATCCGGGCCTACGAACGGGATATTGAGGTTTTTGCTTTTGAGTACTTCCGGGTCCAGGCGGTTGTCGATGTTGACGACTTTGATACCGGCATCGGAAGCTTTCTTCAGCACACTGGCGAGTGCCTTGGAGTCGGCGGGAGCGATGACAAGCGCATCGACCTTGGCGTTGATCATTTCGTTGACAATGGCGATCTGCGCGCTGGTATCGGTTTCGTTCTTGATGCCGTTGGAGATCAACTTGAATTCTGTTGGGTGCGCTTTCTGGTAGTCCTTCGCACCGTCGGTCATGGTGACGAAAAACTCATTGGCAAGGGACTTCATGACCAAACCCACGGTAGGCGTTTTGGCAGCGTCATCGGCAAATGCAGAAGAGAGAGGCAAAGCGGCGGATGCGGCAGCAAGCACAGCAACAGCAAGAAGACGTCCAGCAAATGGCAGCTTCATGGGTTCACTCCGATCTTATGATTATTGTGAGCAACGCTTGCACCGAAGACCCCTTCGGCAGCCCTCCCACTTGGGCGGCTGATACGAGCTGTCACGATGTGCCAAGGGCGCAGTGAAACATCTCGCAAACGTTTGCGTTGAGTAAACTATGAGAACCTTGTCGAGATTTGTCAACGGTAGCAGCAAGGCTTTCACGGACGCCCTCCACGCCCTCCCTTCAGCTATCGGCCGCTGATACGTTTAAGCAAGCTCGCCCTCTCTGACCTTCGCTGAAACGACAGCCTGGGTGGCGAATGATCATGAAGGGTGCCCGGACAAATCGTGAACGCTTTTCGGACAACCGAACACCACAGCCCTTCTCGTTCGGAAAGCCGGACAGCACCGACCCCCACCAAACTGAAATCTTGCTTTAAGTTGTTTTAAATCAATAAGTTAATTTAAAAAAACCAACATACTCAGCCTGGTACAAATCCTGCTCTTTCTCAGCACCTCGCGGCGTTCAGAACCGCCCGGGTGTTCTAGATGAACCTGCTACAGCACTCATCAAAAACCAGAGAGAAAAATAATGAAATCTGCATTGAAGAACGTTATTCCGGGCGCCCTGGCCCTTCTGCTGCTGTTCCCCGTTGCCGCCCAGGCAAAGGAAGTTGAAAGCAAGACCAAACTGTCCAACGTGGTCATCCTCGCCACCGGCGGCACCATCGCTGGCGCCGGCGCCAGCGCGGCCAACAGCGCCACCTACCAGGCAGCCAAAGTCGGCATCGAACAACTGATCGCCGGCGTTCCTGAGCTTAGCCAGATCGCCAATGTTCGCGGCGAACAAGTAATGCAAATTGCGTCGGAAAGCATCAATAACGAAAACCTGCTGCAACTGGGTCGCCGTGTCGCCGAATTGGCCGACAGCAAGGACGTGGATGGCATCGTGATCACCCACGGCACCGACACCCTTGAAGAAACCGCCTACTTCCTGAACCTTGTGGAAAAAACCGACAAGCCTATCGTGGTCGTCGGCTCCATGCGCCCAGGCACCGCGATGTCGGCAGACGGCATGCTCAACCTGTACAACGCCGTTGCGGTCGCAGGCAGCAAGGAAGCCCGCGGCAAAGGCGTGCTGGTGACCATGAACGACGAGATCCAATCGGGTCGCGACGTCAGCAAGATGATCAACATCAAAACCGAAGCCTTCAAGAGCCCATGGGGGCCAATGGGCATGGTCGTTGAAGGCAAATCCTACTGGTTCCGCCTGCCGGCCAAGCGTCACACCATGGATTCTGAGTTCGACATCAAGACCATCAAAAGCCTGCCTGACGTTGAAATTGCCTACGGCTACGGCAACGTGAGCGACACCGCTTACAAAGCATTGGCCCAAGCGGGCGCCAAAGCGATCATTCACGCCGGTACCGGCAATGGCTCGGTATCGTCCAAGGTCGTTCCAGCATTGGTGGAATTGCGCAAGCAAGGCGTGCAGATCATTCGTTCTTCCCACGTCAACGCCGGTGGCATGGTTCTGCGTAACGCCGAACAGCCAGACGACAAATACGACTGGGTCGCCGCCCTTGACCTGAACCCGCAGAAAGCCCGCATCCTCGCCATGGTCGCACTGACCAAGACCCAGGACAGCAAGGAACTGCAACGGATCTTCTGGGAATACTGATCCCTGCTGATTCACCTGTAGATGCTTTTGTGGCGAGGGAGCTTGCTCCCTCGCCATATTCAACCCCTCTCCCCCCGCACCTCAACAAACTTCCTGATTCGCTGTCAGACGAACTTCTTGAAATTTAAGCAGTTGCGAAATTTCCTACAGTTAAATACTGTATGTGCGTACAGCCAATTAAGGAATGTTCTGTGGCAAAGCCCTCTTCCGCAGCCCCTGCATCGCCTGACGCCTACCAGCGCCTGGCTATCCGCGTGCAAAAAATCATCAATTCGACCAACGCCCAAAAAGCCAAGGCAGCGTTGATCTTCCGTTTACCCGATGAACCGGAGACCGATTGGCAACGTTTACTGGAAGAGATTTCGGAAAACGACAACGTCACCCTCGCCTATCGAGATGACGGTGGCGTGCAGATTTTCTGGGTTGTGCCGAAGGAAGATTGATTCAATGAGTGCCCGTTTTATTGCTGTGTGCTGTCTGTTTTTAACCGTCACCGCCAACGCCCAAGCCCCTCGAACCTTCAGCGAAGCCAAGAAAATCGCCTGGAAGCTCTACGCGCCGCAATCCACCGAATTTTATTGCGGCTGCAAATACACCGGTAACCGGGTCAACCTAAAAGCCTGCGGTTACATCCCCCGCAAAAACGCCAACCGCGCCGCGCGCATTGAGTGGGAACACATCGTACCGGCCTGGCAAATCGGGCATCTGCGCCAATGCTGGCAAAATGGCGGGCGAAAAAACTGCACGCGCCATGATGAGGTGTTCAAGCGCGCCGAGGCAGACCTGCACAACCTGGTGCCGAGCATCGGCGAAGTGAATGGCGACCGTAACAACTTCAGCTTTGGCTGGCTGCCGGTGCAAAGCGGGCAGTATGGCTCATGCCTGACCCAGGTGGACTTCAAGGCAAAGAAAGTCATGCCGCGCCCGTCCATTCGCGGAATGATCGCACGTACGTATTTTTATATGAGCAAGCAATACGGCCTACGCCTGTCGAAGCAGGACCGGCAATTGTATGAAGCCTGGAACAAGACCTATCCGGTGCAAACCTGGGAGCGCCAGCGCAACCAGACCGTGGCTTGCGTGATGGGGCGCGGCAATGAGTTCGTCGGCCCGGTCAACCTGAAGGCCTGCGGCTGAACGTGGGCGGGGCTGCCCGCCCACCTGGCCTGCTGCTACTGCGCAGCCTTGTGTTCGATGATCTCCGACACGGTGTCGTTTTTCTTGGCCCGTGCCATTTTTTCGTTTAGCAGCGCCTGCTTGGCTTCGGCCTCGGCTTTGGTCGCGAACGGCCCCAATAGCACCTCATCCTTGCCGTCGACTTTGACGATATAGAAATTGAAGCCGTGTTCCAGCAACCAGGCGGTCAGGTCGGTGATCGCCTGCAGCTTGTGGTCCGGCGGGCCGACCCGTATATCCCACTCCTGAGCGGCAATCGCACCGGTTTGCGGCAGGCTTTCGGTCACGGCAGGCTTGGCCTTGGGGGCATCGACCGACTTACCTTCACCGCATCCGGCCAACGCCAACACCACAATTGCCATCGCTACTTTACGCACTGCCCTGCTCCTTTGAGGATCAAAGAGGCAACTTTACCATTCACTGTCTATTCTGGCCGTCATAAACGTTGGCTTAAACAATGCGAATCATGTATCGCGACCTGTATGATACCGCCATGGGAATTAATGTCGCCTCTATGCGTCCTAGAAAGAGGCAGTCACAGGGAAGCGCTTCGCAGTAAGCTACACACATCCGACACCTACCCTGTCTGAAACATGTGTCCTTAAAAGTAATTCAAGGAGAAGTCCATGCTTATACTCACCCGCAAAGTCGGTGAAAGCATAAACATCGGTGATGACATTACGATCACCATCCTGGGCGTTAGCGGCCAGCAAGTACGAATCGGCATCAACGCCCCTAAGGATGTTGCCGTGCATCGCGAGGAGATTTACCAGCGTATCCAGGCCGGCCTGACTGCACCCGATAAAAACCAGACGCCTTGAAACGCCTCCAGTAGCCAGCCTTTTCGTTCACTGTAACGGCTGGCGAAAACCCAATTGGCCTGCTCGCGTTTCCCCGCGTGACCAGCGCGCCTTGAGCTTTCCCTTCGCTGCAAGATGAAACTGTCAGGGTATCCGGAACTTGTCGCGCTATTGGCAGCCCAATTTCTGACACTTTATCCTGCCATCCGAGTGCATTTCAGGAACACGTCGATGAGGCCAGCCGCGTCGCAATCCCTTGTTTCCAGATCCTGGATGATTGCCCTGTTGATAGGGCTGACCTTCGTGGCACTCGGGTGTGGCCTGAGAATGGAAGTTGAAGGGGCCGATCCCGACACCCATTCCTGGGTGGATCTGGCGCTTCTACTCTGTGGCTACCTGCTTGTGTTCTGCCTCAAGCCCATCCAGAAGGTGATCTTGCGCAAGCTGTGTCAGCGCGCCGCTCATCGCGCCCATGAAAAAGCCGCACGCTGAGGGAGTTTAGCGGTTATCGGATCGCCGGTATTTACACCGCCGCACCACCACCTATCATTGGGCTTGCGTTGCGCAGCTAATCAAAGGTGCAAAAGCAGATGGACACCCTCAACAAATCCCAAATCGAAAAAGCCTTGGCAGAACGCCTGCCGAGCTACAGGGTTGAGTGCACGCTGCATGCCGACGGCACCCTGTCAGCCGTGCTCAGCGGCCCAGAGACCGATCACTTCGCGATTACCGGCATCGTGCGTGCGCACTATCACGGTACAGAGGCCATCAACCAGCTCGCCACCGAGATACTCAGGGAAATGGTGATGTCGCGCCAAGGCATGAAAAACAGCCGGTTGCAGGCCCTATCAGACTCCCTCGACTGCCTGGAAGGCCGAGACCGGTAACGGACTTAAGGACAGCAAGCCATCAGCCCCACGCTCGGCTTTCAACGCACTATATTCCTCGATGCAAGCATGGGCAGTCACCATCGGCGCCATGTGTGTCGAGGTCACCACCATGATATCCGCCCCCGCCGCTTCCCCAGCCTGAATGCCCACTGTGGCGTCCTCGAACACCAGGCAGTCTTGCACCGGCACGCCCAGGCGCTGGGCACCCAGCACATAACAGGCCGGATCGGGCTTGCCCGTCTTTACATCTTCGGCTGTCACCAGTACCGCCGGCACCGGAATGCCCGCCGCTTGCAGCCGGCGCACGGCCAACGCTTTTGGCGCAGAGGTGACCAACGCCCATTGATCGACGGGCAGGCTGGCCAAAAACGCCACCGCGCCGGGAACTGCCACGATGCCTTCGACATCGTCCAGCTCAGCCTCGGTGATCCATTGGGCTTCTACCTGTGGATCGACACCCGGCAACGCCTGGCGGGTGATCGTATCAATCGCGCGGGCACCATGAATGGTGTGCAGGAGCGCTTCCACATCCAAGCCATGCCGTGCAGCCCAGATGCCCCACACGCGCTCCGCAGCCGCAATGGAGTTGAGCAGGGTCCCGTCCATATCGAACAGAAAGGCGCGGTAACGCCGGGTAAATACGTTTGGAGTTGGGCTGGACACTGCACGGCTTCCTCATGGGCTGGGCCCCTGCAATCTACGGATCACCTTGACGCTTGTAAACGCCGAGATCTGGCCCGTCAGTTCCGAGGCAAAAATGACGAACTTGTCATGATCCTGTTGGTTGGCTGTTGGGGTCGCCTGGTTACCGTGAGCTCACTACCCACCCGGAACGTGAGACACCACCATGAAACTGATTGCCTTGGGCTTCGCCGCTTTGCTCGCCACTGGCTCGGTATTCGCTGCCGATACCGCCCCCGCCACCAACGTGATCCACGACAAAACCGGCTTCTTCGTGCACCTGGATGTCGCCAAGGTGCTGTCGAGCACCGACACCTACGGCCAATGCGGGGTTGTGCCGGCGCAACTGCGCTACCTGGACCACCAAGACCGCGAACATGTGCTGGATTACCAAGTCCAGGGCACCGGTTGCGCCAATGACAATTGATCGGGCTACACTGGCGCAACTTATTGAAGCAGAGCACTTCCCATGAACATCCTTGTAGTCGAAGACGAACCCAAGGCCGGCAATTATCTGCTCAATGGCCTGCAGGAACTGGGGCATTGTGTGAGCCTGGCCCGCGATGGCGTGGACGGTTTGCACCAGGCCCTTGAAACGCCCTTCGACGTGATCGTACTCGACGTGATGATGCCGAAAATGGATGGCTGGGAAGTGCTGCGTCGCCTGCGCAAAGAGGCCGATACGCCGGTGCTGTTCCTCACCGCCCGCGATGACATCGCCGACCGCATCAAAGGCCTTGAACTGGGTGCCGATGACTACCTGATCAAGCCCTTTTCGTTCGCCGAACTGGTGGCGCGCCTGCGTACCCTCAACCGTCGTGGCCCGAGCCGGGATGAAGAGCAACTGCACATCGCCGACCTGCACATTGACGTACTCAAACGTCGGGTCACCCGCGCCGGCACGCGCATTACCCTGACCAACAAAGAGTTCGCCCTTCTGCACCTGTTTGCCACGCACCAGGACCAAGTGCTGTCCCGCTCGCTGATTGCTTCGCGGGTATGGGACATGAACTTCGACAGCGACACTAATGTGGTGGATGTCGCCGTGCGCCGCCTGCGCCTGAAAATCGACGACCCGTTCCAGCTCAAGCTGATCCACAGCGTGCGGGGCATTGGCTACCGCTTCGATACCCAGCCATGAGCCGCCAGCACCCTTACTCCCTGACCCTGCGCCTGGCATTGATCTTCGCCCTGCTCGCCTTCGCCCTGCTGGCAACCCTGGGCGTGGCGCTGTACCGGGAGCTGGAGCGCGAACTGATCCGCCGCGATGACGCCGCGCTGATATCGCGAGTGGATCAGTTGCGCAACCTGCTTAACGACAGCAATACCTTGGACTTGATCAAGACCAAGCCAGAGCTGTTCCAGAACATGTTGGGCAACCGCGAATCGGTGCTGAGTATCGCCGCACCCGGCCAGCAGCCGCTGCTGCTGGTAAACCCGGGAAATATTGAGTTGCCGTCGATCCAGCCGCTGCCCAAGGATCACCGGCTCATATTGAGCGACGTGCAACATTTGCCAGGCCTGAACGGCATTCCCTTCTCGCTGGTGGCCGTGGACATCGACTCCGGCGACCTGGGCAGCTTGCAAATCACCAGCGGCCGCCTGATGACCGAGCGCACCGCCGTGCTCGCCAGTTATCGACTCAGCGTCTACATCCAGGCGAGTATCGCCGCGATCATCCTGGCGCTGGTGGGTTACCTGCTGGTTCATCGCGGCTTGCTGCCGTTGCGCCGCCTGGCCCGGCATGCCCAAGGGATCGGCGTCAGCAACCTGGCCGAACGCCTCGACAGCCAAGGCGCGCCGAAAGAATTGCTGCCCATGATCGACTCGTTCAACACCATGCTTGAGCGCCTGGCCAAAGGCTTTGTACAACTGGGCCAAGTGTCCACCGATATGGCCCACGAACTGCGCACCCCGATCAACAACCTGCTCGGCGAAACCCAGGTGGCCCTGCAGCAGCAGCGCAGCATCGAGAGCTACCAGCAACTGCTGGCCTCCAATGTCGAAGAGCTGGAACGCCTGGCGCGAATGCTCGACAACATGCTGTTCCTGGCCCGCACCGACCCCGCCAGCGCACTGCGCCAACGCCAGGCGCTGGACGCGGCGGATGAAGTGGAACGCATCGCGGATTACTTCGAGGGGCTGGCCGGTGATGTGGACATGCACATCACGGCCTTGGGCGAAGGGGTGATCTGGGCTGAACCAATGCTGCTGCGCCGTGCCTTGGCCAACCTGTGTGCCAACGCCATCAAGTATGGCGCGCCGGGCTCGGAGCTGAGTATCCAGGCAGTGCCGGATGGCGCGGGCATCAACCTGAAAGTCAGCAACCAAGGCCAGACGATCCCGGCTGAGCACCTGCCGCGGCTGTTCGAACGGTTCTACCGGGTCGATGAATCCCGCGAGCGGTCATCCCAGTCCAACGGCCTGGGACTCTCGATCGTGGCGACCATCATGCAGCTGCATAACGGGCGGTACCGTGTAAGCAGTGAAGATGGCGTGACCTGTTTTGAGTTGTTTTTCCCCGGCCGTGAAGCCTGAGGGCGCTGCACCTCAATCAAACGCACCGTTCAGAACTTCGTAGATGATACCGGTCGCAATGGCCACCAATATCAAGTCGGTTCCCGCTTGCTGCCATTCGTAACCATCATAACGAGGCAACTGCCCCAGCAAGCGGCCGTCCAGCTTCTTGGCGATACCAGGCGGCAGGGGCTTGCCGCGTGCCAGGTTTTTCTGAATGCCAGGCGGTAAGGCTGGCCCTGGGCGCCAATAATCGCGGTGACCGCCCAGCACGTTCAGTACAAGACCGCGATCAACGCTGAAGTCATTTCTGGATTGGCCGCCCTTGTCTTTGGCCTTACCCGGCCCGCCCTGGGCATTACCTTTGTTATTACCGTGACCTTTGCCGTTGTCCTGCCCACCATAGGCATCACCCTTGTTATTGCCTTGGCCTTTGCCATTACCTGGATCTGCAAGGGCAAGGCCACTGGTGACGGACAGTGCAAGCGACAACGCAGCCGATACAAGTTTCGTACGCTTTAACATGGCGACTTTCCGAGGCAAGGGTGTGCTGGAACTGTAGTTGAAATTGCAACACAGCGTACAGCTGTCAGCTGATCTGGCCACCGGCAAGGACGACATCCGCCTGGGTTTGCCAGGCTGCCAGCGCCGCAACCCGCAGCCCTTCCACGGTTGTCGATAGCACCATCGACGGCTCGCTCGATCCGGGCAAGCCGGGAACGTGAATAAACCCACTGCGCACCCCAGTCCCCACCAAGGCGTGCTGCAAACGATAAAACACCTGGTTGCACACAAACGTCCCCGCCGTCTGCGATACCGAGGCCGCAATACCCGCCTCACGCACCGCCTTGACCATGCCCTTGATCGGCAACGTCGAGAAGTACGCCGCCGGGCCGCCCTCCACCACTGAGGTATCAATTGGCTGAGCGCCCAGATTGTCGGGAATACGCGCATCGTTAACGTTGATCGCAACGCGCTCGATGGAAATATCACTGCGCCCAGGCCCCAGGCCTGTGGCGATGACCATTGCCGGCTGCAGTTCGTTGATCAACTGCAGCAAGGTCTCGGCCGCGGTGGCAAATGCGCAGGGCAAGCAACGCGCAACTATCTTCACGCCCTCGCTCAACGGCACACCGTCCAACTGGCGCACGGCCTCCCAAGAAGGGTTTACCGCCGCCTTATCAAAGGGCTCGAAGCCCGTCAGCAATACGTTTTGCACAATGACCTCACATCAACAGGTAAAGCAGCACGATATTGACCACCAGCATCATCAGCGCCGTGGGTATCTGGGCCTTGATCACCGCATTTTTGTCCGGCAGTTCCAGTAGCGCCGCCGGTACGATATTGAAGTTGGCCGCCATGGGCGTCATCAACGTACCGCAATAGCCCGAGAACATACCAATGGCCGCCATCACCGCAGGGTTGCCACCGTAAATCCCCACCAGCACCGGCACGCCGACGCCACCGGTCATCACCGGAAAGGCCGCAAAACCATTGCCCATGATCACGGTAAACAAGGCCATGCCCAACACATAGACCATCACCGCCACCAACTTGTAGTCCAGGTTGATGTAGGTGGTGGTGACATGAGCGACCGCCGTGCCCACCCCGGCCTCATTGAACAACAGCCCGAGCATCGCCAGCATTTGCGGAAGCACCATGGCCCAGCCCAGGGCTTCGGTCAGGCGACGGGATTCGCGCAACGCTTGCACCGGCGTATCCCGGGTCAGCCAGCAGGCCAGGCCAAGGGCGATCAGGCAACCGATGCCCAGGGAGACGAAGGTGGTGTTCTTCGGGTCCAGCAGCGGTACACCACCGATTTCGGTGTGTTTGAGCAACACTGAGCCAATCACCGTGGTCAGCGGAATCGCCAACGCCGGGATGAACAGTTTGTGGCCCAGGCGCCCGGCACTGGCGCGGGACGCCTTGTCGTGCAATTCGGCATGCTGGCCACGACCAACGCCGCCCAAGCCCGCAATCAATGCCATCACCACCACACCCACTCCGATGACCACCGAAGGCAAGCGCTCGCCTATAAGGAACGGTACGGCGAACAACAACCAGAACAGCGCACTGGACCAGCGCTTGGGGTGGGAACGGTCGAGCAGGATCATGCCGGCGGTGATCAGCAACAGCACGCCCGCCAGCCAGTACAGGTATTGAATGGAAATAATCATTGAGCAGCCTCCACTGGAGCGGTGGCCGAGCTCATTTCGCGGGTCAAGCGCCGGTCGAAACGATGCAACCGGATAGCGTGAATGATGAAGGCGCAGATCGCCGTCGGGATGCCCCACACCGCAATGTGCAGCGGCTCCACATCAATCCCCGAGCCAAGCAGGAAGGTGTGCATCAACGCAATCGCACCAAAGGCCACGAAGATGTCCTCACCAAAGAACAACCCGACGTTGTCGGTGGCAGCGCACATGGCCAGTACCTTGTGGCGTAGCTTGTCAGGCAGCTTGCCATAACGTTTTTCTGCGGCGCCCTCGGCCATCGGCGCCAGCAGCGGCCGCACCATCTGCGGATGCCCACCCAGGCTCGTCAACCCCATGGCCGCCGTGGACTCACGCACAAACAGATAAATGATCAGCAAGCGCCCGACCGTGGCGCGTTCGAAGCGTGCAATCCAGTTCTGCGCATGCAGGCGCAGGCCATGGCGTTCCAGCAGGCCAATCACCGCCAGCGGCAATAACAGAATCAGTTGCAAGGCACGGGTCTGAAGGAAGCCATCGCCCATGGTGGCGAGAATTTTTTCCAGCGGGAACTGGGCGGCAAGCCCGGTGGCGATGGCGGCCGCGGTGACCACCAACAGCGGATTGAAGCGCAATACAAAGCCGACCACGATGACAAGTACGCCGATCAACGGCCATAAGTTCACAACAGTTTGCATGGCGAAGAGGTCCTTTAGTGCGCGCTGCGGCGCCATAACAGCAGGATGTGGGCCGAGGGCTCACAGCTTGAAAGTGGCGTGCAATCGGCTCGGTTTTTTATTGTTGACCTGGAAGGTCGAGCGTCAGTGGCGGCAACTGTGCTGCCTGGGGACGGGGGTGTCCAACAAGAAAAATTGTTGCTGCAAACCAATAATTTTTGTGGGGGGATGGCATCGGGGGTACGGCACCATGGAGAGATTCAGCGCAGTTTTTTTGGAAAAGACGGGAGGATGAACTCGCTATGGCGTCGGCAGGGAAAATTCCTGATCTGCACCTATACTCCACGGTGCAGCTGTGTGTACTTGCAATTCATGCACGGTGTCACGCCGACAATGAGGGTTCCCGCTATGTATGCCGGACAAATGAGTAATATGGCGACCACGCTTGGCGAAATACGCTGCCAGCTGTTCGCCCAGGTAATTTGCCTGCTGGCGGTGGCGACGCTTTTCGCCTGATTGGACATACAAGCCCTGAAAGGACGCCGCCCGGCCTCTTGACTTTCCTTTGCCCAAATTTCAGGCAACAAAAAAGGGCCCACCTTTCGGTGAGCCCTTCTAGACCGCCCAGCAGAGCGGATTTTGTTTGGTAGGCGCGATTGGACTCGAACCAACGACCCCCACCATGTCAAGGTGGTGCTCTAACCAACTGAGCTACGTGCCTGCTGTGAGGCGGCATTCTACGGAATTCCGAAGGGGTGTCAACATCTTTTTTGCAGCTAACCCTATGAATATGCGAATTTTTTATTTGCGTCGGGTACACCCGTGATTTCCGGGTGGCTGGCAGGCAATTTTCAACTCAGGTAGGATCGGCGCACTCGTAAAAAATATAAAACAGAGGTTCCAGGATGGCGAACACCCCCTACCCCCAGTCGTATTACGCCGCTTCTGCGAATGAAGTCCCGCCCCGTCCTGTGCTGCAAGGTGAAGTCGAGACCGACGTGTGCGTGATCGGGGCCGGCTATACCGGGCTTTCCAGTGCGCTGTTTTTGCTGGAGAACGGCTTTCGCGTCACGGTGCTGGAAGCCGCCAAGGTGGGTTTTGGTGCCTCGGGTCGCAACGGTGGGCAGATCGTCAACAGTTACAGCCGCGATATCGACGTGATCGAGCGCAGCGTCGGGCCTCAGCAGGCGCAGTTGTTGGGGCAGATGGCGTTTGAAGGCGGCAGGATCATCCGTGAGCGCGTGGCCAAGTACCAGATCCAGTGCGACTTGAAGGACGGTGGCGTGTTCGCCGCCCTCAACAGCAAGCACATGGGCCACTTGGAGTCGCAGAAGCGTCTGTGGGAGCGCTACGGCCATACGCAACTGGAGTTGCTGGACGAGCGACGCATCCGCGAAGTGGTGGCCTGTGACAACTATGTGGGCGGCTTGCTGGACATGAGCGGCGGCCATATCCACCCGCTCAACCTGGCGCTCGGTGAAGCCGCGGCTGTGGAATCCCTGGGCGGCACGATCTATGAGCAATCGGCAGCGGTGCGCATCGAGCGCGGCGCTAATCCGGTGGTGCATACCCCCGAAGGCAAGGTCAGGGCCAAATTCATTATCGTCGCGGGGAACGCTTACCTGGGCAATCTGGTGCCGGAGCTGGCGGCCAAGTCGATGCCGTGTGGCACCCAAGTGATCACCACGGCGCCACTGGGCGATGAAGTAGCCAAGACTTTATTGCCACAAGATTACTGTGTCGAGGACTGCAACTACCTGCTCGACTACTACCGCCTCACCAGCGACAAGCGCCTGATCTTCGGCGGCGGCGTGGTGTATGGCGCACGAGACCCGGCGAATATCGAAGCGATCATCCGGCCGAAAATGCTCAAGGCATTTCCGCAACTGAAGAACGTGAAGATCGACTACGCCTGGACTGGCAATTTCCTGCTGACCCTGTCGCGTTTGCCGCAGGTCGGTCGCCTGGGTGACAACATCTATTACTCCCAGGGCTGTAGCGGCCATGGCGTGACGTACACGCACCTGGCAGGCAAAGTACTGGCAGAGGCCTTGCGGGGTCAGGCAGAGCGTTTTGATGCGTTTGCGGGTTTGCCGCATTACCCGTTCCCGGGTGGGCAAATGTTGCGCACGCCGTTTGCGGCGCTGGGGGCTTGGTACTACGGGTTGCGAGATAAATTCGGGATGTAGACACTGTAGGAGCGAGCTTGCTCGCTCCTACAGGGCTGCGCTTCAGAGCTGGTCGCGAGCAATCCCGCTGCGAATCCGCACGATATCGGCCAATACTGCCAGCGCGATTTCCGATGGCGTCCTGCTGCCCAGGTTAAGCCCGATGGGTGCGTGTATCCGCGCCAATTCAGCCTCCCCTAACCCACCGATGCGGCGCAGTCGCTCAAAGCGCTTCTGCGAGGTCTGCAACGACCCCATCACGCCAATGTAGAACGCGTCGGTACGCACCGCTTCCATCATCGCCAGATCGTCGATACGCGGGTCATGCGTCAGCGCAACCACCGCCGTATCACGGTGACAGCCGCCATCGGCAATAAACACCGACGGCAACTGGCGACGAATCTCCACGCCATTGAGCACCACGCCTTCGAGCACTTCATCGCGTGGGTCGCAGAGAATCACTTCGAACCCGAGGCCGACTGCAAACTCGGCACACGCCTGCGCCACGCTGGAGTACCCGGCCAGCAATAGACGCTGAGCCGCACCGACGCGGAGGCGCACCCGCTCACTGTCACGCTCGATGCGCGCGCCCTGCTCACAATCAGCGACCAGGCGGCGCGCCCCGCTGGCCAGGTCGACCTGGCGAATCAAGCGCCGCTGCCCGAGCAGCGCCGACTCCACTTCACGCAGGTGCGCCTGCACCTCGCAGCCAGGCTCGAACTTCTCAACCAATACTTCGAGAATGCCGCCGCAGGGCAGGCTGACCCGCGAGCGCGGATCGTCCCCTGCGCCGTAGCGCACCACGTTGACCGCATCGAGAAACGCACCGTCAGCGACGCGTTCGAGAAAGTCTTCCTCGACGCAACCACCCGACAACGACCCAATCCACTGCCCTGCGGCGTTCACCGCCAGCAACGAACCCGGCGCACGCGGCGCCGAGCCGTAGGTGGCCAGTACCGTACAGAGCCAGATGCGTTGCCCGGCCACCGACCACTCCAGCGCCCGTCGTATCACCTGCAGGTCCAGATGCTGCATGTCAGTGCGCCTTGTGCTCGATGGACGGCGCCTCAGCCTGCAACTTCTGCACATCGCTCACCGCCAGCTCCGCCGATTGCCCGCCCCAGCCTTGGCGCAGGTAATTGATCAGATCGGTGAGTTGCGCCGGGCTGAGTTTTCCAGCGAAGCCCGGCATCGGTTGCATGTGCTCGAACCCGGAGAACTTCTGCTCACCGATCCCGTCCTCGATCACCCGCACCAGGTTGCGCGGGTCTTCCAGACGCAGCGTGGTGTTGCCGCGCATCGCCACCGCGATGTGCGGCTTGCCTTCACCCCCCGCGGCATGGCAACCGGCACAGACGTTCAGGTATTCCTGGCGGCCGCGCAGAGCGCTCGGGCCGAGCTTGTCCACCGGCACTTCGACCAACGCCTTGGCTGCCGGCGGTTTATCGCCGAGCAGGAAGGTCGCCATCGCGGCCAGGTCCGTATCGCTCAGGCCCTGGGTGCTGTTGTGGAACACCGGGAACATCTCGTTGAACATCGTCCCTTGGGCGCTCATGCCGTGCTTGAGGAACGTGGCCAGGTCCTGCTCATTCCAGCCGCGCGCGGCCAGGTCCGTGGCGAGCAGGCTGGGCGCCAGATAGCCATTGAGGATGCCGCCGGTCAGGCGCTTGTCCAGCTCCATCGCACCGGGCAGGCCACGTGGCGTGTGGCATTCGCCGCAGTGGCCGAGCACTTCGACCATGTACTGGCCGCGCTTCCAGGCTTCGCTCTTGCCTTCGGCCGGTTCCAGTTTCAGCGCTTTGCCGTACAACACGTTCCAGCCCATCAAGCCCAGGCGCACGTTGAAGGGAAAGCTCAGGCTCGTGACCGGCGCTGCGCGCTTGATCGGCTCGATGGTTTTGAGGTACGCATGAATGGCGTCCGAGTCTTCACGCGGCATCAGGTGGTACGAGGTGTAGGGCATCGCCGGATACAAGTACGCACCGTCGCGACGCTTGCCTTCGGTCAACGCAGCGAAGAACTCGTCATCGCTGTACAAGCCGATGCCGTGTTCTTTGCTTGGCGTGATATTGGTGCCATAGATGGTGCCAAACGGCGAGACAATCGGCAGGCCGCCGGCAAACGGCGCACCGCCCGGTGCAGTGTGGCAGGCCATGCAGTCAGCGGCGCGGGCGAGGTATTCGCCGCGCTTGGCTTGATCATCAGCGTGGGCAAACAATACCGGCGCGGCCAGGCCGACCGCCAAGGCCAGGCGGGTCAGAAAAAGCTTCATGCTTAACCCTCCTTGACCAGGCCGAGATCGGTCAGCACGTTGCGGGTGGCGTTGTAATAACGCACGTACCCGGTACAAC
Source organism: Pseudomonas sp. DW-iso17 (assembly GCF_058725345.1). NCBI lineage: Bacteria > Pseudomonadati > Pseudomonadota > Gammaproteobacteria > Pseudomonadales > Pseudomonadaceae > Pseudomonas > Pseudomonas sp. DW-iso17. The sequence continues at coordinate 52,118 of NZ_JBZXEA010000003.1, read as the reverse complement.
GGCAGACGTGATGACCGAGGCTGTCCTCGATGACTTGTTCCAGCTTGCTGTGCACGGTCGGCTGGCGTTGCAGTTTCTCCACCAACACGGTGGCCGCATTGACGAAGCCCGGCGCGCAATAGCTGCACTGAAAGGCGAACTCATCCACGAAGCGCTGCTGGATCGGGTTGAGCTCAGTGACCTGGCCCGACTCATCGCGCTTGGCGTGGCCTTCGATAGTGCGCACTTGCTTGCCTTCAAAGTAATGCGCGCCGGTGATGCAGGTGCGCACTTCTTCGCTGGTGCCGTCCGGGTTGTCGACGATCACCACACAGGCGTGGCAAATGCCTTGGCCGCAGCCCAGCCGCGAGCCCGTGAGGTTTTTGTATTCGTGCAGGTAGTCGATCATCGGCAGGTCATCAGGGATGTCCACCGGGCCGACGGGTTGACCATTGAGGGTCAGTTGAAGCGGACGGTTAGCCATTGAGGGCCTCCTTGATGCGTGCAGCCGTGATTGGCAGGTCGCGAACACGTTTACCGATGGCGTGTGCCACCGCATTACCAATGGCCCCGACAATCGGGATCATCACCACTTCAGCGATACCTTTGGACGGGTCGCTTGGCGACAGCGCCGGCAGAATCTCCGAGGTCTGTTTCCATACGGCAACGTGACGCGCCATCGGCAGACGGTAGCGGTTGAAGTTCCAGTCGCCCTCCCCCGGCCCGCCTTCGTACAACGGCATTTCCTCCATCAACGCGTGACCGATACCCATGGCCACTCCACCTTCGAGCTGGCCTTTGACCAACTCTTCAACCAGCACACGCCCGCACTCGACCCATGAATGGTGATTGAGCACTTCGACCTGCGCCGAACTCTTGTTGACCTTCAACTCGACCAACGTGGCGACGGGGCTGTAGTACGTCACCGCAGCGTTATTCAACTGGGTGGCGGGATAGCTGACGTTCTGGCGATCGAGCAGGTGGAAACCGGCAGTGCTCATCAGCGCCTGCTTGGCTTTCGGTGCGCCATCGCCGTATTTCACCGCCAGACCGTCGAGCGGCAGGCGCTCGCGCACACCGTCGATGCTGTACTCAGCCTCGGCCCAGCTCCAGCGGTTGAACCCGTGGACCGTGGCAGCGGTGACCAGGCCGCGCTCATGAGCGCGCTTGGCCAGTTCTTCAAAGCTCAATGGCTGCATGCCGTTGGCAGTGAGCTTGCCGTCCACCCAATGTGCGTCTTCGCGGCGCACCACATAGGGGTTGGCCTGGCCGCCGAACGGGCCCTGGCGCCAGATCTCCAGCGCCGCTGGCCACAGGCCGTGGTTGAACAGCACACGCGCCGCTTCACGGGTGGCGTGGCTGAAGTAGTACGCCGAGTTGGTCGCGGACGACGCCGACGCGAGCTTGCCCACCCAACGCGGGTTGCGCAGCAGGTTGTCCTGCTCGGCCTGGCTCATGGTGTAGGGGTTGCCGCCGGTGACCAACTGCATTTCCTGCCATTGTGTTTCGCCGGTCTTCACTTCGTGGGCCGGGCTGCCAAGGAAGTCGGCGACCACCAGCGATTGCGAAGTGGACATGCCGGTGCCGATTTCGATCCCGATGTGGCGCAGGCTGATGCGGCCGTCAGCGCTGAATTCAACACTGGCCATCGGCGCTTCGGAACCGGTGCCGAAGTCTTTCTGGCAGATGGCAAAACCGACGCCATACCAGTTATCCGGGTCTGCGGCTTCACGCTGTTGCTTGATCGCGTCGCGGTTTTTCCATACGTCGTGCGCAGCGGCCTTGTCGAGAATTTCGTGCAGCCGCAACGCACCGGCAGGGATCGCGCCCTGGGTGTTCTTCATGCCCGAACGCAGTGCGTTCTTGCGTCGCAATTCAATGGCATCCACACCCAGGCGACCGGCGATTTCGTCGACCATCATTTCGGTCGCCGCCATGCTTTGCAGGGTGCCGTAGCCCCGCATCGAACCGGCTTCAACGCCACGGGAGTGGTACGCAGTGACTTGCAGGTCGTTCTGCGGCATGTAGTAGATCGACTGCGCCGCCGTGGCGCCGACCGCAGCCACCGACGGGCTGTAGTTGATCCGGCCACCGCCGTCGACGCTCATGTCGGCGAGGAAGATTTTGAAGCTGTGGTCGTTCTTGTCGACCGCCAACTGATAGCGCATATCGAACGAGTGACGCTTGATGCCGCTCTGGAATTGCTCGTAACGATCATTGGCCAGACGCACCGGTACACCGGCGCCATACAACGCAGCGAGGGCGGCGTAGTAGACGAAAATGTTGTGGTCTTTGGAACCGTAACCCACGGTATAACCCGGATGCATGTTCAGGTGGGCCAGGCCGAAGCGCGACGGCGAGATCATCTTGGCGGTCTCGGTCGCCACTTCCAATGGGCACTGGGTGGCCACCACAAAGTGTAGGGTCTTGGTCGCCGGATCGTACCAACCGTTGCCGTTGTCCGGCTCCATGGCGGCCGGTTCGATCGATGGGGTTTTGTAGCGCTCGTCAAACACCAGCCAGTTGTCCGGTGGCGTGTTGATCTGGCTTTTCATGCGCTCGGCGTAGAACAGCCCGCGCTCGGTCAGGTTGCCGTGCAGGTTTGGCTGGGAATTCCACACCGGGCGACGGTTTTTCAGCATCGGGAACAGGATCGAATCCTTGAGGCTGGCGAATTCGTCTTCGTCGGCCGAGGTCGGGCCACCCACGCGCACGTAGCGGAAGCTACCGTAGGGGTCACCTTCGTAATACGGCACTTTGGCACCGTAACGAATCGCCTTGTCATTGAACTTGAGCTTGTTCTTGGCCTGACGGAAACGCTCGAAGTCGTTCCAGATCAGGATCGCCACCGGGTGACCGATGAACATCGGCACTTTGCCCTCGGGCAACAACGGATCCGGCGCATGTTCTTCCGGGAAGACGATACCGTCTTTGTCCAGGTCGGCAGCGGTGACAATGCGGTCCGGCTGCAACTCGGCGCCAAGCCACGACAGGTCGTAGCCCGCGTAGATGTGGTCGGCCTTGATGGTTTTGAGCAACATGGCGTGACCTTGCTGCTGGGGCCAGCCAGGCATGTCCTTGGAACGGATGTCGCGGGCAAACACCTTGCTGCCGCAGACTTTCGACAAGGCATCGTTACGCTGGCGCGCCTTGCCGTTATGGCCGAGCCACTTTTCAGACGGCACGGTCACGCTGTTTTCCATCAAGGCAGCCAGCGCCTGGGTGCTGAGCGGCGTGAGCGTGACACTCACACCCGCCACCAGCCCGCCCTGGAGGAACGAGCGCCGGGTTATTTCACGGTTGGACATGGATCATCCTCTGAGCGGTTATAAATCCGCCCTTATGGTTAAGTACACCGAATCTGGAGACTTGCAGAAGCCTTTCTCGACGAATCAAAAGGCCATGATGACAGTGCAAAGTTGACCGAAGGGTTAACTTTAAAGGTTTCTGCGCCTGCGGCAAATAACCACATTGAAATTTTTTGACACAAGAACGCAAAAACGGCCGACAGAATCGAAATGATCTGTCGGCCGTTTGCCGATAATGAGCGCTGGTGGTAGCGAAGAAGATGAGGTTTTTTCCAAACCCCAGACACAAAAAACCCCGGTCTTTCGACCAGGGTCTTTGCTATCGGATCAAGGTGAGCCAGTGGCTTTCCTTGTGCTTCAAGGCGTTCAGTGGGCCTTGAGGCAGATATGGCGCAGCGGACGGGACTCGAACCCGCGACCCCCGGCGTGACAGGCCGGTATTCTAACCGACTGAACTACCGCTGCGTATCGCTTGGCTGATTGAGCATGAACCCTCAACCACCTTTAAACATCTGATCGATCAGCCTTGGCTGTTCAATCTCAAGCCCGACAGATCGAACCTGGAAAATATGGCGCAGCGGACGGGACTCGAACCCGCGACCCCCGGCGTGACAGGCCGGTATTCTAACCGACTGAACTACCGCTGCGCGTCGGTGCAACCTTTAACGTTGCGTCTTGCCCTAGGGGCAAAACTCTCTAGAAGTGGTGGGTGATGACGGGATCGAACCGCCGACCCTCTGCTTGTAAGGCAGATGCTCTCCCAGCTGAGCTAATCACCCTTTGCTTCGTTGAGGCCGCGAAATTTACGCAGGTAGCGGACCTAAGTCAATAGCCTGCTTGAAGTTTTTCTGAAAAAGACAAAATAACTTCAAGGCGGCTACCCGCCCTACTCGCTGTAAATCATCTTCTTGCTCATGCCGCCGTCCACCACAAACTCTTGCCCGGTGACGAACCCGGCCTGGCGTGACAGCAACCAGGCCACCATCGCCGCCACGTCCTCCACCGTCCCCACCCTGCCCGCCGGATGCTGGGCATGATCGGCGTCGGTGAGCGGCTCTGCACGCCGCGCAGCCGGGTCACGTGCGTCGATCCAGCCAGGGCTGACCGCATTGACCCGCACTTCGGGACCCAGGCTCATGGCCAACGCGTGGGTCAGGGCCAACAGCCCACCTTTGCTGGCCGCATAGGCTTCGGTGTCGGGCTCGGATTGACGCGCCCGGGTCGAGGCCAGGTTGACGATAGCGCCGCCGTGGGCACGCAGGTAAGGCGCGCAGTGCTTGGCCAACAGCATCGGCCCGCTGAGGTTGACCGCCAGCACCCGATTCCAATACGTCAGATCGAGGCTTTCCAGGGTGATATTGCGCGGGTCGGCCACCGCCGCATTGCACACCAACGCATCCAGGCGCCCGAACTGCCCCAGCACCTCGGCGACACCCTGGGCCACTTGCTTCTCGTCGGCCACGTCCATGGTGATAAACCAGGCATTGTCGCCCAGCACCTTGGACACCTTGGCACCGCGCTCGCGGTCCAGGTCGGTCAGTACCACCTGCCAACCTTCACTGATCAGCCACGCGGCAATCCCGAGGCCAATGCCCCGCGCCGCGCCCGTCACCAACGCCACGCGCCCGTTACTGGCCGCAGCGGCCTCCATGGACCACTCGATCACAAGGCCGCCAGCCCGCGGGCCAGGTCTGCCTGCAAGTCAGCAACATCTTCCAGGCCCACTGCAATGCGGATCAGGCTGTCACGGATGCCGGCCGCTTCACGCTCCTGCGGCGCCAGGCGCCCGTGGGAGGTGGTGCTCGGGTGGGTGATGGTGGTCTTGCTGTCACCCAGGTTGGCGGTAATGGAGATCAAGCGTGTCGCGTCGATGAAGCGCCAGGCGCCGTCTTTGCCGCCCTTCACTTCAAAACTCACCACCGCCCCGAAACCACGCTGCTGGCGCTGGGCCAAGGCATGTTGCGGGTGGCTCTTGAGGCCGGCGTAATGCACTTTCTCGATACCGTCCTGCTGCTCCAGCCACTCGGCCAGGGCCTGGGCGTTGGCGCAATGGGCTTTCATGCGCAGGCTGAGGGTTTCCAGGCCTTTGAGGAAGATCCAGGCGTTGAACGGGCTGAGGGTCGGGCCGGCGGTGCGCAGGAAGCCCACCACTTCCTTCATCTGCTCGCTGCGACCGGCCACCACGCCGCCCATGCAACGGCCCTGGCCGTCGATAAACTTGGTTGCCGAGTGCACCACGATGTCCGCACCCAGCTTCAGCGGTTGCTGCAAGGCCGGGGTGCAGAAGCAGTTGTCCACCACCAGCATCGCGCCCTTGGCATGGGCGACTTCGGACAGCGCGGCGATGTCCACCAGCTCAGCGAGCGGGTTGGACGGCGATTCGACGAACAACAGCTTGGTATTGGCCTTGATGGCCGCCTCCCAGCCGGACAGGTCCGCCAGGGGCACGTAATCGACTTCAATACCGAAACGCTTGAAGTACTTTTCGAACAGGCTGATGGTCGAGCCGAACACGCTGCGCGATACCAGCACATGGTCGCCGGCGCTGCACAGGCTCATCACCACCGCCAGGATGGCCGCCATGCCGGTGGCAGTCGCCACGGCCTGCTCGGCACCTTCCAGGGCCGCGATGCGCTCTTCAAACGCACGCACGGTCGGGTTGGTGTAGCGCGAATACACGTTGCCCGGCACTTCGCCAGCAAACCGCGCAGCGGCGTCGGCGGCAGTACGGAACACGTAGCTGGAGGTGAAGAACATCGGGTCGCCGTGCTCACCTTCCGGGGTACGGTGCTGGCCGGCGCGCACAGCCAGGGTATCGAAAGCTACGCCATCGAGGTCGCTGTCCAACCGACCGGCATCCCATTCCTGACTCATGCTGCGACTCCTTATTCAATTCTTTGTTTAAGATACAAAACCGGCCCCTCAGGGCCGGTGTTTACTCAGTTGTTATACAGGTCGATGATCGCGCTGACCGCCTGGGTCTTGATCTTCGACGAGTCGTTGCGCGCTTGCTCGATCTTGTTCAGGTAGGCCTCGTCGACATCGCCGGTGACGTACTTGCCGTCGAACACGGCGCAGTCGAACTGCTCGATCTTGATCTTGCCACCGCCAACCGCTTCGATCAGGTCCGGCAGGTCCTGGTAGATCAGCCAGTCGGCGCCGATCAGGTCGGCCACGTCCTGAGTCGAACGGTTATGCGCGATCAGCTCATGGGCGCTCGGCATGTCGATACCGTACACGTTCGGGTAACGCACCGCGGGCGCCGCAGAGCAGAAGTACACGTTCTTCGCCCCGGCTTCGCGGGCCATCTGGATGATCTGCTTGCAGGTGGTGCCGCGTACGATGGAGTCATCTACCAGCATCACGTTCTTGCCGCGGAACTCAAGCTCGATGGCGTTGAGCTTCTGGCGTACCGACTTCTTGCGCGCAGCCTGGCCGGGCATGATGAAAGTACGACCGATGTAGCGGTTCTTCACGAAGCCTTCGCGGAATTTGACGCCCAGATGGTTGGCCAGCTCCAGCGCGGCGGTGCGGCTGGTGTCCGGAATCGGGATGACCACATCGATATCGTGCTCGGGACGCTCGCGCAGGATCTTCTCGGCCAGCTTCTCGCCCATACGCAGGCGCGCCTTGTAGACCGAGACACCGTCGATGATCGAGTCCGGACGCGCCAGGTAGACGTGTTCGAAGATGCACGGGGTGAGTTTCGGCGCTACGGCGCACTGGCGGGTGTGCAGCTTGCCGTCTTCGGTGATGTAGACAGCCTCGCCCGGCGCCAGGTCGCGGATCAGGGTGAAGCCCAGCACGTCCAGGGACACGCTTTCGGAAGCGATCATGTACTCGACGCCTTCGTCGGTGTGACGCTGGCCGAACACGATCGGGCGAATGCCGTGCGGGTCGCGGAAACCGACGATGCCGTAACCGGTGATCATCGCCACCACGGCATAACCACCGACGCAACGGTTGTGCACGTCGATCACGGCGGCGAACACGTCTTCTTCGGTCGGCTGCAGCTTGCCGCGCTGGGCCAGCTCGTGGGCGAACACGTTGAGCAACACTTCCGAATCGGAGCTGGTGTTGACGTGGCGCAGGTCAGATTCGTAGATCTCCTTGGCCAGTTGTTCAACGTTGGTCAGGTTACCGTTGTGCGCCAAGGTGATGCCGTAAGGCGAGTTGACGTAGAACGGTTGAGCTTCGGCCGAGGTCGAGCTACCGGCAGTCGGGTATCGCACGTGGCCAATGCCCATGTGCCCGACGAGGCGCTGCATGTGACGCTGATGGAACACGTCACGCACCAGGCCATTGTCCTTGCGCAGGAATAACCGGCCGTCGTGGCTGGTCACAATACCGGCAGCGTCCTGGCCGCGGTGCTGGAGGACGGTTAGCGCGTCATACAGCGCCTGATTGACGTTCGACTTACCGACGATACCGACGATGCCACACATGCGACACAACCCCTACTTAATGAATCTTGACTGAACACAGCTTACTGAGGCGTTTTGGCCGGTAAGAGGTGTTCCTTGAACGGAAGATCAGCGGGTACGCTGATTCCGCTGGCCAGCCACTGACTGCTCCACCCCAGAATGAGGTTCTTGGACCAGTCTGCAACCAATAGAAATTTTGGCACGAGTACCGACTCCTGCCACCACGAATCCTGCTGTACCGGCCCCAGGCTCAACAGCCCGACCGCCACGACCACCAGCAGCGCGCCACGCGCAGCCCCGAAGGCCATGCCGAGAAATCGATCGGTCCCTTCGATGCCGGTGACACGTATCAACTCGCCAATAAGATAATTGACCATTGCCCCCACCAACAGCGTGGCGATGAACATGATGGCGCAGCCCGCGATGACGCGAGCCGAAGGTGTCTCTATGTACCCGGCCAGGTAGACCGACAGTGAACCACCGAACATCCAGGCTACGACTCCTGCAATGATCCAGGTCAGCAACGACAGTGCTTCTTTTACGAAGCCGCGGCTCAGACTGATCAAAGCGGAGATGGCGACGATTGCAACGATCGCCCAATCAACCCAGGTAAATGGCACAGTGCAGCCTACGTACGGATAAGGCGGCGCATTTTAGCAGAGCGCCGGGCTATCGGTAAGCGGTGATTGCGGCTGCTTTGCAAATCAATAGATTGGGCGGTGTGAACGCCATTTCAAGCCCACCATAAATCAATGTGGGAGCTGGCTTGCCTGCGATGAGGGCGGCATATTCGACATCGTTGTCGATTGAACCACCGCCATCGCAGGCAAGCCAGCTCCCACATTTAGAGCCTATTGCCCGTTCAGCCGCGCTCGGGCTGGAAACGCACCACAAACCCGTTGAGGTTCTGCTGACGACCCAGCAAATCGCGCAGGCGATCTGCCTCGGCACGCTCGATCAGCGGCCCCACAAAAACACGGTTCTTGCCATCGGCACTGCGGATATAGGCGTTATATCCCTGGGCACGCAGCTTTTTCTGCAAGGCATCGGCGCTTTCGCGATTGGCCAGGCTGGCGAGCTGGATCGACCAACTGATCGGCAAGCCATTAGGGTCGATGCGGCTCTGACCCACATCCGGCTTACCCGGTGCAGCAGGCTGCGGCGCCACAGGCTTGGGCGCTGGCGCCGGTGCAGCCGGTTTGGCGGCGACAGCCGGGGCTGGCGTCGGCTTGACCACCGGCACACTTGGCTGCACCGGCATCGAAGGGGCCTGCGAAGGTGCCTGTTGGGTGACGACCTCCTCCTCGACGGGCACAGGTTCTTCCGGCAACACCTGAGGCTCAGGCACAACTACCGGTTCGACTTGAACCTGGGGCACCACCGGCGCCTGGGGCGCAGCGGGAGCTTCAACCACCACCTGGCGCTGTTCGTCCTGGCGGGAAAACAGCATCGGCAGAAAGATTACCGCCAACGCCACCAGCACCAGGGCCCCGACCATTCGCTGCTTGTATGCGCTATCCAGTAATGCCATGTGCAGCTTCCTCCGTGGAGCGCCGGGCCAGCCATTCGAGCGCCTCGGCAACACAATAAAATGATCCGAACAACAGGATTTCGTCTTCGGCCGCAGCCAGCGCACACTGCGCCTCAAGGGCGGCAGTGATGCTTGCATACGACGTCACGGGCGCGCCAAGGTTCTGCAAGGCAGTTTCCAGCTCAACCGCAGGACGGCTGCGCGGCGTATCCAGCGGCGCAACGGCCCAAGACTGTACGCTGCCAAACAACGGCGCTATTACGCCATCAAGATCCTTGTCGGCCAGCAACCCGAACACCGCCAGGCGGCGGCCGGCCGGTGGTGTGCGCGCCAGGCGCTGAGCCAGATAGTGAGCCGCATGGGGGTTATGCCCGACATCCAGCAACAGGTTCAGGCGCTTGCCTTGCCAGTCCAGCACCCGGCGATCCAGGCGCCCCACCACCTTCGTCGCTCGCAGGGTTGCGCCGATCTGCTTGGCATCCCACGGCAGATCCAGCAGCAAATAGGCTTGCAGCGCGAGTGCGGCGTTTTCCATCGGCAGGTTCAGCAACGGCAAATCGAGCAGCTCTACCACCTTGCCACGGGCATCACGCCCACGCCATTGCCAGTGGGTCGCACCGATGTCGAGATTGAATTCACGACCGCGCAGGTAGAACGGGCAATCCAGCTCGCGCACCTTGTCCAGCAAAGGTTGCGGCGGATCCAGGTCGCCACAGAGCGCGGGCCTGCTCTGGCGGAAGATCCCGGCCTTTTCATAGGCCACAGACTCGCGGGTATTGCCTAGATAGTCGGCGTGATCAACACCGATGCTGGTGACCAGCGCCAGGTCGGCATCCACCACGTTGACCGTATCCAGACGCCCGCCGAGGCCGACCTCCAGCACGACCACATCCAGTTGCGAACGCTCGAACAGCCAGAACGCCGCCAGTGTGCCCATCTCGAAATAGGTCAGGGAGATGTCGCCGCGCCCGGCTTCCAGGGCTGCGAAGGCTTCGCACAGCTGGGCATCAGTGGCTTCTACGCCATTGAGCTGCACCCGCTCGTTGTAGCGCAGCAGGTGCGGCGAGCTGTACACGCCGACTTTGAGGCCCTGGGCCTGCAACAGCGCGGCCACAAAAGCACAGGTGGAGCCTTTGCCGTTGGTGCCGGTCACCGTGATCACACGCGGTGCCGGCTGGCCCAACCCGAGGCGGGCCGCTACCTGTTGCGAGCGCTCCAGGCCCATGTCGATGGCGGACGGATGCAACTGCTCAAGGTAGGCGAGCCATTCGCCCAGGGTACGTTGGGTCATAGGTTTGCTGGCACCGGCGGCACAACGATCGGCTCGACTTTAGGTGCGACGTACACAGGCGTCGGCAGGCCCATCATTTGCGCCAGCAGGCTGCCCAGGCGCGGGCGCAACTCGCCACGCGGGATGATCAGGTCGATCGCACCGTGCTCCAGCAGGAACTCGCTGCGCTGGAAGCCTTCCGGCAGTTTCTCCCGCACGGTCTGCTCGATCACGCGTGGGCCGGCAAAGCCGATCAGGGCTTTAGGCTCGCCAACGATCACATCGCCCAACATCGCCAGGCTGGCGGAGACGCCGCCGTAGACCGGGTCGGTCAGCACGGAGATGAACGGAATGCCTTCTTCACGCAGACGCGCCAGAACCGCCGAGGTCTTGGCCATTTGCATCAGGGAAATCAGGGCTTCCTGCATACGCGCACCACCGGAGGCGGCGAAGCAGATCATCGGGCAACGGTTTTCCAGGGCATAGTTGGCAGCGCGAACAAAGCGCTCACCGACGATGGCACCCATGGAACCGCCCATGAAGGAGAATTCGAAGGCCGAAACCACCACCGGCATGCCCAGCAGCTTGCCGCTGACCGAAATCAGCGCGTCTTTCTCGCCAGTCTGCTTCTGTGCGCCGACCAGACGGTCCTTGTACTTCTTGCTGTCGCGGAACTTGAGACGGTCAACCGGCTCCAGGTCGGCACCCAGCTCATTACGGCCGTCGGCATCCAGGAAGATGTCGATACGAGCGCGTGCGCCAATACGCATGTGGTGGTTGCACTTGGGGCAAACGTCCAGGGTCTTTTCCAGCTCCGGGCGATACAGCACCGCGTCGCAGGATGGGCATTTGTGCCACAGACCTTCAGGAACCGAGCTTTTCTTCACCTCGGAACGCATGATCGAAGGGATCAGTTTGTCTACTAACCAGTTGCTCATGCTTTCTTTTCTCCAGTACCGGTGGCTTGAACACAGCCCCGCGTATGCCCTTGAGCTAAATTCATATGTGGCGATGACACAGGCGGGACGGGGTCAGACGTTGGACCTGCCATTTCCCGCCCGTATCCTCAGCCTTCCAGACAACCTGCCAGCGCAGGGTTGCCACTTCGTTTCCGGGCCACCCACAGGCGGCGCCGGGCTGTTTTACACAGTGGTAGTTATGGACGGCGGCAGACTGCCAGCCGTCACATCCCACCCCTGCTGTTGCGCACGGCCTGCATGAACGCGCGAATCTTGCTCGGGTCCTTGATCCCCTTGCCCTGCTCCACCCCACCGCTGACGTCGACGGCATACGGCCGAACCTGTTCGATGGCCGCCTGGACGTTCTCTGAGGTGAGCCCACCCGCGAGAATAACCGGCTTGCTCAACCCCTCGGGAATCAGCGACCAGTCGAACGCCTCGCCCGTACCACCGGGTACGCCTTCGACGTAGGTGTCCAGCAGAATCCCGCGAGCGCCGGCATACGCGGCGCAGGCTGCGGCAATATCGTCCCCGGCCTTGACCCGCAACGCCTTGATGTACGGGCGCTGATAGCTTTCGCATTCCTCTGGCGTTTCGTCGCCGTGGAACTGCAACATATCCAGCGGCACCGCATCCAGGGTTTCGTTGAGCTCGCAGCGGCTGGCGTTGACAAACAACCCCACGGTGGTCACGAAGGGCGGCAACGCAGCGATAATCGCCCGCGCCTGCAGCACATTCACCGCCCGTGGGCTCTTGGCATAAAACACCAGGCCAATGGCATCCGCCCCCGCTTCGACTGCCGCCAGCGCGTCTTCTATGCGGGTAATCCCGCAAATCTTGCTGCGAACGGCTGACATGTCGTAGGAACCTCAGGGTTGGTCCGAGAAAGTCCCGGATGGTAACAAAAGCTTTTCCGGGCGTCAGCCGCCAAGTTCGCTGAAACCGGTGAGGAAGTGCGGCCCGATAAAGCGTTCCGGCAGTTCGAACTCGTCGCGGTACTCCACATCCACCAGATACAGGCCGAACGGATGCGCCGTGACCCCGCCCGTACGGCGAATGCGGCTTTCCAGCACTTCCTTGGCCCACTCCACCGGGCGTTCACCGGTGCCGATGGTCATCAGCACCCCAGCGATATTGCGCACCATATGATGCAGAAAGGCCCCGGCACGGATATCCAGCACGATCATCTTGCCGTGGCGCGTCACCCGCAGGTGGTGGACTTCCTTGATCGGCGACTTGGCCTGGCACTGCCCGGCACGGAAGGCGCTGAAGTCATGCACCCCCACCAGATGCTGCGCGGCTTCGGCCATACGCTCGGCATCCAGCGGGCGGTGGTTCCAGGTGATTTCTTCATTGAGGTGCGCCGGGCGGATCTGATCGTTGTAGATCACGTAGCGGTAACGCCGGGCGATGGCCTTGAAACGGGCGTGAAAATGCGCCGGCATGACCTTGGCCCAGCTGACACTGACATCATGGGGCAAATTGATATTGGCCCCCATCACCCACGCCTTCATCGACCGCTCGGCCTGGGTGTCGAAGTGCACCACTTGGCCACACGCGTGCACGCCGGCATCGGTGCGCCCGGCACACATCAGCGACACCGGCGAGTTGGCGACTTTGGACAGGGCGTTTTCCAGGGTTTCCTGCACCGTCAGCACCCCGGAGGCCTGACGCTGCCAGCCGCGATAGCGCGAGCCTTTGTATTCCACGCCCAGGGCGATGCGGTAAAAGCCTGCGGCCGCCATTTCGGCAGCCGCGTTATCTATATTTGCCAAGAACTGAGAGCCTGATGAGTTGCGCAAAGGCGGGCATTATAGGGCGTCAGGGTGCATAAGAGGGGGCTTTTAATCTGGGGCTTTTGTGGCGAGGGAGCTTGCTCCCGTTCGACAGCGCAGCTGGAGCCCGCTTTTCAGGGGCGCTACGCACCCCAGCGGGAGCAAGCTCCCTCGCCACAACAAGCCCGCTCCCACATTTTTCTGCGTCGGCCGTTAGATTCTGCCGAGCATTTCCTTGGCTTCGCTACGCTGACCCTCGTCGCCTTCGGTCAACACTTCGGACAGGATATCTCGCGCGCCGTCCGCATCGCCCATGTCGATGTAGGCCTGGGCCAAGTCGAGCTTGGTGGCCACTTCATCAGTGCCAGAGAGGAAATCGAACTCTGGCTCATCCTCAGCACCCAGCGCGGCATCTTCAGCCGTGAAGGAAGGCTCGATCGGCGGATGCTCCAGACTCTGTGACAAACGATCCAGTTCAGCGTTGACGTCGTCCAGCTCCGAAGCAAAAGCATCGGGCTTGGCTGCCGGGGCGCTCGGCTCGTCCGCCAGCGACAGGTCAAAGTCTTCTGGCAGGTCGAATTCGTCCAGCGCGGCCGGCGTCAGGGTCGGCGGCTCAACCGGCGGGACATCCTTGATCTGCCCTTCAAGGCCCGACAGGAAGTCGTCATCGGATTGCGACGTCGGCGGGTCCAGTTGCAGGTCCAGATCGAAGTCCGACAGGTCCGGCGCATCGGCCTTGGGCTCAGTCTGTTGTTTGAGCAGCGATTCAAAGGTTTGCTGGTCTTGCGCGATCTCGGCCGGCGAGGCAGCTTCCAGGTCATCCAGACTCAGGTCGAAATCGGTGTCGAAGGTGTCTGCCTGCGGGGCCGGGGTCGGCTTGTCATCGAGCAGGTCCTTGACGTACTGCGCATCCAGGGCCGCGGCAGCCACTGCGGCACTGACACCCGCCGCCAACACGGCCATGGCCGGGAAACGCGCCTTGAGCTGCTCGACCTGGGCATGGTTCTCACCGTTGGCCACCAACTGGCGCTCCTGGGTGACGAACCCGTCTTTGTTGTTCTGCAGCCCATAGACTTCCATCAGCTTCAAACGCAGGTCGCTGCGCTTGGGCTCGCGCTTGATGGCTTGTTCAAGCACATCCGCCGCCTGGTTCAGATGGCCACGGTCGATATGGGATTGGGCCTGGGCCAGGGCGTCACTGGCGTTTTCCTGAGCCACGGCAACCGCCAACGGCGCCAGCACGGAGGCGACCGTCGGTGCCACTACCGTCTCAACCACCGGCGCCGGCGCGGGCGCAGATGCTGGCGGCGTTGCGGTGGCGAGCTTGACGCTCGGCGGCGGCACTTCAAGGCCCTCGAAGCTGTCAGGCGGCAGGTCTTGATCGATATTGGAAACGAACTCAGGCTCTTCGGCCAACGCCCGTGCCATACGCAGATGTTTCTCTTCTTCGCGGCGAGCATTGCGATGGCGTGCCCACAGCAGCAGAAGCAGCAACACCACCAGCAGGGCCGCACCGCCAAGGATGCCGAGCACAATCGGGTTGGTCAGCAGGTCGTTGAACTTGCCTTCGGTGCTGGCCGGCGCAGCAGCCGGCTTGGCCGGTTCAGGCACTGGCGCTGGTGTTGCAACGGGGGCCGCCGGCTCAGCTGCAGGTTCACCCGGCAACTGCGCGGGCATCGCGGCTGTCTGTGGCTCGCCCGTTTGCGCTTGCAAACGAGCCAATTGGTCATTCTTCAGCTGGATCAGCTTCTGCAGCTTGTCCAACTGGCTTTGCAAGTCGGCGGCACGGCTTTTCAGTTCTTCGTTGTCGCGCCGCGTGGTGTCGAGCTCTTCCTGGGTCATTGCCAGCTTGTCGCTCAGGGCGCGGCTGTCACCGACGGTGCCCTTCGCGCCTTTCTTGGCAGCTTCGGCCGACACCAGGCTCAGGTTATCCTTGGCCTGGGTACTCGACGGCGCATTGCCGGCCTGGGTGCGTTTGGTCGCGTCCAACTGCGGCTTGCCGGCCACTTGGCTCTGAGGGCCACGGCGGCCCTGGCGCCAGGCGGCGTTCTGCGCGCTCACTTCGGCAATCGCTTGCGGCTGCGCCAGCGCTGTACTTTGCGTGGTATCTGGCAGGCGCAGGACCTGGCCGGTTTTCAGGCGGTTGATATTGCCGTCGACAAAGGCATCCGGGTTAAGCGCCTGGATGGCCAGCATCGTTTGCTGGACCGAGGCGCCATTGCGGTTCTTTGCGGCAATTTCCCACAAGGTATCGCGGGACGTGGTGGTGTGCTGGGCAGGCGTGCTGGCGGCTGGCGCGGTACTGGCCGGCGCGCTCGCCGTCGGCGCTGGCTGATCGAACTTGGCCGGGTCGAGCAGTACGCTGTAGTCACGCATCAAACGGCCATTGGGCCATTGCACCTGCATGAGGAAGCGCACATAGGAATCGGGCAGAGGCTTGCTGGAGGTCACGCGCACCACGCTGCGACCTTCGGGGTTGATCACCGGGGTGAACGTCAGGTCATCGAGAAACGCCTGGCGGTCGACACCCGCATCCACGAAGGCCTGGGCCGACGCCAGGCTAGGGGTGATCTCGGACGCCGTAAGGCCGCCCACATCGCGCAATTCGATTTCCACCGACAGCGGCTGGTTCAACTTCGACTTGAGGGTCATCTCCCCAAGTTGCAGCGCCTGCGCCATACCGGAGGACAGCGCCGAGGCGGCCGCTATTGCGAACACCAGTTTGCGAACTTGAACCATAGCCTCATCCTTTGTTTGAACGCTTCCCGCCCTGCGAGAAGGTTGGTAACCGCTGCCATTAGGCATGGCGAGCCGATAGGTCACCGACGCGCTTGTGTTTCACTTGGGACCAAGCATAGCGCCTGGTTAGAATCAATCTACAAATTGCCGCCAAGTATCTTTTACACAAGGCCTTTTATCAACAACTGCGCCAGCTCCACGGCGTTCAGGGCCGAGCCTTTGCGTACGTTATCTGACGTCAGCCAAAGATTTAGTTCCGCCGGGTCGTCGATACCGGCGCGAACTCGCCCTACATACACCACGTCCTGGCCGACGGCGTCGCCTACGGCCGTGGGGTAATCGCCCTCCTCGACCCGCTCTATTCCCGGTGCAGCGTCGAGGGCACGGTTCACCGCGGCCAGGTCGACCGGCGCGGCCAGTTGCAGCGACACAGCCAGGCTATCGCCGAAAAACACCGGGGCTTGAACGCAGGTGGCGGAAATCTTTAGTAAAGGTGTTTCCAGCACCGCACGCAGTTCGTGTACGAGACGTTTCTCTAGGGCGGTATGACCTTGGGCATCCGGCGTGCCGACTTGCGCCAGCAGGTTGAACGCCACTTGCCGATCAAAGAACGCCGGTTCCAAGGGACGCACGTTCAACAGTTCAGCGGTCTGGCGCGCCAACTCGCTGACGGCCTCGCGGCCCTGGGCAGAGATGGCCAGGTTAGCGGTGACGCTCACGCGCTGGATGTCCACCACACCGCGCAAGGGCGCCAGCAGCACCGCGAGGTACGTGGCACAGGGGCTCGGGCTGCCGAGTTGAAAAGGCTTTTTCAACGCGTTCAGCACATGGGCGTTGGCCTGCGGTACCACTTGCGGCGCCTGCTCGGCGGGCAATGCGCCGGACAAGTCAATCACCGCGCAACCAGCGGCGGTGGCACGCGGAGCGAAGCTCAAGGTCACCGCCGGGCCTGCAGCGAAGAACGCCAACTGCACCTTGCTGAAGTCAAACGTGTCGACTTCTTTGACCCGCACGTTCTTGCCCCGAAACGGCACCGAAGCCCCCGCCGAGTTGCTGCCCGCCAGCAGGTACAAGGTGCCCACCGGGAACTCCAGTTCTTCGAGAATCTGCACCAGGGTTTCACCCACGGTACCGGTGGCGCCGATCACGGCGATTTCAAAGGTCTGGGTCATGGGGTTGCCTCGGGCATTACGGGGGAGCGGCACTTTACCGGGTGGTAGAGGGTGAGGCAATTACAGCCCCCCTGATCGTTCCCACGCTCTGCGTGGGAATGCCTCCTGTGACGCTCCGCGTCACGCCTCTAAAGCAGACGCAGAGCGTCCAGAGCTGCATTCCCTCGCAGAGCGTGGGAATGATCACAAAGGCAACAAAAAACCCGCGCCTGTCACCAGAACGCGGGTTTCTGTTATTGCTTCAAGCGATCAACGCTCCAGCAAAATCCGCAACATGCGACGCAACGGCTCAGCCGCGCCCCACAGCAGTTGGTCGCCGACGGTGAACGCGCCGAGGAACTGGCTGCCCATGTTCAGCTTGCGCAGACGGCCCACCGGTACATTCAGGGTGCCGGTGACCTTGGTCGGGCTCAGCTCCTGCATGCTGATATCGCGGTTGTTCGGCACCAGCTTGACCCAGGGATTGTGCTGGCTGATCAGGCCTTCGATATCGGCGATCGGCACGTCTTTGTTCAGCTTGATGGTCAGCGCCTGGCTGTGGCAACGCATGGCGCCAATGCGCACGCAGATGCCATCCACCGGGATCGGGTTCTTGAAGCGACCCAGGATCTTGTTGGTTTCGGCCTGGGCCTTCCACTCTTCACGGCTCTGGCCGTTAGGCAGTTCCTTGTCGATCCACGGGATCAAGCTACCGGCCAATGGCACGCCAAAGTTCTCGGTCGGGTAAGCGTCGCTGCGCATGGCCTCGGCCACACGGCGGTCGATATCGAGAATCGCACTCGCCGGGTCAGCCAGTTGATCGGCGACAGCGGCGTGGGTCGCGCCCATCTGCTTGATCAGTTCGCGCATGTTCTGCGCGCCGGCGCCGGAGGCCGCCTGATAGGTCATGGCGCTCATCCACTCCACCAGGCCCGCTTCGAACAGGCCACCCAGGCCCATCAGCATCAGGCTCACGGTGCAGTTGCCGCCCACGTAGTTCTTGGTGCCGGCGTCCAGTTGCTGATCGATGACCTTGCGGTTGACCGGATCGAGGATGATCACCGCGTCATCCTGCATGCGCAGGCTCGAAGCGGCGTCGATCCAGTAACCCTGCCAGCCGGCTTCGCGCAGCTTGGGGAAGACTTCGCTGGTGTAGTCGCCACCCTGGCAGGTCAGGATCACGTCGAGGCTCTTCAACTCTTCAATGCTGTAGGCATCCTTGAGCGGGGCAATATCCTTGCCCACGGACGGCCCTTGGCCACCTACGTTCGAAGTGGTGAAAAACACCGGCTCAATAAGATCGAAATCCTGCTCTTCCAGCATCCGCTGCATGAGCACGGAACCGACCATACCGCGCCAACCGATCAGACCTACACGTTTCATCGCAACTACACCTTGTTAAAAAGTGGGCCGCCTTGCAGCAACAACTGCAAGCGGGCCCGAGAGATTACAGATTCCGCAGCGCGGCGACTACTGCGTCGCCCATTTCTTGCGTCCCGACCTTGGTGCAACCCTGGGACCAGATATCGCCCGTGCGCAAGCCCTGATCCAGCACCAGGCTGACAGCCTTCTCGATGGCGTCCGCCGCATCGCCCAGGTTGAAGCTGTAGCGCAGCATCATCGACACCGACAAAATCGTCGCCAGCGGGTTGGCAATGCCCTGCCCCGCGATGTCTGGCGCCGAACCGTGGCACGGCTCGTACATACCTTTATTGTTGGTGTCCAGGGACGCCGACGGCAGCATGCCGATGGAACCGGTGAGCATCGACGCCTGGTCGGACAGGATGTCGCCGAACAGGTTGTCGGTGACGATCACGTCGAACTGCTTGGGTGCGCGCACCAACTGCATGGCGGCGTTGTCGACGTACATGTGGCTCAGTTCGACGTCCGGGTAATCCTTGGCGACTTCTTCGACGATTTCACGCCACAGCTGGCTGGAAGCCAACACGTTGGCTTTATCCACCGAGCAGACCTTTTTACCGCGCACCCGCGCCATGTCGAAACCGACACGGGCGATACGGCGGATTTCGCTCTCGCTGTACGGCAGCGTGTCGTAGGCCTGGCGTTCGCCATTTTCCAACTCGCGCACGCCCCGTGGCGAGCCGAAGTAGATACCGCCGGTCAGCTCGCGCACGATGAGGATATCCAGGCCCGCCACCACTTCCGGCTTGAGGCTCGACGCGTCGGCCAGTTGCGGGTAGAGGATGGCCGGGCGCAGGTTGCCGAACAGGCCCAGTTGCGCACGGATTTTCAGCAGGCCGCGCTCAGGGCGGATGTCACGCTCGATCTTGTCCCATTTCGGCCCACCCACGGCGCCGAGCAGCACGGCATCGGCAGCCCGGGCGCGGTCGAGGGTCTCGTCGGCCAGCGGCACGCCGTGCTTGTCGATGGCGGCGCCGCCGATCACATCGTGGCTCAGCTCGAAGCCCAGGTTGTACTTGCTGTTGGCAAGCTCAAGGACCTTGACCGCTTCGGCCATGATTTCCGGACCAATACCGTCGCCAGGGAGAATCAGAATCTGCTTGCTCATGCGTTCCTCATTTCATCAAGCGACCCGCCCGTGGGCAGGTCGGGAAAAATCAATCAGCGTTCGGCGAAGACCACCAGCACATCGGTGCTGAAGGTGCCGTCGGCTTGAATGTCGTAATAATCGCGCACTTCCTGGCCCATCGCCTGTTGCAGCTTAAGGATTGCCGCACGCAAGACCTCTGGCGTGCGCATGCGCTCGACCCACGAGGTGTATTCCAGGCGCAAGCGCTGGCGACTGCTGTTGCGCACGTGCAGGCCAGCCTCACTCAACTGGCGCATCCACTCGGCGCCGGAGTAATCACGCACGTGGCTGGTGTCGCGCAGCACTTCGACGGTTTGCAGGTAAGTGTCCAACAGGGGGCTGCCCGGTGACAAGACATCCACAAATGCCGCCACGCCGCCCGGCTTGAGCACCCGGCGCACTTCACGCAGGGCCAGGCCGAGGTCGCTCCAGTGATGGGCCGAATAACGGCTGAATACGAAGTCGAACTCACCCTCGGCAAAGGGCAAGCGCTCAGCGGCGCCGTGCACGGTGCGGATGTTGTCCAGGTTGCGGTCTTTGGCGGCGGCGGCCACCACGTCGAGCATGGGCTGGGACAAGTCGTAGGCCACCACTTCTTTGACCAGAGGCGCCACATGGAAGCTGACATGACCGGCACCGCAGCCCAGGTCCAGCAAGCGTGCAGCGCCCTGCCCGGCCAGCTCGGCCTGTAGCACAGCGAATTCGGTGCCCTGGGCGTGTACGGCGCTGCTCAGGTAGGCCGAGGCTTGCTCGCCGAATTGTTTTTGCACGACTTGGGTGTGGGCGGTGGTGGTCATGGTGGCTTTCCTTGGGGTTTGTGGTGGTTGCACTGGCGCTATCGCAGGCAAGCCAGCTCCCACCGTTGGAATGCACTCCAATGTGGGAGTCGGGCTTGCCCGCGATGGGGCCCGCACGGTTACCGCAAATCAGGCATCGCGAAACAACCAGGGCTGGCTCGCCCGGTGCCTGGTTTCAAACGCAGCAATCGCATCGCCGTCCTGCAAGGTCAGGCCAATGTCATCCAGACCGTTGATCAGGCAGTGCTTACGGAAGGCATCCACTTCAAAGTGGTACACCTTGCCGTCCGGGCGGGTCACGGTTTGCGCGGCCAGGTCCACCGTCAATTGGTAGCCGACATTGGCCTCCACTTGCTGGAACAACTCGTCCACTTCTGCGTCGCTCAAGATGATCGGCAACAGGCCGTTCTTGAAGCTGTTGTTGAAGAAGATATCGGCGTAGCTCGGCGCGATGATGCTGCGAAAGCCGTACTCTTCCAGGGCCCACGGCGCGTGTTCACGGCTGGAGCCGCAACCGAAGTTTTCCCGAGCCAGCAACACGCTGGCACCTTGGTAACGCTCGGCGTTGAGCACAAAGTCCTTGTTCAGGGGGCGCTTGGAGTTGTCCTGGTAGGCGTAGCCCACGTCCAGGTAGCGCCACTCATCGAACAGGTTGGGGCCGAAACCGGTGCGCTTGATCGACTTCAAAAATTGCTTTGGGATGATCTGGTCGGTGTCCACATTGGCACGGTCCAACGGCGCTACAAGGCCTGTGTGTTGGGTAAAAGCTCTCATCGGGTTTTCCTCAGATCAATTCGCGAACGTCGATGAAACGACCGTTGACGGCAGCAGCGGCGGCCATGGCCGGGCTCACCAGGTGGGTACGCCCACCCGCGCCCTGACGCCCTTCGAAGTTACGGTTGGAGGTCGATGCGCAATGCTCGCCCGACTCCAGGCGGTCCGGGTTCATCGCCAGGCACATCGAGCAGCCCGGCTCCCGCCATTCAAAACCGGCTTCGAGGAAAATTTTGTCCAGCCCTTCGGCTTCCGCCTGGGCTTTAACCAGCCCGGAACCTGGCACCACAATGGCTTGCTTGATAGTCGAGGCCACCTTGCGGCCCTTGGCGATCACCGCCGCGGCGCGCAGGTCTTCGATCCGCGAGTTGGTGCAGGAGCCGATAAATACACGGTCCAACTGGATATCAGTGATCGCCTGATTGGCGGTCAACCCCATGTATTTCAAGGCGCGCTCGATGGAGCCGCGCTTGACCAGGTCGGCCTCTTTGGCCGGGTCCGGCACGTTCTGGTCAACGGCCAAGACCATTTCCGGCGAAGTGCCCCAGCTGACTTGCGGCTTGATCTGCGCAGCGTCGAGTTCAACCACGGTGTCGAACACTGCGTCAGCGTCGGAGACCAGGTCTTTCCAGGCTTCGACGGCGGCATCCCAATCGGCGCCTTGCGGCGCGAAGGGGCGACCCTTGACGTATTCGACGGTTTTTTCGTCCGCCGCCACCATGCCCACGCGGGCACCGGCTTCGATGGACATGTTGCAGATGGTCATGCGGCCTTCGATGGACAGGTCGCGGATTGCACTGCCGGCGAACTCGATGGCATGGCCGTTACCGCCGGCGGTGCCGATCTTGCCGATCACGGCGAGCACGATGTCCTTGGCGGTCACGCCAAACGGCAACTGGCCTTCGACACGCACCAGCATGTTCTTCATTTTCTTGGCCACCAGGCACTGGGTGGCAAACACGTGCTCCACCTCGGAGGTGCCGATGCCATGGGCCAAAGCGCCGAACGCACCATGGGTGGAGGTATGGGAGTCACCGCAGACCACGGTCATGCCCGGCAAGGTGGCGCCCTGCTCCGGGCCAATGACGTGGACGATGCCTTGGCGCACGTCATTCATCTTGAATTCGGTGATGCCGTACTCGTCGCAATAGTCGTCAAGGGTCTGCACCTGCAACCGCGAGACCTGGTCGGCAATGGCTTCGATACCGCCCTTGCGCTCAGGGGTGGTCGGCACGTTGTGGTCCGGCGTGGCGATGATGGAGTCGACGCGCCAAGGCTTGCGCCCGGCCAGTCGCAGGCCTTCGAACGCTTGGGGCGAGGTCACTTCATGGATGATGTGACGGTCGATATAGATCAGCGACGATCCATCATCGCGACGTTTCACTTCATGGGAATCCCAAAGCTTGTCGTAAAGCGTTTTGCCGGCCATCAGTCGGTCCTCATCAGCGGTGCTTCTATACGCCGGGCTTTTCAATAACCCTTTGGCTTGTGAGGCTGATGGTATGGCGCTACATTAAATAACTCAAATTCATATTTTTTATGCTTTGGATTACCAACTGGAATAGCACCATGGACCTGGCCAACCTCAACGCCTTTATCGCCATCGCCGAGACCGGCAGCTTCTCCGGCGCCGGCGAACGCCTGCACCTGACCCAGCCGGCCATCAGCAAGCGCATCGCCGGTCTGGAACAACAATTGAAGGTACGACTGTTCGACCGCCTGGGCCGCGAAGTCGGCCTGACCGAGGCCGGGCGGGCCTTGCTGCCCCGCGCCTATCAAATCCTCAACGTGCTGGACGACACCCGCCGGGCCCTGACCAACCTCACCGGCGAAGTCAGCGGCCGCCTCACCCTGGCCACCAGCCACCATATCGGCCTGCACCGCCTGCCACCGATTCTGCGCACCTTCACCCGGCAATACCCGAATGTGGCACTGGATATTCAGTTTCTGGATTCAGAAGTGGCCTACGAAGAAATCCTCCACGGCCGTGCGGAAGTCGCAGTGATCACCCTGGCGCCAGAGCCCCACAACCTGGTACGCGCCACCCGGGTGTGGGACGACCCGCTGGATTTTGTGGTGGCGCCGGAACACAGCCTGATCAGCAACGGTTCCGTCAGCCTGGCCGATATCGCCGGGCATCCGGCGGTATTTCCCGGCGGCAACACCTTTACTCACCATATTGTCAGCCGCCTGTTCGAGGCCCAGGGCCTCACACCTAATATTGCGATGAGCACTAACTACCTGGAAACCATCAAGATGATGGTCTCCATCGGCCTGGCCTGGAGCGTGTTGCCGCGCACCATGCTCGATGATCAGGTGGCAAGTATCGCTTTGCCGGGCATACAGCTCAGTCGCCAGCTAGGCTATATCGTGCACACCGAAAGGACGCTGTCGAACGCTGCGCGGGCTTTCATGAGCCTGTTGGATGCACAGGTCGATCTGCCAGGGTTATCGGCATGACACCGTGCGGGCCAAGGGTTTGGGTCAAACCGCGCGGTTTTCTCAATGAGCCAAGGCCCTTTGATAATGCGCAACCCCCTTGACCCGATTCCACCCCTGCCCCGCATCTACGCCCTGGACCCTCAAGCGGCGGAACAAAGCTGGGACAGTGCCCCGCAGCTGCTGGCGGCCCTCAATGCCGCGCGGCTGGGTGCCTGGTGCTGGGAAATCGACACAGGAAGAATCAGTTGGTCACGGGGCACCCAGGCGCTATTCGGCTTTGACCCGCGCCAGCCTCTGCCCAAGGACCTGGACTACCTCGACCTGCTGGCCCCGCAAGACAGCGCGCGGGTGGTGCGCGGCTTTCATGCGGTGCTCGCCGGAGAGCCTTTCGACCGCGCCATGCACCACCGTATCCAATGGCCCGATGGCAGCCTGCACTGGCTGGAAATCAGCGGCAACCTGGCCCCCGACAAAGCCGGACGGCGACGCATGATCGGGGTGATCCGCGAGATCACCCACCAACGCGACCGTGAACACGCCCTCAGCCATTCGGAAAAGCGCTTCGCCACACTCTTCCACCTGTGCCCGAACATGGTGCTGCTGACGCGCCAGGCCGACGGCTTGATCAGCGAAGCCAACCAGTATTTCGAGATGCTGTTCGGCTGGCCAGTGGCCGATGCCATCGGCCGCACCACCCTGGAACTGGGCCTGTGGCGCCATCCGGAACAGCGGGCGCTGCTGGTCAAGGCCACCCAGCGCAAAGGCGAACCCATCACCATGGAAGTGCAGTTCTGCGCCAGCAACGGCCAGATCCATGACGGCACCCTCAGCGCACAAAAGGTCGAACTGGACGGCGAGGCGTACCTGATCAGCACGTTCCTGGACACCACCGAACGTAAAAACGCCGAGCAAGCACTCAAGGACAGCCAGGAGCGCCTGGACCTGGCTCTGGATTCCGCGCAACTGGGCACCTGGGATTGGCACATCCCCAGCGGCATGCTCTACGGCTCGGCGCGTGCCGCCCAGTTGCACGGGCTGGAACCCGCGCCGTTCCATGAATCCTTCGATGCGTTTTTTGAGGGCATGTCCGATGAAGACCGCGAGGGTATGCGCCATGCGTACCGCAGTTTGCGCGAAGGCCCGGACGGCAACTATCAGTTGACCTACCGCGTGCAAATGGAAGACGGCAGCCCGCGTTACCTGGAGAGCCGCGCACGCCTGTATCGCGATGAGTCAGGCAAGCCCCTGCGCATGGCCGGCACCTTGCTGGATATCACCGACCAGGTCGAGCGCGAGCAACGGCTGACCGCCTCGGAGGAAAAGTTCGCCAGCCTGTTCCAGGCCAGCCCCGACCCGATCTGCGTCACCTGCCTGGACAGCGGCGCGTTCATCGAGATCAACCCGGCGTTTACCCAGACGTTTGGCTTTACAGCCGCCGAAGTACTCGACAAAAGCGCCGAACAAATCGGCCTGTGGGACGACTCCAGCAAGCGCCTGCAACGCATCGAGCAGGTGATTCGCGAGCAGGCCCTGAGCAATGTGGCCATCGTGGTGCATCACAAGGACGGCCAAAGCCTGACTTGCATGATTTCCAGCCGTTTAATCAAGGTCAGCGACCAGCCGTGCATCGTCACCACGCTGCGCGATATTACCCAACAGCAACGCTCGGAAGCCGCACTCAAGGCCAGCGAAGAGAAGTTCGCCAAGGCGTTCCACTCCAGCCCCGATGCGATTTCCATCACCGAGCGCGACACCGGCCGCTATGTGGAGGTCAACGATGGCTTTTGCCGCCTGACCGGTTACCGCACCGAAGAGGCCATCGGCCTGACCCTGTACCAGATCGGCATCTGGGCCGACGAAAACCAACGCGCCGCACTGTTGGCCGAGTTGCAGATCAAGGGGCGCATTCACCACCTGGAAATGCTCTGGCGCAACAAGCGTGGCGAGGTACTGGCGGTGGAGGTCTCGGTGGAGCCGATCACCTTGAATGAAACCCCCTGCCTGCTGCTGACCGCACGGGATGTGAGCCTATTGAAGAACGCCCAGGCACAAATCCGGCACCTGGCCTATCACGACCCGCTGACCAACCTGCCGAACCGCGCACTGCTGATGGACCGCCTGAGCCAGCAGATCGCCCTGCTCAAGCGCCACAACCTGCGCGGCGCCCTGCTGTTTCTGGACTTGGACCACTTCAAGCACATCAACGACTCCCTCGGCCACCCCGTTGGCGATACCGTGTTGAAAATCGTCACCGCGCGCCTGGAAGCCAGCGTGCGCATGGAGGACACCGTGGCGCGCTTGGGCGGCGATGAGTTTGTGGTATTGCTCAGCGGCCTGGAGGGCACCCGCCAGACGGTCAGCAGCCAAGTGCAAGCGCTGGCCGATACCCTGCGCGAATTGCTCTCGGAGCCGATGTTTCTCGACGGTCATCGGCTGCAGGTCACACCCAGCATCGGCGTGGCACTGATCCCCGACCACGGCACCACACCCGCCGATTTGCTCAAGCGCGCCGACATCGCCCTGTACCGCGCCAAGGACTCCGGGCGCAACACCACGCAGATGTTCCACAACAGCATGCAAAGAACCGCTAGCGAACGCCTGCGCATGGAGACTGACTTGCGCCTGGCCTTGTCACGCGGCGAATTCAGCGTGCATTACCAGCCCCAGGTGGATGCGCGCGGCAACCGGATAGTCGGCGCCGAGGCCCTGGTGCGCTGGCAGCACCCACAATTGGGCGCGCAGTCACCGGCGGAATTTATCAAGGTATTGGAAGACAGCGGCCTGATCCTGGAGGTCGGCACCTGGATTCTCGATGAAGCCTGCGGCGCCTTTGCCCAGTTGATTGCCGATGGCCTGGTAGACCCGCTCAATTTCAGCCTGTGCGTGAATATCAGCCCCCGGCAGTTTCGCCAGAACGACTTTGTGGAACGGGTGGAGCACAGCCTCAAGCAACACGGCCTGCCGTTCAGCCTGCTGAAACTGGAAATCACCGAAGGCATCGTGATCCAGAACCTGGACGATACCGTGGTGAAGATGCGTCGCCTGAAAAAACTCGGCGTGAGCTTTGCAATGGATGATTTCGGCACCGGCTACTCATCCTTGACCTACCTCAAGCGCTTGCCGGTGGATGCGCTGAAGATCGATCAGTCGTTCGTGCGCGATGCGACCCACGACCCCAATGATGCAGAAATCATCCGCGCCATTGTGGCCATGGCGCGCAGCCTGAACCTGGAAGTCATCGCCGAGGGGGTGGAAACCCTGGAGCAACTGGCGTTCCTGCAAAAGCTCGGCTGCCATTTATTCCAGGGCTATTTGCACAGCCGACCGTTGCCGATCGAGGGGTTCAGGCAGCTGCTGGAGTAAGGCTGCCGGTTAAACGGCTGTTGGATGCGGCATACCCAGCAGGCGGCTGACTTGGTTCAAGTCCGTCTCCCGGCGTAGGGCCGTGAACAACTCCACCGCTTGCGGGTAGTTGCGCGTGAGCATCGCCAGCCACTGTTTCAAGCGGCCGGGCGCCTGCTTCTCCGTCAGTTGCGCCACCGACTGACGCCAGAACTCCTGAAGCATCGGCTGCATCTGCGCCCAGGTCATCTCGACCACCTCTTCGCCGGCCTTGGCCGCCACAATCTGCCGCGCCAGATCGGGCCGCGCCACCAGGCCACGGCCCAGCATGATGTCTTCGGCACCGCTGATTTCGCGGCAGCGTTTCCAGTCTTCGACGCTCCAGATATCGCCATTGGCAAACACCGGCACCTTGACCACGTCCTGCACCCGCGGGATCCACTCCCAATGAGCCGGCGGCTTGTAGCCATCGGCCTTGGTGCGTGCATGCACCACGATATGCGCAGCGCCGCCCTCGGCCAGGGCCGTGGCGCACACCAGCGCGCCATCCGGGCTGTCGAAGCCCAGGCGCATCTTGGCGGTCACGGGAATATGGGCGGGTACGGCGCGGCGCACGTGCTCGACGATCTGGTTGAGCAGCTCCGGCTCCTTGAGCAGCACCGCGCCACCTCGGGATTTATTCACGGTCTTGGCCGGACACCCGAAGTTCAGGTCGATCACTTCGGAGCCCAATTCACAGGCCAGGGCGGCATTTTCCGCCAGGCACACTGGGTCGGAACCGAGCAACTGCACCCGCAACGGCACACCAGCCGCCGTGTGGGCACCGTGCAGCAGTTCAGGCGCGAGCTTGTGGAAATAGGCAGGCGTGAGCAGGCGGTCGTTGACCCGGATGAACTCGGTCACGCACCAGTCGATACCGCCCACGTGGGTCAACACGTCCCGCAGGATGTTGTCGACCAACCCCTCCATGGGCGCCAAAGCAATTTGCATGGAAAACACTCAACAAAAATCGTGGCGCAGTTTACTGGGTTTCCCGCGGCAACCGTTAACCCCCTGTCAGGGCGGGGCCGTAACCTTCAATAAACTCGGCGGGCATGCGCTTGGGCTTGCCGCTGGACAACTCAATACATACGAAGGTTGTTTGCGCGCGCAGCAGGGTCGCGCCGTCACGGGGGCGTACAAGTTGGAAACGGCGGGTCATCTTCAGGCGCTGGTCCCAGTCGACGATCCAGGTGGCCAGTTGTAACTCATCGCCCTCATAGCCTGCCGCCAGGTAGTCGATCTCATGGCGTACCACGGCCATGGCGCGGTCGAGGCGGCGGTATTCGGTGAGGTCCAGCCCCAGGCGCTGGGAATGGCGCCAGGCACAACGCTCCAGCCATGAGACGTACACCGCATTATTGGCGTGCCCCAGGCCGTCGATGTCCTCAGCCGCAACCTGCAGATCGATGATGAACGGCGTTGCCAAATCCCAGCCCATACCTTGCTCCAGTCGATTGATGTCGGCGGGGCAGTGTATCAGGCGATCTGCCGCTCCTGTAGACGGCAGCCGGCCAATAGGGCGAGCACAGCATCGATGACCTGCGGGTCGGCGAGCACTTTCTGGTGGCCGCCCTGCTCCAAGCGCAGCAGGCGGCTGTCGAACCAGGCTTCGTGAATGGCTTGAGCCGCCCTGACCGGAACAAAGGTGTCGTCTTCGGCGTGGACGATCAGGCCGGGAATGTTCATTTGGTAGTGGGCCACGTCCAGATGCTTGAGCGGCATGCCCATGCTCAACTCCACTTCTTGGATAAAGGCTGAGCGCGCCCGTGGCGGCAAGCCGACCATGCGGGTGAACCCGCGTAGCACATCCAGAAAGCGCGACGGTGCGGCAATGCTGACCAATGCCTGCGTACGCAACCCCAACTGCACCGCCAACATCGCACTGGCGCCGCCCATGGAATGGCCGACCACCGCATACAGCGGCGGCAGCTCGGCCGCCGCCTCAAGCATGGCGCGGGCAAACAGCAGTACATGGGCTTCACGCCCTGGCGACCGGCCGTGGGCGGGACCGTCCAGGGCAATTACCGAATAGCCGTTGTCGACCAACGCCGTGATCAAGCTAGCGAACTGGGTGGGCCGGCCTTCCCAGCCATGCATCAGCAGCACCGCCGGGCCATGCCCCCATCGCAACGCCGACAGACCGAAACGCAGGGTAATGCGCTCCGATTGGGCCAGCAGCGGCAGCTCCCAGTCACGCGGCGGCAGATCGCGCGGGGTCATGAAGGTGCGACGCATCTTGCTGGCGACCGCATGCGGCGCAAGGCGCCCCACCGTGCCATTGAAACCACGAACCCAGGTCAATGCGCCCATCTCGCGTCCCCTTTTTCAGCGTACCGCCGACTTGGCCGCACGTATCACCCGATCCGATAACTCGCCCGGCCCCAGCGCCCGCGCCAGGGTCAGCCCCCCGACCATCAAGGCCATGTCCGCCAGGGCTTTGTCGATCTCTTCAGGGCTGCCGGCCAGTTGCGCAGCCATCAACTCGACGTGCTCGTTCAAGACCTCGCGAAAAGCATCCGGCAAGCGCCCCATCTCCCCCACCGTCGCGGGCAACGGGCAGGCCTGGGTCGTGGAGTCGCGGTGCTTGCGTGACAGATAAAACGCGGCGACCAACGTGCGACGCTCTTCGCCGGTCAGCTGGTCATCCAAGTCATCGATGGAGGCGCGGCGCTGCGCCAACAACTGGTTGAACGCTTCCAGCATCAGTGCGTCTTTGCTTTCAAAATGCGCGTAGAAGCCTCCTACCGTCAGCCCAGCCGCCCCCATCACCTCGCCCACACTGGGCTCAGCCGGGCCACGCTGGATCAACGCCGCGCTGGCAGCCTGCAAAATACGTTCGCGGGTTTGCGCTTTTTTATCGCTCATCGAAGCCTCCGTCTCTCATGGGGTTTAATATTATTACCATAATAATATTTGGCAAGCGACAAGCACGACCGCCGGTCAGAACAGAAAAATGGGTAATAAAGGAGGGAATTGGCCAAACGCCAGACAAACAAAAGGGCCATTCAATAATTGAATGACCCTTAAAAATCCCGCAGAGCGGGTAATCGTGGCGTCCCCTAGGGGACTCGAACCCCTGTTACCGCCGTGAAAGGGCGGTGTCCTAGGCCACTAGACGAAGGGGACACAAACCTTCTATACAACTGATCAGCGCTGAGAACTGATCGATTCAAGGACGGTGTGGCCGGAACCTTGAACCTGTAAAATTGGTGGAGCTAAACGGGATCGAACCGTTGACCTCTTGCATGCCATGCAAGCGCTCTCCCAGCTGAGCTATAGCCCCGGATTTTTCGTCTCGCGACGCAGCAGACCTTTCGAGCTGCTTGTTGAAACTGGCGTCCCCTAGGGGACTCGAACCCCTGTTACCGCCGTGAAAGGGCGGTGTCCTAGGCCACTAGACGAAGGGGACACAAACCTTCTATACAACTGATCAGCGCTGAGAACTGATCGATTCAAGGACGGTGTGGCCGGAACCTTGAACCTGTAAAATTGGTGGAGCTAAACGGGATCGAACCGTTGACCTCTTGCATGCCATGCAAGCGCTCTCCCAGCTGAGCTATAGCCCCTCATCGGTGAGGACGGGGCGAATCTTAATGGCGGTTTGGAAACGTGTCAAATTTATTTTCAACAATTTCCAAAATTTTTTGCCGGGATAACAATCACTTACCGACGAAACCCCGAAAAACCGGGGTTTCGTGCCCTAAGCGGCCTGCTTAAACGATAGCGCCCAGCAGCTTTTCCCATTCCTTGTTTTCTTTCTTCGATACACCCCCAAGCAAATCAAGGGCTTGGCGTAGACGGAAACGAGTCAAGTCCGGGCCGAGAATTTCCATCGCATCAAGCACCGACACCGAACTGGCCTGCCCGGTGATTGCGGCAAACATCAGCGGCATGGCATCGCGCAGTTTCAGCTCCAGGGATTCCACCACCGCCTGGATGGTCGCGGTGATCGCATCCTTCTCCCACTGACGCAGGCTTTCAAGCTTCCACAGGATCAACTGCATCAGCTGGCGAATTTGGTCACCGGAAAGCTTCTTGGACTCGAACAGCTTGGGATCGGGATTCACGCCACCGGCAAAGAAGAAACTGGCCAAGGGTGCGACCTGGCTGAACGTCTCTACCCTGCCCTGCACCAACGGCGCAATTTTCATCATGTACTCGGGGTTCAATGCCCACTGCTGCACACGGGAGGCAAACTCCTCCACGGGCAAGTCACGCAGCCACTGACCATTGAGCCACGACAGCTTCTCGATATCGAAGATCGGCCCACCGAGGGAGACGCGGGACAGGTCGAAGTTGTCGACCATTTCCTGCAGCGAGAACTTCTCGCGCTCGTCCGGCATAGACCAGCCCATGCGACCCAGGTAGTTGAGCATCGCCTCAGGCATAAAGCCCATGCGCTCGTAGAACGTCACCGACGTCGGGTTCTTACGCTTGGACAGCTTGCTCTTGTCCGGGTTACGCAGCAGCGGCATGTAGCACAGCTGCGGTTGCTCCCAGCCGAAGTATTCGTACAGCAGGATCAGTTTCGGCGCCGATGGCAGCCACTCTTCGCCGCGCAGCACATGGGTGATGCCCATCAGATGGTCATCGACCACGTTGGCCAGGAAGTACGTCGGCAAGCCGTCGGTCTTCATCAGCACCTGCATGTCCATGCGGTCCCACGGGATTTCGACGTCACCGCGCAGCATGTCCGGCACCACGCATACGCCTTCGCTTGGCACTTTCATACGAATGACGTGAGGCTCACCGGCGGCCAGGCGCGCAGCCACTTCTTCCTTGGGCAACAGCAGCGCACGGCCATCGTAGCGCGGAGTTTCGCCACGGGCCTGTTGCTCGGCGCGCATCTGGTCCAGTTCTTCGGCGGTGCAGAAGCACGGGAAGGCATGGCCCATATCGACCAGTTGCTGGGTGTACTGCTTGTAAATGTCGCTGCGCTCGCTCTGGCGATACGGGCCATGCGGGCCGCCGACATCCGGACCTTCAGCCCAGGTAATGCCCAACCAGCGCAGGGCATCGAAAATCTGCTGTTCGGACTCACGGGTGGAGCGCAGTTGATCGGTGTCTTCGATCCGCAGGATGAACTCACCGCCATGCTGCTTGGCAAAGCAGTAGTTGAACAGGGCGATGTAAGCAGTACCGACGTGGGGATCCCCAGTAGGCGATGGCGCAATGCGCGTGCGGACGGTGGTCATGGCAGGTCTCGAATGGGCGATATAACTGAAAATTGAAACAAGGGGCGAATGGTAACAGCCTGGGTGATTTCTGGAAAACCGAGGCGCGGCCATCGCAGGCAAGCCAGCTCCCACATTGACCGTGTTCACAGATCAATGTGGGAGCCGGGCTTGGCCGCGATGAAGCCAGCCCAATCTACGCAAATCAAACAGCCAACAGACGCTCACGCAACTTGCCAATCTCATCACGCGTCTGCGCCGCCGCTTCAAACTCCAGATCCCGCGCCAGCTGGTACATTTTTTCTTCCAACTGCCGAATCCGCTTGGTGATCTCACTCGGCGAGCGCAGTTCGTTCTCGTACTTGGCACTTTCCTCGGCAGCCTTGGCCATGCCCTTGCGCTTCTTGCTGCGCGAGCCTGGCACGGTGGCGCCTTCCATGATGTCGGCAACGTCCTTGAACACGCCCTTGGGGGTGATGCCGTGTTCCAGGTTGAACGCGATCTGCTTGTCGCGACGACGCTGGGTCTCGCCAATCGCACGCTCCATGGAACCGGTGATGCGGTCCGCATACAGGATCGCCCGCCCATTGAGGTTACGCGCCGCTCGGCCGATGGTCTGGATCAGCGAGCGTTCGGAGCGCAGGAAGCCCTCCTTGTCCGCATCCAGGATCGCCACCAGCGACACTTCCGGCATGTCCAGGCCTTCGCGCAGCAGGTTGATCCCCACCAGCACATCAAAGGTGCCCAGGCGCAGGTCGCGGATGATTTCCACGCGCTCCACGGTGTCGATGTCCGAGTGCAGGTAACGCACGCGCACGCCGTGGTCGGCCAGGTAATCAGTCAAGTCTTCGGACATGCGCTTGGTCAGAGTGGTGACCAGCACCCGCTCTTCCAGGGCCACGCGCTTGTTGATTTCCGAGAGCAAGTCGTCGACCTGGGTCAGCGCGGGGCGGATTTCGATTTCCGGGTCCACCAGGCCAGTGGGACGTACCAGTTGCTCGATGACGCGGCCCGCGTGCTCGGCTTCATAGTTGCCGGGCGTAGCGGAGACGAAGATGGTCTGCGGGCTGATGGCTTCCCACTCGTCAAAGCGCATCGGCCGGTTGTCCAGCGCCGACGGCAGGCGGAAACCATATTCCACCAGGGTTTCCTTGCGCGAACGGTCGCCCTTATACATGGCGCCCACCTGCGGCACGCTGACGTGGGATTCGTCGATCACCAGCAAGGCGTCCGGCGGCAGGTAGTCATAGAGCGTCGGTGGCGGCGCCCCGGAGTCACGGCCCGACAGGTAACGCGAGTAGTTTTCGATGCCGTTGCAGTAACCCAGTTCCAGGATCATCTCCAGGTCGAAGCGAGTGCGCTGCTCCAGGCGCTGGGCTTCCACCAGCTTATTGTTGGAGCGCAAGTATTCCAGGCGCTCGGCCAGCTCGACCTTGATGCCCTCGATGGCGCCCATCAAGGTTTCGCGTGGGGTCACGTAATGGCTTTTGGGGTAGAAGGTGAAGCGTGGCAGCTTGCGGATCACTTCACCGGTCAACGGGTCGAAGGCTGACAGGCTTTCGACCTCATCATCGAACAGCTCGATGCGAATCGCTTCCAGGTCGGATTCCGCCGGGTAGATGTCGATCACATCGCCGCGCACCCGGAAGGTGGCGCGGGCAAAATCCATGTCGTTACGGGTGTACTGCAGGCTCGCCAGGCGCCGCAGCAATTCGCGCTGGTCGAGTTTGTCACCACGGTCGACGTGCAGCACCATCTTCAGATAGGTTTCCGGGCTGCCCAAGCCGTAGATGCACGACACCGTGGTGACGATGATCGCGTCTTTGCGCTCCAGCAGTGCCTTGGTGGCCGACAGGCGCATCTGCTCGATGTGGTCGTTGATCGACGCATCCTTCTCGATAAAGGTATCGGACGACGGCACATAGGCTTCGGGCTGGTAGTAGTCGTAGTAGGAAACGAAATACTCCACCGCGTTGTTCGGGAAGAACGCCTTGAACTCGCCATAGAGCTGCGCCGCCAGGGTTTTGTTCGGCGCCAGCACCAGGGTCGGGCGGTTGGTCTGGGCGATCACGTTGGCGATGCTGAAGGTCTTGCCGGACCCGGTCACCCCAAGCAGCGTCTGGTGCGCCAGGCCGGCTTCAATGCCTTCGACCATCTGACGAATGGCTTCCGGTTGATCGCCGGCGGGTTCAAAACGGGTAACGAGCTGGAAATCCGACATAACGTACCTCGTGAAGTCACCCCAGACTCGACACCGCCAGGGACGAAATAGCTCAGCAACCCGCGAATAATCATCGCAGGTTGCAGGAAAAAACCATGATAGCTGTAGAAGTGGTGTCAAATGTGACGGGTTTCAAGGCCGTCGTCCTACACGACCTTGCTCGCCAATGTTGCAATAAGACTAACGGTCAGCAAATAAACCGAAAAACATGGCCGAAAAGCCGTTTCCGTTGTCGCTCTCAGCCGTGATGGCCTCTATACTAGCTCCCCGTTTGTGCACCGCTCTAGTGCATTCGGCTGGAGCGCGACACGTCCCTCCTACCCCCCATAGAGCTGCCGCAAAAATGAGCCTGTTCTCCGCTGTCGAAATGGCACCACGCGATCCAATCCTGGGCCTCAACGAAGCATTCAACGCCGACACACGAACCACCAAGGTGAACCTTGGCGTGGGCGTTTACTGCAACGAGGAGGGGAAG
The DNA here is from genome assembly GCF_058725345.1 of Pseudomonas sp. DW-iso17. Taxonomy (NCBI): domain Bacteria; kingdom Pseudomonadati; phylum Pseudomonadota; class Gammaproteobacteria; order Pseudomonadales; family Pseudomonadaceae; genus Pseudomonas; species Pseudomonas sp. DW-iso17. Next base: position 17,164 of record NZ_JBZXEA010000003.1, on the reverse strand, counting down.
ATTCCACTCTTGCGTGCCGTTGCCGAAGCGGAAGCCATTCGTGTGGCGCAACATGCCGCCCGTGGCTACTTGCCAATCGACGGCATCGTGGCGTACGACCAGGCCGTGCAAAAGCTGCTGTTTGGCGCTGAGTCGCCGCTGTTGAGCGCCGGCCGTGTGATTACCGCCCAGGCCGTGGGCGGCACAGGCGCGCTGAAAATCGGCGCCGACTTCCTCAAGCAACTGCTGCCCAACGCCGTCGTCGCCATCAGCGACCCAAGTTGGGAAAACCACCAGGCGCTGTTTGAAAAAGCCGGTTTCCCGGTGCAGACCTACCGCTACTACGACGCCGCCACCCACGACGTGAACCGTGCCGGCCTGCTCGAAGACCTCAACGCCCTGCCGCCACAGTCCATCGTGGTGCTGCACGCCTGCTGCCATAACCCGACCGGCGTCGACCTCAGCCCGGCCGACTGGCAAAACGTGCTGGACGTGGTCAAGGCCAAGAACCTGGTGCCGTTCCTCGACATGGCCTACCAGGGCTTCGGCGACGGCATCCACGAAGACGCCGCCGCGGTGCGCTTGTTCGCGGAATCAGGCTTGACCTTCTTTGTGTCCAGCTCGTTCTCCAAGTCGTTCTCCTTGTATGGCGAACGCGTAGGCGCGCTGTCGATCGTCAGCGAGTCCAAGGAAGAAAGCGCGCGCATCCTGTCCCAGGTCAAGCGTGTGATCCGCACCAACTACTCCAACCCGCCCACCCACGGCGCAGCCATCGTTGCCGCAGTGTTGAACAACCCTGAGCTGCGCGCCCAGTGGGAAGCCGAGCTGGCCGAGATGCGCCTGCGCATTCGCGGTATGCGCGAGCAGATGGTGGCCGAACTGGCCAAGGCGGCTCCAGGCCATGACTTCAGCTTCGTCGGTCGCCAGCGCGGGATGTTCTCCTACTCCGGTTTGAGCGTTGAGCAAGTCACCCGTCTGCGCAGCGAGTTTGGTATCTACGCACTGGATACCGGCCGTATCTGCGTAGCGGCGCTGAACCAATCGAACATTGGTGCCGTGACCAAGGCGATTGTCGAGGTGCTGTAAGCAAGCCGGCAAACGTGAGACGAAGGGGGAAGCCACTGGCTCCCCCCTTTTTATTGGTGAACACACTAGACTGAACGCCGACTGCCTCTTTGCTGCGAGAACCCTAATGAGAAACGATGACCTGGACCTGCGCGCCGACCGCGACGAACTGCACGACTACGCCCCACGCGCACCGCAAGCCAAGCGCCAGAAGAGCCTGGTGTTGCAGGTTGCGCTGGGAGTATTCCTCGGTGGGTTGGCGTTATGGCTGGTACAACTGGGCGCGACGGCAATCATGGCCAAACTGGCCATGGGCACCCTGCAGTTCGGCGGCTGATGTACGACACCTGTGGGAGCTGGCTTGCCTGCGATAGAGGCGGTTCAGTTAAAGATTCATTGACTGACACTCCGCTATCGCAGGCCAGCTCCCACATTTGATCTAGGATGCTGGCAGATTGCGTTCTTCCAGCAGTTTTACGAAGCTGTTCAAGCTTTGTGACACCGTGCCCCGCCGCCAGATCAGCCAGGTATTCAAGATACGGAATGTGTCGGGCAGCGGCCACACACTCACCGCCGCACACCCCGGCATACTCTCCAGCATGCTGCGTGGCATCAGCGCCAGCCCGGCCCCGGCGCTGACACAGGCCAACATGCCGTGGTACGACTCGATCTCGAAGATCCTGCCCGGCACCGCGCCATCCTGTGAGAACCAGCGTTCGAAGTGATGCCGGTAAGAGCAGTTGGAGCGAAACGTATAGATGTTCTCGCCATTCACATCCTGGCCGCGGGTGATCGGCGCGTGATGCAGTGGCGCAATCACCACCATCTCTTCCTCGAACACCGCCACACCCTCTAGCGTGGAATGCAGCACCGGCCCATCGACAAAGGCCGCCGTCAGCCGGCCCGACAGCACACCTTCGATCATGGTGCCCGAGGGACCCGTGCTCAGGTCTAGCTCGACCTTGGTGTATTGCTGGTTATACGCCGCCAGTAACGCAGGTATACGCACGGCCGCCGTGCTCTCCAGCGAGCCCAGGGCAAAGGCGCCTTGGGGCTCCTCCCCCGCCACCGTCGCACGGGCTTCTTGCACAAGGTCGAGAATGCGCCGCGTATAGCCAAGGAAATTCCACCCGGCCGGCGACAGGCGCAAGCGGCTTTTCTCGCGGATAAACAACTCCACGCCCAGGTCCTGCTCCAGTTGTTTGATGCGCGTGGTGAGGTTCGATGGCACGCGATGAATCAACTGCGCGGCGGCGCTGATGCTGCCTTGCTCGGCGACGGCCTTGAAGATTTCCAGTTGCACAAGATCCAAATCATTCTCCAATCATGTACATGATCGTTCCCACGCTCTGCGTGGGAACGCTGCCTCGGACGCTCCGCGTCCGATCGTTGGCGCATAGGTCTTTGACGCGGAGCGTCATGGGATGCATTCCCACGCAGAGCGTGGGGACGAGCTTAGGCCAAACATTCTCGTAATGAGAATATATTGCTTAATATTATTCAGTTTCCAGAAAACATACAGCCCCGTACGCTGGCCCCATTCCACTCATTCAGCCGGACGGTGCCATGAACAATGCTATCTCCCACCAGACCCACGCCCTGTCGATCAACCCCGCCAGCGGCGAAACAGTCGGCAGCTACCCCTACGAAAGCGCAGAACAGCTGAACGCCGCCCTCGCCCGCTCGACCGATGCCTTCCGCACCTGGCGCCGCACGCCTGTGAGCCAGCGCGCCGAATACCTGCTGGCCCTGGCTGCCGCCCTGCGTGAGCAAGCTGAAGACATGGCGCAAATGATCACCCTGGAAATGGGCAAACCCATCGCCCAGGCCCGCGCCGAAATCGAAAAGTGCGCCCAACTGAGCGAATGGTACGCCGCCCACGGCCCGGCCATGCTCGCCCCGGAGCCCACCCTGGTGGACAACGGCAGCGCCCGGATCGAATACCGCCCACTGGGCCCGATCCTCGCGGTAATGCCGTGGAACTTCCCGGTATGGCAAGTACTGCGCGGCGCGGTGCCGACCCTGCTTGCCGGCAACACCTACGTGCTCAAACATGCGCCCAACGTAATGGGCAGCGCCTACCTGATCCAGCAAGCGTTGCGCAAAGCCGGTTTTGCCGAAGGCGTGTTTGAAGTCATCAACGTAACCCAGGACGGCGTGTCCACCGCCATCGCCGACCCACGCATCGCCGCCGTGACGCTCACCGGCAGCGTGCGTGCCGGCATCGCCATCGGCTCACAGGCCGGGGCCGCGTTGAAGAAATGCGTGCTGGAACTGGGCGGCTCCGACCCCTTTATCGTGCTCAACGACGCTGACCTCGACGCCGCCGTACAAGCCGCCGTCATCGGCCGCTTCCAGAACAGCGGCCAAGTCTGCGCCGCCGCCAAGCGCTTGATCATCGAAGCGGGCGTGGTTGAAGCCTTCACCGCCAAATTCCTCGAAGCCAGCCGCGCCCTGGTAATGGGGGAACCCACCTCGACCGCCACCTATATCGGCCCCATGGCGCGTTTTGATCTGCGTGACGAACTGCACGGCCAGGTCCAGGCGACCCTGGAAGAAGGCGCCACGCTGCTGTTGGGTGGCCATAAAGTCGCGGGCGCGGGCAATTACTACGAACCGACCGTACTGGCCGACGTTACCGACCAAATGACGTCGTTCAAACAGGAACTGTTCGGCCCCGTGGCCTCGATCATCACCGCCCGCGACGCCGAGCACGCCGTGGCGCTGGCCAATGACAGCGAGTTTGGCCTGACCGCGAGCATCTTCACCAGCGACTCGGCAAAGGCGCGGGCTATTGCCGATCAGTTGGAAACCGGCGGGGTCTTTGTCAACGCGTTCAGCGTCTCAGACCCGCGGGTGGCGTTTGGCGGCGTGAAGAAAAGCGGGTTCGGCCGCGAGCTGTCGCACTTCGGCGTACGCGAGTTCTGCAATGCGCAGACGGTGTGGCTGGATCGCAAGTAAAGCTGCAACGGCTAGGCATCGTCGGTGCGCGCATCGAACGCCGCCTGCGCCTGCAGCACCGCTTCCGAATGGCTGAGCGTCCAGGCGTAAAGCGCCTTGAACGGCTCTTCCAGCGTCCCCCCCAGCGGCGTAATGCTGTACTCCACCGCCACCTGCGAAGACGCGATGACCCGGCGCGCCAGAATGCCACTGCGCTCAAGACGGCGCAGGCTCTGGGTCAGAGCTTTTTGCGTGATGCCGTCCAGGCGACGCCTGATTTCATTGAAGCGCAACGGTTTTTCGCACAAAGAGCCCAGTATCAGCACCGACCACTTGTCGGTGATCTGATCAAGCAATAATCGGCTGGAGCAATCGGCTTTGAATACCTTCACGGTACCGTCTTGAGTCAGCGCCGGGTCATGATCGAGCATGTGGTTTCCTCTGGGATACCTGATAGCTTTAAAGTGCCTAATTGATATTAGGTATACACAATATACTATCAAGACTCATTTCAAATGGAGTCTCTGGCAATGAGTGTTACGAATCTGGATGCTTTGTTTCAGCCATTTGCGCTGAAATCCCTGGCCCTGAAAAATCGCATCGTCATGGCACCCATGACCCGTTCGTTTTCCCCCACCGGTGTACCAGAAGAAAACGTCGCCGCCTATTATCGCCGACGTGCCGAACACGACGTCGGGCTGATTCTCTCAGAAGGCACCGCCATTGATCGCCCCGGCGCACGTAACGACCCCGGCGTCCCGCTGTTCCATGGCGACCGGGCATTGGCGGGCTGGAAACAGGTCATCGACGGCGTGCATGCGGCAGGCGGCAAAATGGGGCCGCAAATCTGGCATGTCGGATCGGTGGGCAATCCCTTCAACGACTGGGCGCCCGAGACAGGTATCGAAGGCCCTTCCGGCCTCGCCGCACCCAGTACGCCACGCGGTGACGCGATGAGTGATGAAGCCATCGCCGATACGATTGCGGCTTACGCCAAGGCGGCTGCCGACTCCAAACGGTTAGGGTTTGATACCGTTGAAATACACGGTGCACACGGTTACTTACTCGATCAGTTCTTCTGGGAAGGCACCAATCAGCGTCCCGACCAGTTCAATGGCGCATCCATCAAGGAGCGCTCGCGTTTCGCCGCAGAGGTGGTCAAGGCGATACGTGCAGCAGTAGGCCCGGCGTTCCCCGTGATATTGCGGGTGAGCCAGTGGAAGCAGCAGGATTACAGCGCGCGCCTGGTGACCACGCCGAACGCCATGTCGGACTGGCTGGTGCCGTTGGTGGAAGCGGGTGTCGATATCCTGCATTGCTCACAACGGCGTTTCTGGGAAGCCGAATTTCCCGAACTGGATGGCGAGCAGGGGCTGAACTTCGCCGGCTGGGCCAAGAAACTCACCGGCGCGGCGACCATCAGCGTGGGCTCGGTCGGCCTGTCCGGGGACTTTCTTGCCGCCTTCGGAGGCGAAAGCTCTCAACCCGCCAGCCTGGATAATCTAGTGCACAGGCTTGAACGCGAAGAATTTGACCTCATCGCCGTTGGCCGCGCATTACTGAGCGACCCACAGTGGGCCAGCAAAATTCGCACGGGAGAGACCTCCAGCCTGAAAGCCTTCAGCCCATCGGATCTTGCTGAGCTCATCTAGCCAATAGGCCCAAGTCAGCCCCGACTATGCCGTCGCACGCACTGCACCAACCCGTCCAGTGCCGGGGGATTCACCGGCGCGAGCACACAGACCGTGTGCTCGCGCTTGCCTTCCGCAACTGTCAGGGTGTAATGCACCCGGCCTGGGTTGCCAGGCTCGGGATCGGTGCTTTGCGGCAACTGGAAAAAGTCCGACGCTTCAATCAGTTGCCGCAACTCCTGCTGATCAGGCTCGGGCAGCGCGGCCAACTCTACCGTGCGCGGCTTGGCCAACCCCGGAAAAAACGCCGGTCCGCCGCTTTCCTTGATTGAAATTCGCATGGTTTTTCCTCGCCGCTCAGGCGGCTTTGTCAAACGTTTATGCCCACCGCTTTCCAGCCTTCCTTGACTGCCTTCTGCTCAGCTTTGTTCACACCATAAAGCTGGCCGGCAATATCGTGCGTGATACGTGCAAAACGCAAAAACCCGGAATTGGGCCGCAACCGCGAATCGCGCAGTGCGTCATACCAGATACGCCCGGCACGCTCCCAGGCGAACCCGCCAATCCGGGTGGCCACCTGATAGAACGCGTGGTTGGGAATGCCAGAATTGATATGCACGCCACCATTGTCGTCGTAAGTGTGCACAAAATCATCCATGTGCCCAGGCTGCGGGTCTTTGCCCAGCAGCTTGTCATCAAACGCGGTGCCCGGCGCTTTCATCGAACGCAGAGCGGTGCCCTTGATCTTTTTGGTAAACAGCCCCTTGCCGATCAACCAGTCGGCGTCCTCGGCCTTTTGCTTCAGCGCGTACTGCTTGATCAGCGAACCAAACACATCCGACAGCGACTCGTTCAGCGCACCGGATTGATTAAAATACATCAGCTTGGCTTCATCCTCGGTCACGCCATGGGCCAACTCATGGCCAATGACGTCGAGTGCCACGGTGAAGCGGTTGAACAGCTGCTGGTCGCCATCGCCGAACACCATCTGGGTCGAATTCCAGAACGCATTGTTATAGTCCTGGCCGAAGTGCACCGTGGCGTCCAGCGCCATGCCCGCATCGTCGATGGAGTTGCGGTCGAAGACCTGGTCGAAAAAGTCGAAGGTTGCGCCCAGGCCGTCATAGGCTTCGTCCACCGCGGCATCGCCACTGGCGGGCTGCCCTTCGCCGCGAATCAGCTTGCCGGGCAGGCTGTCGGTGTTTTCGGCACTGTAGATCGAGCGTTGCTTCTCGGCGCCCACGGCCAGTGCCATGCGGGCCGGGCCCTTGGCGGGTACCGCGACCATACGCAACGAGCGGAACGTGCTGTCTTTGGCGCGCGTGCGTAATGCGACTTCCCGTTGGGCTTTGTCGCCGTGGCGTGCGATCTGGTCGAGCATGTACGGCGGGATCAGGCAAAAAATCGGGTTGCGCGGTTGGCGAACACACATGAGCTGGCTCCTTTTTGGCGTGTGGTGAACGTCCGGGTAACGGTTTTCAGGATAGCCCTGTGTTCGCCCCCTGGGCCAAATTGTCATGAGTTTGTGTTTCAGTGGTGTTTATCCGAGGCCCATAAGGAACATGCCCATGCCCGCCCGCACAGCCAACATCGACCTTTCCCACCGCCCAAGGCTCGCCGACCTGCGCCCATTGGTCGCGGCCAACCCCACCCTGCTGGAAGCCAAAGCCGCGACGCCGCGCGTCACCGCGGCCAAGGACCTCAAAAACCGCGCTGGCTATGCCGACGACTTCCTCAGCGACTTCGTGATGCCATGGCCCACGGTTGACCAGCCACTGGCGGGCGACGTGCAACCCAAGCGTCTGGACTACACGCATTTCTCCATCACCCTGTCGCGCTCTCGACGACTGGCGCTCTACGTGGGGGTGAATATCGACGGCGCCAAGCATGTAGACATCACCCGCAGCAACGACACCTGGGCCTACGATGGTCGCCTACCCCTGGAGGCGCAGGTAGGTGAAGAGCTCTATGCCGGCAATGGCCTGGACCGCGGACACTTGGTACGGCGCCAGGATCCCAATTGGGGCGACGAGGCGACCACCGCCAACTTCGACACCTTTCACTTCACCAACTGCTCCCCTCAAATGAGCGGCTTCAACCAGAAGACCTGGCTGGAACTGGAAGACTACATCCTCGACAACACCCAGCGCTGGAAAGCCCGGGCCACGGTATTTACCGGACCAGTGTTCGCCGATGACGACCGACTTTACCGTGGCGTGAAAATCCCCAAGGCGTTCTGGAAAGTGGTGGCCTACCTCAGCGACGAGGGCAAGCCGTCCGCCAGCGCCTACATGATCGACCAAAGCCGCGAGCTGGGCCAACTCGACCTGGTATTCGGCCCGCTGCGAACCTACCAGCGCAGTGTGATTGCGATCGAACAATTGACCGGCATCCGCTTCGCCAACCTGGCCGACTACGACGGCTTCAGCAACGAAGAGCGCGCCACAGGCACCCGGATCGAAGCGCTGATCCGCGGCCCCCAGGATATTCGGCTCTGACGCTTCTTTTGTAGCAGCGAGCTTGCTCGCGAAGAACAGGAAAGCGCCGCGGGGCATCAGGTGCCCAGCGTTATCGTTGACGACCTTCGCGAGCAAGCTCGCTCCTACAGGGATGATCGCTTACCATACGGCCGCCGGTTCCCGTATGGGACTAACAGGGAATTCGAAACGCCGCACGCGGCGTGAACCGAAACTGCCCCCGCAACTGTAGATGCCGAGCCTGCCCTTGAATGCCACTGGACCACGTCCGGGAAGGCGGGGCATGGCGACGACGCATCAGTCAGGAGACCTGCCGGCCCAGCTAATTCACTAACCGGCGGGGTGTCCGGGAAGGACATCCTGGCCCTGCGTATCAGCAGCGCCCATGGGCGTATTTCCGAGCCGTACCTCCCCTGCTGCACCTACGGTTCACAAGGAGATCGCCTCATGCTGCCACGCGTTACCGCCCTGATCGCAGGTTTGAGTGTGTGTGCCCTGGCGCAAGCCGCGCCCACTCAGTACCCGCTGACCCTGCAAAACTGCGGCAGCACCCTGACCTTCCAGCACGCCCCCGCCCGCAGCGTCACCATCGGCCAGGCCGCCACCGAGATGCTCTACGCCCTGGGCGTGGGCGACAAGGTGGTCGGCACTTCGCTGTGGTTCAACAACGTGGCGGCGCAGTACAAGGCCCAGGACGATCACATCGAGCGCCTGGCCAACAACGAGCCCAGCTTTGAAGCCGTACTCGCCAAGCGCCCGCAACTGGTGGCCGCCGAGCTGGAATGGGTGGTGGGCCCCCAAGGCGTGGTCGGCACCCGTGAGCAGTTTCATGAACTGAAGATCCCCACCTACCTGTTGCCGTCCGACTGCGAAGGCAAGGACAACCTGGTGGGCGCCGATGGCACGCGATTGGAGCCCTTTCGCATCGAGACGATCTACCAGAGCCTCCAGCAACTGGCGCAGATTTTCGACGTGCAGGATCGCGGCCAACAACTGACCGACGAACTCAAGGCGCGCCTGGCCAAATCCGTCGCCACGGCCCAAGGCAAGGGCTTGCAGCAAGCCAGTGCACTGGTGTGGTTCTCCAGCGCCGAAATGGCCAGCGACCCTTACGTAGCCGGCCACAAAGGCGTGCCGCAATTCATGCTGCAAACCCTTGGCCTGCGTAACGTGGTGCAGTCCGATGAGGAGTGGCCCGCCGTCGGCTGGGAAACCATCGCCAAGGCCAATCCCACCTTCCTGGTGATCGCACGCATGGACCGCCGTCGCTACCCGGCCGACGACCATGAAAAGAAACTCGCCTTCCTGCGCAGCGACCCCGTGACCCGCAACATGGACGCGGTGAAGAACAACCGCATCATCATCCTCGACGCTCTGGCCTTGCAGGCGAGCCTGCGCACCTTCGAGGGCCTTGAACAACTGGCGGCCGCCATTGACGGCTACCACCTGGGCCAATGATGCGCACCCTACTCGCCCTGGCGTTGCTGCTGCTCGCCCTGCTCGCTGGCGTCGCCATCGGTGAAACCGCTATCGAACCGCAGGTGGTGCTGCAGGTGCTCGCCAATAAACTCTGGGGCGCCGGCTACGTACTGGACCCCATCGACGAAGGCGTGGTGTGGAACTACCGCCTCACCCGTGCATTGGTGGCCGCAGCTTGCGGCGCAGGGTTGGCAACGTGCGGGGTGATCCTGCAATCGCTGCTGCGTAACCCGCTGGCCGACCCGTACCTGCTGGGCATCAGCGCCGGCGCGTCAACCGGCGCGGTGCTCGTGGCCTTGATCGGCGTGGGCGGTGGCCTGGTGTCGTTGTCGGCGGGCGCGTTTGTGGGGGCGATGGCGGCCTTTGCGCTGGTGACGCTGCTGGCGCGGGCCAGCGGATCGTCCAGCGGTACCGGGCAGATCATCCTCGCGGGCATCGCCGGTTCACAGTTGTTCAATGCCCTGACCGCCTTCCTGATCACCAAGTCGGCCAGTTCCGAACAAGCCCGCGGCATTATGTTCTGGTTGCTGGGCAACCTCAGCGGCGTACGCTGGCCGTCGGTGTGGTTGGCGGTGCCGGTGGCGGTCGTGGGGCTCGTGGTGTGCCTGTGGCACCGGCGTGCACTGGATGCGTTCACCTTCGGCAGCGACTCGGCGGCCTCCCTCGGCATCCCGGTGCGCCGCGTGCAATTTGTGCTGGTGGCCTGCGCCGCGCTGGTGACGGCGGTGATGGTGTCCATCGTCGGCTCCATCGGGTTTGTCGGCTTGGTGATTCCCCATGCCGTGCGCCTGTTGCTTGGCACCGGGCATTCGCGCTTGCTGCCGGCCAGCGCCTTGGGGGGCGCGCTGTTTCTGATCGCTGCAGACGTGCTGTCGCGCACCTTGATCAAGGGCCAGGTGATTCCGGTGGGGGTGGTGACCGCATTGGTAGGCGCGCCGGTGTTTGCGCTGATCCTGATTGGCCGGAGGAATGCGCGATGAGCGTGCTCAGTTGCCGCGGCCTGGGCTTCAAAGTGCGTGACGCGCAGTTGCTGCGTGACATTGACCTGGACGTGCAGTTGGGTGAAACCCTCGGTATCGTCGGGCCCAATGGTTCAGGCAAATCCACCCTGCTCAAATTGCTGGCCGGCTTGCGTGTGCCGGCCAGCGGCGAAGTTCGCCTGGGTGGCAAGCGGCTCGGTGAGTTGTCGCGCCGCACCATCGCGCAGCAATTGGCGGTTGTGGAGCAACAGGCCGACACCGACGACGCGATCCGCGTGTTCGATGCCGTGGCCCTGGGCCGCACGCCATGGCTGTCGGCGTTGAGCCCGTGGTCACGCGAGGACGACGCCATCGTGCACCAGGCCCTGCATGACGTAGACGCCACCCACCTGAGCCAACGCGCCTGGCGCAGCCTCTCGGGGGGCGAACGCCAGCGCGTGCACATCGCCCGCGCCCTGGCGCAACGCCCGCAGATTTTATTGCTGGATGAGCCGACCAATCACCTGGATATCCAACATCAACTGGCGATCCTCAAAGGCGTGCAAGGCTTGCCAGTGACCACCTTGATTGCGCTGCATGATTTGAACCAGGCGTTGACCTGTGATCGCCTGGCCGTGCTGGATCGCGGGCAACTGGTGGCGCTGGGCGCGCCGCTGCAAGTGCTGACGCCACAGCGCTTGCAGGAGACCTTCGGCGTGCAGGGGCATTACCTGACGGACCCGTTCGACGGCGCGCAAATCCTGCGCCTGCGCTCCAACTGAATCCGTAGGTTGGGGCAGCTTGCTCTGGTGACGGTCTGACGGCCAACTGTGGTCCAAATGTGGGAGGGGCTTGCCCCCGATGAGGGAGTGTCAGCAAATACATCGGTGATTGGCCCACCGCTATCGGGGGCAAGCCCCCTCCCACACTTCACCTACAGAGGCCGATGCATGTGGGTGGTTTGCCATATCGGGTCGGCCTCGACATCCACCACCTCAAACCCCTGCCTGCGCCAGAAATCAATCGCACCGGGCAGAAACGGATGGGTATGCAAGTACATCATCTCTACGCCATCGGCCCGCGCCAGCGCCTCCAGCGAGCGGTATAACCGGCCCGCCAGGCCCAAGCGTCGCGCTGCCGGGAGCACATACAGGCGCACCACTTCCACCGTCTTGCGCCCCTGGTAGTTCAACTGCGGGAAGCGGCCGTCGTAGGGCCGATAAGCCACCGAGGCAACGATCCGGCCTTCGGCACGAGCAATCAAAAACCGCCCGCCCCCCTCAAGGTAGATCGCTTCAAACTGCGCCAGATCGTGGGGGACGCCGGTGGCACTGAGCGTGGGAAACAGTTCATCCCGCGCCAGCAAAGCGAAGCTCAGCACCTGGGGAATGTCAGCGGCCTGCACCGCCTCGATACTAACGCTCATCGCCAAGGATGCGGCTCGTTATCCACTGGCGAGCGTAAGCCAACACGCGATCGGCCATCGCCACCGGAAAGTGAATAAACCCGTGGGCCGCTTCTGGCAGCAAATGAGCCTCCACCGTTGGCCATCGCTCGGCAATCAGCAGAGTGTCATCCTTGAGCGGGTCCAGTTCACCCACAAACATCAACGCGGGCGGCAGCCCTTCAAAGTCCCCATACAAGGGCGACAACGGTGGCTGACGGCGCGTCTCGTCGCTGATCCCCGGCGTCAGCAGGCGCAGCGCCTGGACCATGCCCGGCCCGTCCAGCAACAAGGTGTCCGGCCCGGCCGTGCGCACACTGGGGGTGCCGGTCAAATCGTAGACGCCGTAATACAACACCGCGCCGCTGACCCGCTGGAGCAACTCGGGCCATTGCTTGAGCGCCAACAAAGTGGCCGCCGCCAGGTGCCCGCCGGCCGATTCACCGACAAAAAACACCGGCAGGCCGGCAAACTCCGGGCAGTCCGCCAAAAGCCAGCGCGCAGCCGTCAGGCAGTCATCCAACAGCCCTTCAATTGGCGTATCCACCGCCAGTCGATAATCCACCGACACTACGGCCACGTCGCACGCATTCACCATGCCGAGGTTAAGGTCGTCATCCATTTGCGCATTGCCAATCACCCAGCCACCGCCATGGATGTCCAGCACTACGCCTCTGGGCGGGCCTGCCGGGCGCAGGATGCGCAAGGGGATCGCCCCGAGCATTTTGCGTTCCGCCAGGGGCGCCTTCTTGAAGGTCTGGCTGGCACGCAACAGCGCCTGGATCAGACGCGGCATCACGCGGTTGCGGACCTTGAAGCGCGGCATCCACGCCAGTGTGCGATTGAAGCGCCGCATCTGGGCCAGTTCGGGCTCGCTGGCAGGCCAATGCTGGTAGGCCATCAGCGGTTATTACGCAGGATCGAGAAGTTCAACGCCGCGGCCACGCACAGCCACACCAGATACGGAAACAGGATCAGGCCGGTAATCAAATCCAGGCGCACGGCCAGCAGCACCATCGCCGCTACGGTCAGCCACAAGAGCACGATAATCACCATCCCGGCGAACAACCGATGGGCACCAAAGAACACCGGCGTCCACAGGGTGTTCAACGCAATTTGCGCCGCCCACAGGGCCAACACCATTTCGCTGCCGGGGATCAGGGTCAAGCGGTAACCGGCCCAGGCCAGCAGCAGGTAGATGATCGTCCAGGCCACTGGGAACAGCCAATTGGGTGGGGTGAAACTGGGCTTGACCAGGGATTCGTACCAGGCGCCCGGTTTGAAGATCACGCCAGTGCTGGCGGCGGCGGCGCAGGCAAGCAGGAAGATGAAAAAGGTCATGATCGGTCCTTGAGGTCCAGTGGATGGAAAACAGTACACTGCTTTTAAGTGACTCAAGCAACCGCGGATAAATTCAATGGGGGCGGCAAAATACCCGCGCTTCTACGCGTCATGAAAATTGGTTATGGTCGGCAACATCCAGCACCGTTGCCCGAGACATCCCCTTGCCCCAGCTTACCGATCACCGCAGCCGCCCCTGGTCAGTGTTCCTGATCTTCCTGCGCCTGGGCCTCACCTCTTTCGGCGGGCCGATTGCACACCTGGGCTATTTTCGCCAAGAGTTCGTCACCCGCCGCCGCTGGCTCAGCGAGCGCAGCTATGCCGAACTGGTCGCCCTGTGCCAGTTCCTCCCAGGCCCGGCCAGCAGCCAGGTCGGTATCGCGTTGGGCCTGTCCCAAGCAGGTTACCGGGGCGCGGCGGCAGCCTGGGCCGGGTTCACCTTGCCGTCGGCCATCGCCCTGATTCTGTTTGCCCTGGGGCTGGCCCACTACGGCGGCGCCCTCCCCCATGGCGCGCTGCACGGCCTCAAGGTTGTCGCCGTGGCGGTGGTGGCCCAGGCCGTGTGGGGCATGGCACGCAACCTGTGCCGAGGCGTTTTACGGGTGGCGTTGATGTTGATCGCCGCCTGCGTGGTGCTGCTGCAACCCTCCGCCTGGGCTCAGGTCGGGGTCATGGTGGCTGCAGGCGTGGCTGGCCTGCTGTTGTTCAAGCCCGAGAGCAGTGCCGAGCCCGACGCCCTGCCCATCGCCATCAGCCGCCGCACCGGAGCCCTGTGGTTGATGCTGTTTTTGCTGTTGCTGGTGGCCTTGCCACTCCTCGCCGCATGGGCGCTCAACCCCACGCTGGCGCTGGTGGACGCCTTCTACCGCACCGGCGCGCTGGTATTCGGCGGCGGCCACGTGGTGTTGCCATTGCTGCAAGCCGAAGTGGTGCCCAGCCAATGGGTCAGCAACGATGTATTCCTCGCCGGTTACGGCGCCACTCAAGCTGTGCCCGGCCCACTATTCACCTTCGCCGCCTTCCTCGGCGCCTCCATGACCCACGCCCCGAGCGGTTGGCCTGGCGGGGTGATCGCGCTGCTGGCGATCTTCGCCCCGTCGTTCCTGCTGATCTTCGGCGCCTTGCCCTTCTGGGCCAACCTGCGCAAAAGCCCGCGTACCCAGGCGGCGCTCGCCGGGGTGAACGCGGCGGTGGTTGGCCTGTTGTTGGCGGCGCTGTACCAGCCGGTGTGGACCAGTGCGGTTTTCAACGGCTATGACGTGGCGTTGGCGTTGCTCGCACTGGTCGCGTTGATGGTGTGGAAGCTGCCGCCATGGCTGGTGGTGATAGGTTGCGGCGCACTGGGCGGCTTACTGGGCTAGCGCAGGCCTGTGTGGAGGATGATCGTTAACACCCGCCCCCCATCAGAGATTCAATGAAAGCCCGAATGACGAGAGCGGCAATTGCGTTCGACCTGTTCCGTCATGCCAAGAGCACGGCATCTGCTGTCGTTACTCCACCTCCCAAAGTAACAAGCACACTTCTCCCTGCTCACCATCACTAAAGTCTTTTTTCGAGTCTGGCGCGGCCCAAAAGGGCATATCCTCAAACCAGTAGGCCCACTGGGTCTGAAGGTCTGTTTCTACATCACTGCACAACAACATTAGCTGAACCTTGCGAACCCCTTGTGCAACGGCGCCTTGGAGTTTTGCCCGATCTTCTGTGATTTTGGCTTTCCATTTGTTTTGCGTATAGGCATGCACCAACGACGTTTCCACCAACCAGGTTGTGCCATCCTTCGCCGAAATCGCGATGTCACCCAATTGGCCGGATGCGTGGCCAGTAAAGTGTGTCCTGTAGCCAGGTTTGGGATTGCACTCGAACGCTAGAGCGGTAAACGCGCTGAATTGTTCCCAGTTGAACCACTCTTCAAACGAGTAGCCGGTGCCTGCAAAGCGCGTGATGTCACGGGCCTTGGGCCTGAAGTGGTCTTCCAGAATCTGAGCGAGATCGCCTAGGGTCATGTGCATCGTCCTTGTATTGCCAATGGGGTAACACCCAGCGTGCGCCTAAAGGTGCCGCCTTGTGGAACCCATTAACTATTTTGTAAGGCGCGGCACACAGCCGCTACCTCATAGGTCGGAAAGAACCAGGCCCCAAAAGATTATTGGCGTGGTAGATCAGTTCACCGCCGCCTTGCTCAACCGCACCAGTCCGAGGATGGCTTCGCTTAGGCTGGTCGCGCCTTTGTTGCTTTGGGTCAGCACCACATCCACATTGGTTCCGTCACGCTTGGCCATCGTCAGCTTTTTATTCATTAGACCGCTGATGGTCACGTCGGCAATATCGGCAAGTGCCACGCGGTGCGACTCCTTGAATTGCAGGCGCACGTATACGTACTCAAGATCAACCAGTACGCCCTTGTCGCCAGAGCCGAACACTGTTTCGTCGAAGAAGAACACCACCTCGTCCTTGGCAATGTTCAACGCGTTCTTGGATTCGAAGGTCAGGACCTTCTTCGTCGGCAAGTCCGGCGCCACATAGAACTTGTGATCGGCGTTGGACCTGAAACCTTGGGCGGCAGTCGCCACGGTCAACCCGCAGCCGCCGCGTTTCGCTGAGCCTGGTAGTACAGGCGTAACAACCGATAGCGCGCTTGCCTGCGTCTCGCGCGCCACGATTTTCTCGATCACTCGCTCACAGTGTTCATCGAAACGTTCATAATTGATAAATTGCGCATAGCGCTCGATGTCCGGGCGACTGGCGCTGAAACTTTCCACAGTGCTGAGGTCGCACTGGCGCAATTGCTCCTGGATCAGAGCTTGCTTTTCCTTGAGCAGGCCGCCCATACCGAAGTACTCCACAACACCATCGAGTCGCCCTTGATCACCCCCAAACTTTCGTAGCAGGATCGGATAGATACGCTCGTTGTAGGGATAAGCGCTGATCGCCTTGACCGCCGACGGCAACACGGCCTCGTCGGGGATCAGGCCTTTTTCAATATTCTCGGTAATCGCCTGGGACTTTCTGATCTCGTCCTTTGAATAGCTGTGCAACTTACCGGGCGAATCGGCATTGATGGCATCGAGGGTCGCAAGGTAGGCCGCATTAACGATATTGCTGGCACCGTCTGCGAACGCCTTGACCGTTGCCGGGCGCTTGAAAATCTCGTCTTTCTTAAACGAGTCGCCGAGTGCGCTGACCCCTTTGGCCATCAGGTTGAATACCCCATGACCAATATTGGACATCAGGTTTTTGGCGTCGGCATCGTATACCGCCTTCTCTGAACCATAGCCTACCCATTGGCGACGACCACGGCGACGATTGGTGCGATGCGCATCCACCTCGGCTGAACGCTCGACAATGGCTTCGTATTGCTCGGCCAATACGCCGAAATCTTCATCCCATGAGTCGTAGCGCTGCATGAACGCGTCGTAGAAGCGCTCTTCGTCGATATCGTAGATCCCGTGGGCCACGGTGAGCTTGATACTTTGGCCTATTGCCTGGAGGCGGATCTTATCTGCTAGATCATCGCCGCCTTCGTAGACGCTATCCAGGTTGGAAAACAGATCGTAAAAGCCCGCATTGATTTTCTGCGACCACGTCGCGGCAATCGTCGAGAATGCTTGCCTGACCTGGTTTGTATCAAGCTTGCTTTGCGGTGTCTCAAGGGTGTGGCCGTAAAGTTCAATCGGCTGAATGCTTGCATCCATTGCGTGTCACCGTTCCAAGATCGCGGGTAGAAGGAGGGAGTAAGTCAGCTTCATCAAAGGCGAGGTGCAGCCCTCAATAAAGGTAGCACAGAGCCACTATATGTGGGCCTGTCCCGTGACAACGGACGCCAAGAAGCGATACTTAAATCGTTCTCTT
>NZ_JBZXEA010000002.1:0-237188 GCF_058725345.1 Pseudomonas sp. DW-iso17 | reverse complement strand
CGGCATCCCTGCCGGTTTACCCCCCAAATCCCTGTCGAATTCCGGCCAGCGTGGTGTGACGGGGCGCTTAAGATCAAAATCAAAAGCAGATCAAGAGCAGATCAAGAGCGACTCGCTTCGCATCGTGGTTACCGTCGGTTGCTACCGCCTATGCGGTGCTGTCGAGCCCCGTGCTGCGATAGGCCCGCATAAACAACTGCACCACGTCCTGCACATGCTCTTCAGCCTCTTGCGCGCTCAGTTGTCCGCCGCAGCCATACAACAAGCGAAAGTTCGCCGTGCCCTTGAGCAAGCAAAAGAAGTGCTCCGCGGCTTTGAACGGTGTGTCGATGCTCAGCGCGCCGCCCTGGTCAATCTTGCCGAGCAAGCGCTCCATGCCTTGCAGCATGCGCATGGGGCCGGCGTTGAAGAAGATCTGGGAGAGTTTCACGTCCTGATTGCCGGTGGTCATCATCAGGCGATGCAGGTTTACCGACTCCTCGCTGTTGATCAGCCGATGAAAGCCGCGTGCGATGTTGAGCAACACCGTCTCGACGGGCATGCCTTCGGGAAGCTCGAAGTACATCACCGGCAATTGCTCTTCACATTTGGCCACTACCGCCGCGGTGAACAGCGTCTCCTTGTCGGTGAAGTGGCTGTAGACCGTGAGTTTCGATACGCCGGCCGCCAGGGCGACGGCGTCCATGCTGGTGTTTGCATAGCCCTTGTCCAGGAACAGCGATTTTGCCGATTCGAGGATTGCCTGGCGTTTTGCCATGTCCTTGGGGCGCCCGGGGCTTGCGGTGTTCAGAGGATTGTCGGACATTTTCACCTTTAATACTGGACTGGTGAGTTTGGTATTAATAACATACCGGCCAGTATAATTATTCCAAGCTCTATTTGCGAAAGGTCCTTCAGCATGCGCAGCGCTTTCCTGCCCCTTGCTTTGCCTGTCAGCCTGATCTTCCTGTTGGCCGCTTGCGGCCATGAAGAAGCGGCCCAGACCACCGTGCGCCCGGCCATGGTGGTGCAACCGCAGCCGTCGGCGCAGGCAATGGACAGCTACCCCGGTGAGGTGCGTGCCCGTTATGAGCCGGACCTGGCCTTTCGCATCGGCGGCAAAGTCAGCAAGCGCCTGGTGGAGGAGGGCGAACGGGTCAAGGCCAACCAGCCGCTGGCCGAACTCGACCCCCAGGACGTGCGCCTGCAACTGGAGGCCACCCGCGCCCAAGTAGCCGCCGCAGAGGCCAATCTGAGCTTGGTACGTGCGGAGCGAGATCGCTACAAGACCTTGATGGACCGTCAGATGGTCAGTCGGTCGCAGTACGACAATTCCGAAAACCTCTACCGAGCCGGTGAAGCACGCCTGAAGCAGATCAAGGCCGAGTTCGATGTGTCCAGCAATCAGGCCGGCTACGCCGTGCTGCGTGCGCCTCAGGATGGGGTAGTCGCCAAGCGTGCCGTCGAGGTGGGGCAAGTGGTTTCCGCTGGCCAGACGGTGTTCACCCTGGCCACCGATGGCGAGCGTGAAGTCTTGATCAGCCTGCCCGAGCAGGGCTTTGGCCGCTTCAAGATCGGCCAGCCGGTGTCGGTGGAGTTGTGGAGCCAGCCAGAGCAACGCTTCGCCGGGCGCATTCGTGAACTGTCTCCTGCCGCCGACCCCAAGTCTCGCACCTTCGCCGCGCGCGTAGCCTTCACCGGCGGCAAAGTGCCCGCCGAACTGGGCCAAAGCGCACGGGTTTTCATCCAGGTCGACGGTGTCATTCCCCTATCGGTACCGCTGTCTGCCCTGAGTGCCGAGAACGGTGCGTCCTACGTTTGGCGTGTAAAACCGGACAACACCCTTGAACGCACCCCTGTACGCATTGGTGCGTTTGGCGAAAACACCGTGCCGGTACTCGAAGGCTTGGCCGCCACCGATTGGGTGGTGGCCGCAGGCGTGCATGTGCTCCATGAGGGCCAACCCGTGCGCCCGGTGGATCGCTCCAACCGTGTAGTGAATCTGGCGACCAAGGAGTAGTCCCCATGGGTTTCAATCTTTCCGAATGGGCGTTGCGTAATCGCCAGATTGTACTGTTCCTGATGATCCTGCTGGCCGTGGTTGGCACCTTGTCCTACACCAAGTTGGGACAAAGCGAAGACCCGCCCTTTACCTTCAAGGCCATGGTGATCAAGACCAACTGGCCTGGAGCCACGGCCCAGGAGGTCTCGCGCCAGGTCACTGAGCGAATCGAGAAAAAACTCATGGAGACCGGTGAGTATGAACGCATCGTGTCGTTCTCCCGTCCTGGTGAATCCCAGGTCACCTTTATTGCCCGTGATTCGATGCGTTCGGCGCAGATTCCTGAGTTGTGGTACCAGGTGCGCAAGAAAATCAGCGACATCCGCCACACCTTGCCGCCGGATATCCAGGGGCCGTTTTTCAACGACGAGTTCGGCACCACCTTCGGCAATATCTACGCCCTGACCGGCGACGGCTTTGACTATGCGGTGCTCAAGGACTACGCCGACCGCATCCAGATCCAGCTGCAACGCGTCCCGGATGTGGGCAAGGTCGAGCTGCTCGGCCTGCAGGACGAGAAGATCTGGATCGAGCTGTCCAACCTCAAGCTCGCCACCCTCGGCTTGCCTCTGGCTGCGGTACAACAGGCGTTGCAGGAGCAAAATGCGGTGTCCACCGCCGGCTTCTTTGAAACCCCCACCGAGCGCGTGCAACTGCGCGTTTCGGGCAACTTCAAGACAGTAGAGGAGATCCGCAACTTTCCGATACGCGTGGGGGATCGCACCTTCCGCATCGGTGACGTGGCTGACATCCATCGAGGCTTCAACGACCCACCGGCACCGCGCATGCGCTACATGGGCGCAGATGCCATCGGCCTGGCCGTGGCTATGCGCGACGGTGGCGACATCCTCGTACTGGGCAAGGCCCTTGAAGCGCAATTCGCACGCCTGCAAAAGAACCTTCCGGCAGGGATGGAGCTGCGCAAGGTGTCGGACCAGCCGGCAGCTGTGAAGACCAGCGTCGGCGAATTCGTCCAGGTATTGGCTGAAGCGCTGGCGATTGTTTTGCTGGTGAGCTTTTTCTCCCTCGGCGTGCGCACCGGCATGGTCGTCGCCCTGGCGATTCCGCTGGTACTGGCGATGACCTTTGCCGCCATGTATTACCTGGGCATCGGCCTGCACAAGATTTCCCTGGGCGCCTTGGTCTTGGCCCTGGGCTTGCTGGTGGATGACGCGATCATCGCCGTGGAAATGATGGCGATCAAAATGGAACAGGGCTACGACCGCCTCAAAGCCGCGAGTTTCGCCTGGACCAGCACCGCATTCCCCATGCTCACCGGCACCCTGATCACGGCCGCAGGCTTCTTGCCGATTGCCACCGCGCAATCGAGCACTGGCGAATACACCCGTTCGATCTTCCAGGTGGTGACCATTGCACTGCTGGCCTCCTGGGTGGCGGCCGTGGTGTTTGTGCCCTACCTGGGGGAAAAACTCCTGCCCGACCTGGCGAAGATTCATGCGGCCAAACACGGCACCGACGGCCCGGACCCTTACGGCACACCCTTCTATCAGCGTGTAAGGCGTCTGGTGGAGTGGTGCGTGCAGCGGCGTAAAACCGTGATCGTGCTGACCCTGCTGCTGTTTATCGGCTCGGTTGCACTGTTTCGCTTCGTGCCGCAACAGTTCTTCCCGGCTTCCGGTCGCTTGGAGTTGATGGTCGACCTGAAACTGGCCGAAGGCGCTTCCCTGAGCAACACCGCCGAACAGGTCAAGCGCCTGGAGGCGTTGCTCAAGGAGCATGCCGGCATCAATAACTATGTCGCCTACGCGGGCACCGGTTCGCCACGGTTTTACCTGCCACTGGACCAGCAATTGCCCGCTGCCAGCTTCGCCCAGTTTGTGGTGCTGGCTAACACCATCGAGGAGCGAGAAAGCCTGCGCACCTGGTTGATCGAAACCCTCAACGAGCAATTCCCCGCGCTGCGTTCGCGGGTCACGCGCCTGGAGAACGGCCCGCCCGTAGGCTACCCCGTGCAGTTTCGTGTGACTGGCGAGCACATCGAAGAAGTCCGTTCGCTGGCGCGCAAAGTGGCGGCCAAGGTTCGCGAAAATACCCATGTGGTGAATGTGCATCTGGACTGGGAAGAACCGAGCAAAATCGTATACCTGAATATCGACCAGGACCGTGCCCGTGCCCTGGGTGTGAGCACTGCCAACCTGTCGAAATTCCTGCAGAGTTCCCTGACCGGCGCCAGCGTCAGCCAGTATCGGGAGGACAACGAATTGATCGAGATCCTCCTGCGCGGCACGGTGCATGAGCGTAGCGAGCTGTCGCGCCTGCCAAGCCTGGCCGTGCCCACCGACAATGGTAAAAGCGTGGCGCTGTCGCAAATTGCCACCCTCGAATATGGATTCGAAGAAGGCATCATCTGGCGTCGCAACCGTCTGCCCACAGTGACCGTACGGGCCGATATCTATGGCAAGGAACAGCCGGCGACCCTCGTGCAGCAGATCTTGCCGACGCTCGCCGATGTGCGAGCCGAGCTGCCGGACGGCTATCTGTTGGAGGTGGGCGGTACGGTTGAAGACTCTGCGCGGGGGCAAAACTCGGTGAAGGCCGGCGTGCCGCTGTTTATCGTGGTGGTGCTGACCTTGCTGATGCTGCAACTGCGCAGCTTTTCGCGCACGGCCATGGTCTTTCTCACCGCACCGTTGGGGCTGATCGGCGTGACCTTGTTTCTGTTGGTGTTCCGCCAACCCTTCGGTTTCGTCGCCATGCTCGGCACCATCGCGCTGTCGGGCATGATCATGCGTAATTCGGTGATTCTGGTGGACCAGATAGAACAAGACATCAAGGCCGGCCTGGCACCCTGGCAGGCAATTATCGAAGCCACCGTCCGACGCTTTCGCCCGATTGTGCTGACGGCGCTGGCAGCGGTGCTGGCGATGATTCCGTTGTCGCGCAGTGTGTTCTTCGGGCCCATGGCTGTGGCGATCATGGGCGGGTTGATCGTGGCGACGGCGTTGACACTGTTGTTCTTGCCGGCGTTGTACGCGGCTTGGTTCAGGATCAGGAAGGACGTGGAGTAAATCTGTGACTGTTTTTGGGTGGGCCCAATGGGAACCTTTTTTTCAGGCTTGCCACAGATAGTTACCTGTTCGCAGGTACTTTATTCGGTGGTTTTTATCACGTGGATAACATTTCCAGAACGTTCATAGAGGCGAAATAGATATGCTCCTACAAGCATTGGGAAATTTTTACTCGGCATTCGGCATGATGCTGGGCGGCGGTCAGATGGGCGGCGCTTGCGCCAAACATTCACATAATGACTCCGTCAGTCGGCGTGAGCTTTCGGACGCGCTCAAATCGTTCAAATACGATCATCCCCAGCCCACCACTAATTTTACGATCAACAACAGCGTTTCCAACGCGAACAGCAATGCGAATACCAACGCTCAAATCGGCCGTTGAATGCGCTGAATTCTGATATTCAGCCGTTGCAAACACTCTGCACCCGCAGAGTGTTTGCCGCGTTACGTCCCGGTACAAGTCGCTGGCGAAGGCTTAAAGTGCCCCAAACACCTTCTTGGCCAAGCTGGTGGCTGCCGCCGCCGGGTTCTTGCGAATGGTTTCTTCCTGCTGCGCAATCATCTTGAACAAACCATCCAGCGCCTGCTCGGTCACGTAGTTTTCGACGTTGGCGCTCTTGGCATCCACGGCGCCAAAGGCTGCGGCCTTGCCGGCCAGAGCGTTGTACTGCTGAGCCACGCCGACTTTGTCGGTGGCGGCCTTGACGATGGGCAGGAACTTGGCGCGAATTTCTTCACGGCTGCTTTTGTTCAGGTACTGGGTGGCGGAGTCCTGGCCTCCACTGAGAATGCCCTTGGCGTCGGTCACGCTCATGTTCTTCACGGCGTTGACCAGAATTGGCTGGGCCTGGGTCACGGCGGTTTCTGCGGCCTTGTTCATGCTGGTTTCCAGTTGCGTGACCTGGTCACCCATACCAAACATTTTAAGCTTGTCGGCGACTTTGCCGAGTTTGCCCGGCAGGCCGATCTTCACGTCCGGGTTGTTGCTGAAACCACCGGGCGTCCCGAGTTGTTTCACAGCAATCTGTGCACCTTGGGCCAAGGCATCCTTGAGGCCGCCGCTGGCGTCACCCTGGGACAGGCTGCCCAGATCCAGGGCCATGGCGTTGGCGCCGAACAGCAAGCCAGCACACAGGGCGGTGAGGCGAAGAGATTTGCGGAGCATGGGCGCTTCCTTATGAAGTGGGAATGATCAATGTGCGGCCGCATCTACCCGCAGGCGCAGCGGTTGTGGGTCCTGGCCGTTGAGTTGCACGGTGTGCCGCTCGGTGGTGATAAACAGTAGCTTGCCGTCCAGCTCGATGCGAGCGCTGACCGAATAGGTGTGGCCCGGTTTGACCTGAGCCGGGTCATAGCTCAGGTGAAACGGCAGCGGCACCTGGCCTTTGACCGGGCCTTTCTGTTCGGCGAGGGTCACGGCCGGGGCGTCCATCAGGGACACGTCCTGCAGGCTGACACTCAAGGTGGCGGCCGGCGGCAGGGCGATGCGTTGCAGGTAGAACACTTCGCCGTCCAGACTGGCCTTCGGGGTTGGGGTCATCGAGTGGCAGGCTCCGAGCAGGGCGGTCAGGCCCAGAAGGATGAGTTTTTTCACGGTGCAACTCCTTTTCAACGGCGCCGGAATCCGCCCGACGCCTCGTTCAATTTAGCGCTTTTCTTCAGGAGGGGTGGCAACCGGTTCAGGCGCGGTCTCGGTTGCGCCGTCCACGCGGTGCAAGGCCACCTGGCGGATCGACAGGCGAATATCCGCCGGCAACACGCGTTTGGCCGCACCTTCTGCCAGTTCGCCGAGCAGGTCGTGATAGCCCAGCTTGCCGGCTTCATCGCGGCGTAGCACATCTTGCTCCAGCAACGTCTGGATGAAATGTCGGAAAAGGCTCTTGTCGAAGAATTCCGGAGCGTTGAGGCCGTGCAGGATTGACAGGCGCTGGGCCATGATCGTGCACAGGTCTTCCAACTCTTCGGCGCTGATACTGTTCTGGCCGCTGTTGAGCAGCAACGAGATCGCCATGTAGAAGCGTTGCAGGGTCTGGGCGATGCTCTTGGACAGCAGCGTCAGCAGCACAAAGTGCCGCGAACTCGGCGCCGGGCGCAGGTACACGGCGTTTTCGAAACGCAGCAGGCCTTGTTCGACAAACGCGTCCAGCCATTGATCGACCACGTTGTCCAAGTCGTCCAAGGACCAACGAATAAACAGTTCCGATTGCAGGTACGGGTAAAGCGCGTGGGTGTAGCGCAGGATCTGTTCGCGGCTCATCCGCGAGCTGCTCTGGAAGAAGCTCGCCAGCAACGCCGGCAGGGCGAAGATGTGCAGCACGTTGTTGCGGTAGTAGGTCATCAGGACGGCATTCTGCTCATCCAGATAAACGATTTTGCCCAGGGCGTCACTCTGCTCGGACAACAGGTTCATGTCCTTGACGTGCTTGATCAGCGCCAGGCCATCGCCTTCCGGCAGGGTGGTGTGGGGCGAGTAGGGCACACGACGCAACAGCGCGAGGTACAGGTCCAGCTGGCGGGCCATGGCCTGTTCATCCAGCGCCAGGCGGGTGGTGGACAGCAGGGCCAGCGCCACCAGGTTCACCGGGTTCACCGCAGCGGCTTCGTTCAAATGACGCGCCACCTGTTCGCCGAGGCGATTGGTGGTTTCGTTGAGCCAGGCCGGTTTGTAGTTCGGCCCCAGTTCCTGGGCGCGCCAGTCCGGTTGCTCGGCGTCGAGGAACTCTGCCAGCTTGATCGGTTCGCCAAAGTTGACTGCCACTTGGCCGAAGCGCTGCTTGAGCGCGCCGACCACTTTGAAGATATCGAAGATCGACTCTTTCTTCTTGCTGGCGCCACGTAGTTCGCCCAGGTAAGTGCGGCCTTCGAGGACACGCTCATAGCCGATATACACCGGCACGAACACGATAGGCATGCGCGAGGAGCGCAAGAAGCTGCGCAGGGTGATCGCCAACATCCCGGTTTTCGGTTGTAGCATGCGCCCGGTGCGCGAGCGGCCGCCTTCGACGAAGTACTCCACCGGGAAGCCCTTGGTAAACAGGGTGTGCAGGTATTCGTTGAACACCGAGGTGTACAACGGGTTGCCCTTGAAGGTGCGGCGCATGAAAAACGCACCGCCACGGCGCAGCAGGCTGCCGATCACCGGCATGTTGAGGTTGATGCCGGCGGCGATATGCGGTGGGGTCAGGCCGTTTTTGAACAGCAGGTAGGACAGCAGCAGGTAGTCGATATGGCTGCGGTGGCAAGGCACGTAGATCACCTCGTAGCCTTGGGCCACCTTTTGCACGCC
Organism: Pseudomonas sp. DW-iso17; assembly: GCF_058725345.1. Lineage (NCBI taxonomy): Bacteria > Pseudomonadati > Pseudomonadota > Gammaproteobacteria > Pseudomonadales > Pseudomonadaceae > Pseudomonas > Pseudomonas sp. DW-iso17. The sequence goes on along the minus strand of NZ_JBZXEA010000002.1, from coordinate 228,832 downwards.
CTCGATGTTATTGACCTTGATGCCGTCGTAGATCTTGTTCCAGAACCAGCTCAAGACCACTTCCAGGAAGCGGATCGCGGTGTAGGTGTAGTCCGAGGCAATTTCGTTGCCATAGCGCAGGGCCAGGGCCTTGGCTTTTTCCGGCGAGATTTTTTCGCGTTCGGCCTCATCAGAAATGGCCTGGCGCACCAGCGGCATATTCACCAGACCCTTCACCAGATTACGGCGGTGGGACAGGTCGGGGCCGATCACCGCCGTCTTCAGGTTACGAAAGTGCACACGCAAGATGCGCTGGGCCATGCGCACGGTGCGTTCGTGGCCTTTATTGTGCTCGATCAATTCGCGCAGGTTGATAGGCGCGGAGAATTGCACACGGGTCTTGCGCCCCAGGATCAGGATGCTCAACAACCGGCGTAGACGCCCGGTGACCGCCCAGCTGTCGGCGAATAAAAGCTTCCAGGGGCTGGACTCGCTTTCGGGGGATTGGCCCCAGAACACACTGACCGGAATGATTTGTGCATTCTCTTCGGCGTGTTCGGTGAGGGTATTGACCAGCCGCGTCAGGGTGGGTGGTGCGCCACGCTTGTCCTGGCGCCCAAGCCAATCCGGATCCGGCGTGAGGTAGAAGAACGCCGCAGGCTCCATCAACGGCCCCACTGACACTGGCAGCACCGGGCGTGGCAGGCCGGCCTTGGTGCACTCGGCGTCGACCACTGCCAACTCGGTGAGGGAGGGTGATTGCAGGACGTAGAAAACCGGCCGGCTGCGGTCCAGGTTAAGGGTGAGGGACGACTGGTTGATCGTCTCTGAGCGAACCCAGAGGTACAACAGTCGGCGCAAGGTGCCAAACACCAGACGGCGGAACGGGGAGCGGGTCATAGGCGAACTGCTTCAAGTGGAAAAAACCGAGCAGGCGCTCGGGCGGGTAGTGTGCCGTATTCGCCGAAAATCGGCAAAAAAGCAGCGATGTAAAGTTGAGTTGATGGTTTTTGAGCCTGTCTTATACTCGGCAGTTCAATGCGAGCGACTCAACAATAAAAAAACCAGTGGGAGTGAACAGATGACAACGCGTGAAACCGGCAATGTGAAGTGGTTCAACGATGCAAAGGGTTACGGCTTTATCCAGCGTGAAGATGGCAAGGATGTGTTTGTGCACTACCGCGCCATTCGCGGTGAAGGCCACCGCTCGTTGGCCGAAGGCCAGCAGGTGGAATACGCCGTGGTGACCGGCGAGAAGGGCTTGCAGGCGGAGGATGTGGTCGGCCTGTAACAACTTGGTCTTGATAACCCAATCAACTGTGGGAGCTGGCTTGCCTGCGATAGCATCACTGTGGTCTGACTGATAGACCAAGGTGTCTGCATCGCAGGCAAGCCAGCTCCCACATTGATTGGGTTGGCAATGGGCTGTCAGGCGGTTTTCCAAGTGATCTGTTCTTCACCGTCTACGCTGATGCGAATCCAGGTGTCGGCACTTTCCTCACCCTCTTCTTCAACCCAGGTGCCCGGCGCGCAGCGCACTTCGACGTTCAGCGCGGCAAACGCGGCGCGGGCGCAGGCGATGTCGTCGTCCCACGGGGTCTGGTCGCTTTCCAGGTACAGGCTGTTCCATTTGCCCACCGCCTTGGGCAGCCAGGTCACCGGCACGCTGCCGGCCTTGCACTTGTAGGTCTGGCCTTTCTGGACCCAGTCGGTGCACGGGCCCAGGGCGGCGCCCAGCCAGGCGGCGATGGCCTTGTGATCGACGTCGGCGTCCTTCAGGTAAATCTCAATATCGGGTTGGCGCATGGATGTTCCTCGTTGCGGGATTCGAAAATCCATTCGCGGGTGGGTGAACGTCAGTCATTGAAGCACGAAATAATCGTAACGCATCGACACCGTGACCTGCAGCGGCTCGGCCGCCTCGATCACCTCGTGGCGGCGCTCGGCACTGGCTCGCCAGCCGTGGGGCGTCATCGCCAACAGGTTGGCGCGGTCCTGAGCTTCGGCCAGGCTCAGGGTGAATTCCAGTGTTTCACTGTGTGCCAGGTGCATGCCATCCGGCACCAGGGCCAGATGTTTATCGTCGGTATACTCGCGTACCTCGTCGTAAAGACGCTCGCGCAGTTCCATCAAGTGGCCGCTGGTCGGGCCGACCTTCATCAAACCGCCGCCGGGACTGAGCAGGCGCTTGGCCTCTTGCCAATCCAACGGGCTGAACACGCTGGCGAGGAACTGGCAGCTGGCATCGGCCAATGGCACGCGGGCCATGCTGGCGATCAACCAGGTCAGCGCCGGGTTGCGTTTGCACGCGCGCTTGACCGCTTCCTTGGAGATATCCAGGGCATAGCCATCGGCGTGGGGTAGGGCCTGGGCAATTTGCGCGGTGTAGTAACCCTCGCCACACCCAATGTCGACCCAGCGCTGCGGTGCACGCTCGGCGGCCAGTTCGGCCAGGCGCTTGGCCACCGGGGCGTAGTGCCCGGCGTTGAGGAAGTCGCGGCGCGCCTCGACCATGGCCAGGTTATCGCCTGGGTCGCGGCTGTTCTTGTGCTGCACCGGCAACAGGTTCAGGTAACCCTGGCGCGCGCGATCGAAACGGTGCCCGGCCGGGCACGCCACGCCACTGTCCACCGCATTGAGCGGTGCGCTGCAAATGGGGCAGGCAAGCATCAGGCGAGCAACTTGATCAGGGTCTGGTAGTAGATTTCGGTCAGCACATCGAGGTCGCTGGCCAGGATGCGTTCGTTGACCTGGTGGATCGTCGCGTTGACCGGGCCCAGCTCGACCACCTGAGTGCCCAGCGTGGCGATAAAGCGCCCATCGGAGGTACCGCCGCTGGTGGATGCCTTGGTCTCACGCCCGGTGATCGCCTTGATACTGGCAGATACCGCATCCAGCAGCGCACCCGGCTCGGTGAGGAACGGCAGGCCCGATAGCGCCCAGTCCACATGCCAGTCCAGGCCATGTTTATCCAGGATCGCCGCGACCCGCTGTTGCAGACCCTCGACGGTGGACTCGGTAGAGAAGCGGAAGTTGAATACCGCCGTCAGGTCGCCGGGGATCACGTTGGTGGCGCCGGTACCCGAATTGAGGTTGGAAATCTGGAAACTGGTCGGCGGGAAGAAGGCGTTGCCGTCATCCCAATGCTCGGCAGCCAATTCAGCCAGGGCCGCCGCAGCCAGGTGGATCGGGTTCTTCGCCAGATGCGGGTAAGCCACATGGCCCTGTACACCGCGCACGGTCAAGGTGGCACCGAGGGAGCCACGACGGCCGTTCTTGACCACATCGCCCACCAGGGTCGTGCTCGACGGTTCGCCGACGATGCACCAGTCCAGGCGTTCCTTGCGCGCGGCCAGACGTTCGATCACCGCCTTGGTGCCATGGTGCGCCGGGCCTTCTTCGTCGCTGGTGATCAGGAAGGCGACCGAACCCTTGTGGTCCGGGTAGTCGGTGACGAAACGTTCCGCTGCCACCAGCATCGCCGCCAGGCTGCCTTTCATGTCAGCCGCGCCACGGCCACAGAGCATGCCGTTTTCATCGATCAACGCGTCGAACGGGTCGTTCTGCCAGGCCTGTACCGGACCGGTCGGCACCACGTCGGTGTGACCGGCAAAGCACAGCACCGGACCTTCATGCTTGCCATGGGTGGCCCAGAAATTGTCCACATCTTCGATGCGCATCGGTTCAAGCGCAAAACCGGCGTCGCCCAGGCGCTGCATCATCAGCTTCTGGCAATCGGCATCGATCGGCGTGACCGACGGGCGACGGATCAGGTCGATGGCCAGTTGAAGGGTCGGCGAAAGGTCGGCATGGGCCGTCATGGGGGGAACTCCGGAAAGCGTGTGGTGGGCGCAGGACGAATGTGGAAATACCGAGCCTGGAGCGACGCAATTCCAATGTGGGAGCTGGCTTGCCGGCGATAGCATCGCTGCGGTGTGCCTGTCAGACCGCGGCGTCTGCATCGCAGGCAAGCCAGCTCCCACATAGAATTGGGCCAGGCCAAGTCTCACAAACGGCCGTTATCTTATAGCAAAACGGCGGCCAAGGGCCGCCGTTTAGTGCATCGCGTGACTTTTTACGCCGCCGGCGCAGCCTCAGGCGCCGTCGAAGGTTTGGGCAGCGACGACAAGAACGCCATGATCAGCGCCGCCACGTACGGCAGCGACTGCACCAGCAACATCACCACCCAGAAGCGAATGTCATTGCTCGGCAGGCCTTGCACCAGGTAGATCCCCAGCGCCGCGCCCCATAGCAGCAGCATGATGAACATTTCTTCGCGGGCTTCGGAAATCGCCACCCAGAAGCCGTGGTTATCCGCGTTTTTCGGTGTACGAAAGAACGGAATGCTGCTGGTGAAGAAGCCGTACAACACCGCTTTGGCGATGGTATGAGACAGCGCCAACCCGGCCAGTGCCGCGCAGAACGCATCTTTCAAGTTCACACCTACCGCACGACGATAGAGGAAGATGATCTTGCCGACTTTGAACACAAACAACGCCAACGGCGGGATCGCGAAAATCAGCAATGGCGGGTCGACCCGAGTCGGCACGATGATCATCGCCGCAGACCACAACAGGGCGCCGACGGTAAAGAAGATGTTCATGCCGTCGGCCACCCACGGCAACCAGCCCGCAAGGAAGTGGTAGCGCTGGCCACGGGTCAGTTCGGTGTCTTTACCGCGCAACAGGCTGGCGGTGTGGCGCTTGATGATCTGGATCGCGCCATAGGCCCAGCGGAAACGCTGTTTCTTGAAGTCGATAAAGGTATCCGGCATCAAACCCTTGCCGTAGCTGTCGTGGTAGTACGCCGCCGACAAGCCTTTCTCGAACACACGCAGGCCCAGTTCGGCGTCTTCACAGATGCACCAGTCGGCCCAGCCCAGCTCTTCGAGCACCGAGCGGCGGGTCATGGTCATGGTGCCGTGCTGGATGATCGCGTCGCGGTCGTTACGGGTGACCATACCGATATGGAAGAAGCCCTTGTATTCGGCGTAGCAGAGCTTCTTGAAGGTGCTTTCGTTCTGGTCGCGGTAATCCTGGGGCGACTGCACCACGGCGATTTTCGGGTCGGCGAAGTGCGGCACCATGTGCTTGAGCCAGTTGGGCGATACGCAGTAGTCCGAGTCGATCACCGCGATCACTTCGGCATCCTTGGCGGTGTGCGGGATCAGGTAGTTCAGCGCGCCGCCCTTGAAACCGGCCAGGGGCGCGACGTGGAAGAACTTGAAGCGCGGGCCCAGGGTTTCGCAGTAATCGCGCACCGGCTCCCACACCGCCGGGTCCTTGGTGTTGTTGTCGATGATCAGGACTTCGTAGTCCGGATAGTCGAGGGCGGCCAGCGCGTCGAGGGTCTGTTTGACCATTTCCGGCGGCTCGTTGTAGCACGGCACATGGATCGACACTTTCGGGCGGTAGTCCGAGTCGCCTTCCACGGGCAGGAATTCACGCCGACGCTTGTGGGTCCAGACTGCTTCTGCCAGCTCATGGGCTTCGGTCAGCAACACAATGAACACGCCCAGGGCGCCGAGTGCCAGCAACACACCGACCGTCACGCTGAACCAGGTGCTGTATTGCTGGCTGTAGTCGTAGCCGATCCAGACCAGCACCGACCCGCACAGGAACGCAATAAAGGTCAGGAAGGTGCGGCCACGCTGGCGCAGGGCCGAGCCATCGATCATCAACAGGGTCAGGGACAGCAGCGCAAGCACCACTGAACCGATGGCCAGTACCCGCCATTGCGGAATCGCCACCACCGGGCCGTCAAAATTGAATTTCTGCTGGCGCGCGGCGTTGAATACACCCCAATACGCACCCGCCGAACCTTCATCGCTGACCTTCCACGGCTGGTCGAAGGCCTCGATCACGAAGTAGTTGTAACCCTGGCGATTGAGCTTGTTGACCAGTGTACGCAGGTAAATCGCCTGGTCTGCCGGCGACGATTCATTGCCGCCGCGCATACGGCCGTTGCTCGGCCAGCCCACTTCCGACAGCAGCAGTGGCTTTTTCGGGAAGGCTTTCTTCAGGTCCTTGGCGCGGTCCAGGACGTACTGGCCGGCCTTGTCCATTGGGATGTATTCCCAGAACGGCAGGATGTGCGCGGCGATCAGGTCGACGTGCTTGGCCAGTTGCGGGTTCTTTTCCCAGATGTGCCATTGCTCGGAGGTGGTCACCGGGACTTTCACGGCGGCGCGCACGCGGTCGAGCAGCACGATCAGGGCTTCGGGGGTGATTTCTTCCCGGAACAACGCTTCGTTGCCCACCACTACGCGCACGACACTGCGCGAGGTGTTGGCGATCTCGATAGCGCGCTGGATCTCCCGCTCGTTACGCTCAAGGTCCGGGCTGATCCAGATCCCCAGGGTCACGCGCAGGCCAAACTCTTCGGCCAGCTTGGGAATATCCCCCAGGGGGCCGTCCACCGAGTAGGTACGGATGTTGTCCGTCAGCTTGCTCATGATCGCAAGGTCCTGACGCATCTGTTCGTCGGTAGGGTACTGGCCTTTCTGCGGGTACTGGCCTTGCTGGAACGGCGAGTAGGAAAAGCCGGAGATCTGATCTGGCCAGTTGGGAGCGGTGACCGGGCGGTTGATCAGCGCCCAGAAACCGGTGAACAGCGCGGCAATCGCCAGCACCACCACCAGGTTGAGTCCAAATTTACGCGATGCCATGGTTATGTCGGGTTCCAAAGGGTGCGGAACGAAAGAGGTGTCGGCCTACGCCGAACGGCGCGCATCCTACACTGGCGCTTCCCTGAGCGTACAGCAGACAGAGAAAAGCCGGACGTTAGTCTGCGAAACTCCATCTAAGTTCTTCACTTGTAACTTGTAGCTTAAAACTTGCTGCTGCGTAGCCCTATAATGCGCGCCGGTTTTTGGGGTAATGATGATGAGTACAGAAGATCCGCGGTTTGCAGGCGTTGCCCGCTTGTACGGCCTTGAGGGCCTGGAACGCTTGAAAGCGGCCCATGTGGCGATTGTCGGCGTCGGCGGCGTGGGTTCCTGGGCGGCAGAAGCGATTGCCCGCTGCGGGGTGGGTGAGATTTCGCTGTTTGACCTGGACGATGTCTGCGTCAGCAACAGCAACCGCCAGTTGCATGCCCTGGACAGCACCGTGGGCAAGCCCAAGGTCGAAGTGATGGCTGAGCGCCTGCGCGGCATCAACCCCGATTGCACCGTGCACGCGGTGGCAGACTTCGTCACCCGCGATACCATGGCCGAGTACATCACGCCGACTATCGACTGTGTGATCGACTGCATCGACGCGGTCAACGCCAAGGCGGCGCTGATTGCCTGGTGCAAGCGCCGCAAGATCCAGATCATCACCACCGGCGGCGCCGGTGGGCAGATTGACCCCACGCTGATCCAGGTGTGTGACCTGAACCGCACCTTCAATGACCCGTTGGCCTCGAAAGTGCGCTCTACCTTGCGCCGCGATTATGGCTTTTCGCGCACCGTGACTCGTCATTACAGCGTGCCGTGCGTGTTTTCCACCGAGCAACTGCGCTACCCCAAGCCTGATGGCAGCATCTGCCTGCAGAAGAGTTTTGTCGGTGATGGCGTGAAGCTGGACTGCGCGGGCGGGTTTGGCGCGGTGATGATGGTCACAGCCACGTTCGGCATGGTGGCGGCCACCAAGGCGGTAGACAAGATCGTGGCGGGAGTGCGCAGGCCGTCGGAGCGCATCAAACCCAGCTAAATCTCATTGCCGAACATAGATCCAAATTGTGGGAGCTGGCTTGCCTGCGATAGCGGTGTGTCAGCCACTGAAAATACTGACTGATTCGCCGCTATCGCAGGCAAGCCAGCTCCCACATTATTTCTGTGTACGCGTCAGGTCTCGCATGCGTTGCAGTACGGCATTCAAGCCATTGCTGCGCGACGGCGATAACTGGCGCGACAAGCCCAGTTGATTGAACCAGTCAGGCAGGTCAACGGCTTGCAGTTCATCAGCCGACAGCCCATTGACCCGCGCCAGCAGCAACGCCACCAACCCACGAATCATCCGCGCCTCGCTGCTCGCCGTAAACTGCCAATGGCCGTCCTGCAAGCGCCCCACCAGCCACACCAGGCTTTCGCAACCGTGCACCAGATTAGCGTCGACCTTTTCGTCATCAGCCAGGGCGGGCAAGCGTTCACCCCATTGCATCAGCACCCGGGCGCGCTGCTCCCAACTGCCAATGGCCTGGAAGGCTTGCAGTGCGGCGTGTGCCTCCAGCGGCAAGCTCATCGCAGCATGTCCAGCGCCTGGTCCAACGCTTCAAAAAAGCGCTCCAGGTCGTCGGAATCGTTGTAGAGCGCCAGTGAAACGCGGATGGCGCCTGACAGATTCATCGCCTTCAACAGCGGCATTGCGCAGTGGTGACCGGCACGCACAGCAATGCCTTGCTCGGTCAGCAGGTGGGCGAGGTCGGCGTTGTGCACGCCCGCCACCACAAAACTCACCAGCGCCACCTGCGGCGATCCCAGCACGCGTACGCCATTGCGGGCCTTAAGCCCACGCAGCAGGTAGTCATGCAGGGCGGCTTCGTGGGCGATCACCGCTGAGGGATCCAGTGAACTCAGGTAATCCAGGCTCGCGCCCAGGCCGATCACACTGGCAATCGGAGGAGTGCCGGCCTCGAAACCCAGCGGCGCGGGGCGAAAGCTGGCGCTGTGGTAGTCGGCCTGTTGCACCATCTCGCCGCCGAACTGCCAGTGGCGCAGGTGGTGCAGGGCCTCATTACGGCCATACAGCACACCCACGCCGTCCGGGCCGTAGAGTTTGTGGCTGGAAAATACGTAGAAGTCGCAGCCCAGGGCCTGCACGTCGTGACGGCCATGGACGATGCCTTGGGCGCCGTCCACCACCGTGAGGGCGCCGTGTGCCTGGGCCATCGTCAGCAAGGCTGGCAGCGGCTGCCAGGCACCGAGCACGTTGGATAACTGGCTCACCGCCAGCAAGCGTGTGCGTGGGCCAACCAAGCTGGCCGCGGCGTCCAGGTCGATGACGCCGTCATCGTCCAGAGGCAAGACCACCAGTGTGAGTGCGCGGCGTTTGGCCAATTGCTGCCAGGGCAACAGGTTGGCGTGGTGTTCCAGGGCGCTGATGGCAATCTCATCGCCCGCATTGAATAAGTGCTCCAGGCCATAGGCCAGGAGGTTCAGCGCAGAGGTTGCGCCGTGGGTAAACACGACCTGCCCGCTGTCACCTGCGTTCAACCACTGCGCGACCTTGCTGCGGCTGTCTTCGAACGCCTGGGTCGCATGGGCTCCGGGCAAATGCTGAGCACGGTGCACATTGGCTGCGCCATTGGCGTAGTAATGACTGATGGCATCCAGCAGGGCTTGGGGTTTTTGCGTGGTCGCGGCGCTGTCCAGATAGGTCTGGTCTTGCCGTTGCAGGGTGGCGATGGCCGGGAAATCGGCGCGCCAGGGGGAGGGCACAAGCATGGTGATCAAGACTCGTATAAGCGAGCCGCCCCCGAAGGTGCGGCCGCTAGTGGCATCGAGTGGCTGCTTAGTTGTGAGCGTGCAGCGCTTCGTTCAGTTCGATGGCCGATTTGTGGGTTTTGCACTCCACGGCACCGGTCTCGGAGTTACGACGGAACAGCAGGTCTGGCTGGCCAGCCAACTCACGCGCCTTGACCACCTTGACCAGTTGGTTCTGCTCATCCAGCAGGGCAACCTTGGTGCCGGCGGTGATGTACAGGCCCGACTCCACGGTGTTGCGGTCGCCCAATGGGATACCGGTACCGGCGTTGGCGCCGATCAGGCAGCCTTCGCCCACCTTGATCACGATATTGCCGCCGCCCGACAGGGTGCCCATGGTGGAGCAACCGCCGCCCAGGTCCGAGCCCTTGCCGACGAATACGCCCGCCGATACGCGGCCTTCGATCATGCCCGGGCCTTCGGTGCCCGCATTGAAGTTGACGAAGCCTTCGTGCATCACGGTGGTGCCTTCGCCTACGTACGCGCCCAGGCGGATACGTGCAGCGTCAGCGATACGCACGCCAGCCGGTACGACGTAGTCGGTCATTTTCGGGAACTTGTCCACCGAGAACACTTCCAGCAGGTCGCCACGCAGGCGCGCTTCCAGTTGGCGCTCGGCCAGTTCATTGATGTCGATAGCGCCCTGGCTGGTCCAGGCCACGTTCGGCAACTGCGGGAACACCCCGGCCAGGCTCAGGCCGTGGGGCTTGACCAGGCGATGGGACAGCAGGTGCAGCTTGAGGTAGGCCTCAGGCGTGGAGGTCAGCGCTGCGTCTTCGGCCAGCAAGGTCGCGACCAGCGGCGTGTGGCTTTCGGCCAGGCGGCTGAGCAGGGCGGCCTGGGTAGCATCGACGCCTTTGAGCGCGTCGGCCAGTTGCAGGGCCTGGCTCACGGTGAAGGTGATCGCCTGGTTGCCTTCGGTGTAACCGAGGATCGGTGCGATGGCGGCAACGATTTCAGCCGACGGGTTGAGCAAGGGCTGTGCGTAAAACACTTCCAGCCAAGCACCTTGGCGGTTCTGAGTGCCGACGCCGAAGCCCAGGCTGAACAGGGAATTGGACATGCTGTTACCTCTACAAAAATGGAAGGCTGGCCTACTTGAGGGCCGCCGAATAACTATCTGGCTTGAAGCCAATCAGGGTTCTGTCACCGAGATCGAGCACCGGGCGCTTGATCATCGAGGGTTGTGCGAGCATCAATTCAATGGCTTTCGACTGATCGAGATCGGCTTTGCGTTCGTCTTCGAGTTTGCGAAAGGTGGTGCCCGCACGGTTCAAAACCACCTGCCAACCGTGCTCGTTGCACCATTGGGTCAAGTGTTCGCGGTCGATACCGGCTGTTTTGTAGTCATGGAACTCATAGCTCACCCCGTGCTCATCGAGCCAGGTGCGCGCCTTTTTCATGGTGTCGCAGGCTTTGATGCCGAAAAGGTGCAAGGTTTTGCTTGAAGCACTCAAGGAATTGCCCCCCTTTGGACGTATGAAAATGAAAGATCGCCGATTATGCCACGACCAGCGGGTTTCGGCGCCGCTCGTCAACAGCGTGCGACTTTTGCGCAAAGTGCCAGTGCGCAGCATAGGCGAGTAACATAGCCAGGTAACATAGCCGGGTAATATGGCACTTCAACGGCCAGTTGTTGCCTGATGTGTCGTTGCAAGTCGATTGTCCGGGAAACCCGCGTTATGCAAACCGCCTACACCGTTCTTATCCTGCTGATGCTGGTCAGCCTTTCGCGCCTGGTCGGGCGCATCATCCCACTGCCGTTGCCTCTGGTGCAGATCGCCGCCGGCGCCTTGCTGGCCTGGCCCACGTTGGGGCTGCATGTGGCGCTGGACCCGGAGCTGTTCCTGTTTCTGTTCCTGCCACCGCTGCTGTTTTCCGATGGTTGGCGCATGCCCAAGCGCGAGTTGTGGCGCCTGCGTGGTCCGATCCTGACGTTGGCGGTGGGGCTGGTGCTGTTCACCGTGGTGGGCGCTGGTTACTTTATTCATTGGTTGCTGCCCTCGATCCCCTTGCCGGTGGCCTTTGCCCTGGCAGCGGTTTTATCCCCGACGGACGCCGTGGCAGTGTCGGCCATTTCCCAGAATCGTTTGCCCAAGCCGCTGATGCACATGCTCCAGGGCGAAGCCTTGATGAATGACGCGTCGGGCCTGGTGACCTTCAAATTTGCCCTGGCCGCGGCGTTGACCGGGGTCTTTTCCCTGGCGGATGCCAGCCTGACGTTTGTACTGGTGGCAGTGGGTGGGTTGGCGATCGGCGTGGCGCTGAGCTGGCTGGTCGGCCGCCTGCGCGCCTGGATGATCGCGCGCGGTTGGGATGACCCGGCGACCCATGTGGTGTTCATGTTGCTGCTGCCCTTTGCTGCGTACGTACTGGCTGAACGCCTGGGCGCGTCCGGCATTCTCTCGGCGGTGGCGGCGGGCATGATGCAAAGCTGGCTCGACCTGCTGCCGCGCCAGACCAGCACGCGTTTGCTCAACCGCAGCGTCTGGTCGCTGCTGGAGTTTGCCTTCAATGGCCTGATTTTCCTGCTGCTCGGCCTGCAACTGCCGGACATCATCAAGGCTGTGGTCAGTCATGAAACCACGCTGTGGCCCACCTTGATGTATCGCTGCCTGGATGTGGTGGCGATCTTTCTGGTGCTGGTGGTATTGCGCTTTATCTGGGTGCAGAGCATCTGGCGGCTGTCGGGGTTGCTGCGCAGGCTGCGTGGCAAAAGCGCGCTGACCCTGGTGCCGACGGCCCGCTCCTGCTGGTTACTGACCGTCGGCGGTGTTCGCGGAGCGGTGACCCTGGCGGGCGTCATGTCGGTGCCCTTGTTGCTGGCGCCGGGCCAGGATTTCCCTGAGCGTGACCTGCTGATCTTTATCGCTGCCGGGGTGATCCTGCTGTCGCTGGTCGCTGCCTGCATCGCGCTGCCGTTACTGCTGCGTGGCGTCGAAAAAGGCCCGGATGAAAAACGCCACAACGAAGTGCGCGAGGCCTGGAAAAAGACCGCCGTGGCTGCAATCCATGCACTGGAGGCCCAGGAACCCGCTGAAGCCGAAACACCGGACGCCGCTCAAGCGGCACTGGCCACCGAGCTCAAGGCGCGGCTGATGGCGGAGTATCGTCATCAACTGGACGTGTTTAATGATTCGGCTGAAGCCCAGGCGCTGGCGCTGCAGATGGACCAATTGGAGCGCAAGCTGCGGCTCAAGGCCCTACGCGCGCAACGGTTGGAGTTGTACAGCTTGAGCCGTCATCACCAGATTGGTGATGACGTGTTGAGGGAGGTGTTGGCGGAGTTGGATATGAGCGAGGCGAATTTGGGTCACATGAAGTGACCGGTAGGCCCTTAACGGCGACGCTGGATAAAGTCGCGAATCCGCTCAGCCGCTTCCACGCATTCGGCTAACGGCGCAACCAATGCCAGGCGCACACGCCCCGCGCCAGGGTTAAAGCCGTCCACTTCGCGCGACAGGTAAGAGCCCGGCACCACCGTCACATGTTCTTCCACGAACAAATCGCGGCAGAAAGTGGCGTCGTCACCCTCTACATTCGGCCACAGGTAAAAGCCGCCGTCCGGGCTTTGCACGTCCAGCACCGGCTTGAGGATCGCCAGCACCGCGTCGAACTTCTCGCGGTACAGGTCGCGGTTGGCCAGTACGTGGGCTTCGTCCTGCCAGGCCGCAATGCTTGCAAGCTGGGTTTGCACGGGCATCGCGCAGCCGTGGTAGGTGCGGTACAGCAAAAAGGCCTTGAGGATCTCGGCGTCGCCGGCCACGAAGCCTGAGCGCAGGCCTGGCAGGTTGGAGCGCTTGGACAGGCTGTGGAACACCACGCAACGCTTGAAGTCCTGGCGCCCCAGCTCGACGCAGGCGCTGAGCAGGCCCGGCGGTGGGGTTTGCTCGTCGAAGTACAACTCGCTGTAGCACTCGTCGGCGGCGATGACGAAGTCATATTCGTCGGCCAGGGCGATGAGTTTTTTCAGGGTGTCGACCGGGATCAGCGCGCCGGTCGGGTTGCCTGGGGAGCACAGGAACAGGATCTGGCAACGTTTCCAGATGTCGGGGGAGACGGCGTCGAAGTCCGGGTTGAAGCCATTGCTGTCCAGGCACGGCAGGTAATGCGGCTTGGCCCCGGCCAGGAACGCGGCGCCTTCGTAGATCTGGTAGAACGGGTTGGGGCTCACCACCAGCGCGTCGTCGCCACGGTTGACCACGGTCTGGGTGAAGGCAAACAGCGCCTCGCGCGTACCGTTGACCGGCAGGATGTTGCGTGCCGGGTCCAGCCAGCCCTTGGGCACGTTGAAGCGACGTTCGCACCAGGCGCCGATGGCTTCGCGCAGGGCCGGAATACCCAAGGTGGTGGGGTACACCGCCATTTGATCGAGGTTATTGCTCAAGGCCTCGGCAACGAAGGCCGGTGAGGTGTGCTTGGGCTCGCCGATGGATAGCGCAATCGGGCGCTTGTCCGGGTTCGGCGTCACGCTGCCGAGCAGAGCGCGCAGTTTCTCGAAGGGGTAGGGCTGCAACTGGTTAAGGGCGTTGTTCATATAAGCCTCTGTCACGGTGAGCGCGGATCCTGTGGGAGCTGGCTTGCCTGCGATGGCCTCACTGCGGTCGACCTGACGCACCGAGGTGTCTGCATCGCAGGCAAGCCAGCTCCCACATGACTCCTGTTCACAAAGTTAAGAATTCAAATGGTCAGGCGTGTCAGCTCGACGCCGGGTTCCTGGCTCACGCTCAATTGCTCCACGATCGCCGCTTGCAAACGCAGGCACAGCTGCGGGTCGGACAGCGGCTGGTTATCGGCATCGGTGATAAAGAACACGTCTTCCACACGCTCGCCCAGGGTCGCAATCTTGGCGTTCTGCAACGACAGGTCGAACTCCAGGAAAATCCCGCCGATGCGTGCCAGCAGGCCCGGGCGATCCGGTGCGCTGAGCTCCAGCACCGTCACCGGTCGCTGTGCGTCGTTGGAGATGGTCACCTGGGGCGCAAAGGCAAAGTGCTTGAGCTGGCGCGGCACCCGGCGCTGGATGATGGTGGGGTAGTCGTCGGGGTTGCGCAGGGCTTCGGTAAGACCTTCGCGGATCTTTTTCACCCGCGCCGGGTTATCGCCAATCGAGTCGCCGTCGGTGTCGAGCACGATGTAGGTGTCGAGGGTGAACTGGCTGCTGGAGGTGATGACCCGGGCGTCATGGATGTTCAGGTTGAGCTGGTCCATGGCCGCCACGGTCACGGCAAAGAAATCGTGCTGGTCGGGGGCGTAGATGAAGATCTGCGTGCCGCCTTCGAATTCGCGCTGGGTGGTTTCCTTGATCAAGACCAACGGGCCACCATCGGCGGGTTGCTGCAGGATCGCGTCGCTGTGCCAGGCCACGTCGCCGGCGGTGTGGCGCAGGAAGTAATCGTCACCCAGTTGCGACCAGAGTTGCTCGACGTCGTCCGGGTCGTTACCGCCGCGCACCAGGATATCCAGGGCTGCGCTTTGGGTGCGGCGGATCTGCTCTTCGCGGTCCACCGGGTTCTCCAGGCCACGGCGCAGGGCGCGCTTGGTCTCGGTGTACAGCTGGCGCAACAGGCTGGCGCGCCAGGAATTCCACAGCGTCGGGTTGGTGGCGTTGATGTCGGAGACGGTCAGCACATACAGGTAATCCAGGCGGGTCTCATCGCCGACGATGCCGGCAAAGTCGTGAATCACCTGCGGGTCGGACAAGTCCTTGCGCTGGGCCGTGGTCGACATCACCAGGTGGTTCTGCACCAGCCAGACAATCAGGCGGCTGTCCCACACCGGCAACTGGTGGCGCTGGCAGAAGGCTTCGGCATCGACCGCGCCGATCTCCGAGTGGTCGCCATGCCGGCCCTTGCCGATGTCGTGGTACAAGCCGGCCAGGTAAATCAACTCGGGCTTGGGCAGCTTGGCCATCAGCTTACTGGCCAGCGGGAATTTCTCTGACACCTGGGTGTACTGCAACTTACGCAGATGCTTGATCAGGTTCAGGGTGTGGGCATCGACGGTATAGATATGGAACAGGTCGTGTTGCATCTGCCCGACGATAAAGCCGAACTCCGGCAGGTAGCGCCCGAGAATGCCGTAGCGGTTCATGCGCCGCAGGTTGCGATGGATGCCGATGCGGCACTTGAACAGCTCGATAAACAGGCTGGTGTTACGGATATCGTTGCGAAAGTCGTCGTCGATCAGGTGACGGTTTTCCCGCAGCAAGCGGATGGTGTCGGCGCGCACGCCTTTGATCTCCGGCTGCTGGGCCATCAACACAAAGATTTCCAGCATGGCGAACGGTGTGCGGCGGAACACGTTGTCGTTACGCGCTTCGATATAGCCGTCATGCAGTTGGAAACGCGCGTTGATCGGCTGCGGCGGCGCTTCATCTTCGGGAGCCAGGATCACTTCTTCGAAGTGCTGGATGATCAAGTCGCTGAGCTGAGCAATGCTCATGACCACCCGGTAGTACTGCTGCATGAAGCTCTCGATGCTGGTCTTCGCATCTTCGCCTTCAAAGCCCAGAAGGGTAGCGATAGAGCGCTGGTGGTCGAAGAGCAGGCGGTCTTCGGAACGACCAGCCAGCATGTGCAGGGCGTAGCGCACCTTCCACAGGAATTCCTGGGACGAGGCCAGCAGAGTGTTTTCGCTCTCCACCAGAAAGCCTTCGCCAGCCAGGGCGCGCAGGTTCAGCGTGCCGTATTGGCGGCGCGCTACCCACAAAATCGTCTGGATATCCCGCAGCCCGCCCGGTGAGCCTTTGACGTTGGGTTCCAGGTTGTATTCGGTGTCGTTGTACTTGTGGTGCCGGGCTTTTTGTTCGGCGCGCTTGGCCAGGAAAAAGTCTTTGCTTGGCCACATGTGTGCGGTGCTGGTGACTTCGAGCATGCGCTGGCGCAGGCGCTCGGGGCCACAGATGGTGCGGCTTTCCATCAGGTTGGTGACCACCGTCAGGTCCGCACGGGCCTCTTCCGCGCATTCGTCCACCGAGCGTACGCTCTGGCCGACTTCCAGGCCGATGTCCCACAGCAACGTCAGAAAGCGCTCGATGGAATCGCGAAAGGTCTCGTGATCGGCTTTGTCCAGCAGGATCAGCAGGTCAATGTCGGAGTAGGGGTGCAGTTCGCCGCGACCGTAGCCGCCGACCGCCACCAGGGCGATATCGGCGTCGAAACTCCAATTGAACTGCTCCCAGGCCTTTTGCAGGATGTTATCGACGAACCAGGCGCGGTCTTCGATCAGGCGGCGAATATCCCGGCCACTGCGAAAGCGCGCATCGAGCACCTCGCGGGCTTGGCGGATGGCCTTCTTGAAGGCGGCGATGGGGCTTGCCTTCAATGCCAGTTCGGCCTGGAACTGGCCACGGTCGAAGAGTTCGGGATCCACCTGGGGCATCGATCGGCTTTCCTTTCTATCTATCAGTCAGTCACAACACGCTGTGGGAAAACCTGGGCAGCCTTCAGGCCGAAACGCGTGGAATGGTGTCGTCGGCGCGCAGGGTGAAGATCTCATAACCGGTGTCGGTGACCAGCAAGGTGTGTTCCCACTGGGCCGAGAGCTTGCGGTCCTTGGTGATGGCGGTCCAGCCGTCGCCCAACACCTTGGTGTCGGCCTTGCCCTGGTTGATCATCGGTTCGATGGTGAAGGTCATGCCGGCCTTGAGTTCCATGCCGGTGCCCGCACGGCCGTAGTGCAGAATCTGCGGCTCTTCGTGGAACACTTTGCCGATACCATGGCCGCAGAATTCGCGCACCACCGAGAAGCCGTTCTTTTCCGCGTGCTTCTGGATCACTTCGCCAATGTCACCCAGGCGGCAGCCGGGTTTGACGATCTCGATGGCCTTGTACATGCATTCCTGGGTGACCTGGGACAGGCGCTCGGCCCACACTGGCACGTTACCGACGTGGAACATGCGGCTGGTATCGCCGTGGTAACCATCCTTGATCACCGTAACGTCGATGTTCAGGGTGTCGCCGTCTTTCAGTGGTTTGTCGCCCGGAATGCCGTGGCAGACCACGTGGTTGATCGAGGTGCAGATCGACTTGGGGAAACCTTTGTAATTCAGCGGGGCAGGGATGGCTTTTTGCACGTCGACTATATAGTCGTGGCAGATACGGTCCAGCGCTTCGGTGGTGACGCCGGGCTTGACGTGTTCGGCGATCATTTCCAGCACGTCGGCAGCCAGTTTGCCGGCAACGCGCATGCCTGCGATGTCTTCGGCGGTTTTCAAGGTAACGGTCATACAGGCTCTCTCTAGCGCGACGCGCTGAAATCAATACGGTTCACGGGGGCGCGACAAAGGGTTACAACATTCGCGCAAGTCCCAAAAAACGCGATTCTAACAGACGATGCTGGCAAATCATGCGCGTCTGGTGATCGCTTCTCTCTATGAGGTAGAGGCATGTTGGCTGTATTCAAGGGCTTACGCAAAGGCGGCGACCGGCAAATGTGATTGCGGGTTTCGTTTTTGCCGATGCTGTGGTATAAAATGCGCCGCTTTCCGGGGATACCCCGCAAAGCTTAAATCCACACACGTGTCGACACGATGACCTGGGTGCCGGAGGCCTTGATGCCGCTGGTTGGTCATTGGGATACGTGGAGGCCAAACCCGACTTATTAAGGAACTATCATGTCCCAAGTCAACATGCGCGATATGCTGAAGGCCGGTGTGCACTTCGGTCACCAGACCCGTTACTGGAACCCGAAAATGGGTAAGTACATTTTCGGCGCGCGTAACAAGATTCACATTATCAACCTTGAAAAAACCCTGCCAATGTTCAACGAAGCGCTGACTTTCGTAGAGCGTCTGGCCCAGGGCAAAAACAAGATCCTGTTCGTCGGCACCAAGCGTTCCGCTGGCAAGATCGTTGCTGAAGAAGCAGCACGTTGCGGTTCGCCGTACGTCGATCACCGCTGGTTGGGCGGCATGCTGACCAACTTCAAAACCATCCGTGCTTCCATCAAGCGTCTGCGTGACCTTGAAGTACAAGCCGAAGACGGTACTTTCGCCAAGCTGACCAAGAAAGAAGCGCTGATGCGCTCCCGTGACCTGGAAAAGCTCGATCGTTCCCTGGGTGGTATCAAGGACATGGGCGGTCTGCCTGACGCACTGTTCGTGATCGACGTTGATCACGAGCGCATCGCGATCACCGAAGCCAACAAGCTGGGCATCCCGGTTATCGGCGTAGTCGATACCAACAGCAGCCCGGAAGGCGTTGACTACATCATCCCAGGCAACGATGACGCAATCCGCGCTATCCAGCTGTACATGGGTTCGATGGCTGACGCTGTAATCCGTGGCCGCAACCACGTTGCTGGCGGTACCGAGCAGTTCGTTGAAGAAGCTCCGGTAGCTGCCGCTGAGTAACTGACGCCCTGGCGTTGACTCAGTAAGCAAAAAGGGGGCTTGGCCCCCTTTTTGCCACCTCGAAAACCATTTGTCGGCAGCGCAGCTACATTATTTGTAACGTGCAGCGGCCTACAACGGAGATTCGGGAAGAATTGATCGCCCGTTTGATCGGGTGGAATGGTTGAAAACCTATCCAAGAGGATTTTGAAATGGCAGAGATTACTGCAGCGTTGGTTAAAGAACTGCGTGAGCGTACTGGCGAAGGCATGATGGATTGCAAAAAGGCCTTGACCAAGGCCGGCGGCGACATCGAAAAAGCCATTGATGACATGCGTGCTTCCGGCGCCATCAAGGCTGCCAAGAAAGCAGGCAACGTGGCTGCTGAAGGCGCTATCGCTCTGAAAGAAGACGGCAAATCCGCCGTTCTGCTGGAAGTGAACTCCCAGACCGACTTCCTGGCTCTGCAGGACGACTTCAAAGCATTCGTTGCTGCCAGCGTCGAAAAAGCTTTCGCTGACAAGCTGACCACTGTTGAGCCTCTGATCGAAGCTCAAGAAGCAGCTCGCCTGGTACTGGTCGGCAAGGTTGGCGAAAACGTCAACATCCGTCGCCTGGTTCGCGTTGAGGGTGATGTGGTTGGTGGTTACCTGCACGGTAACAAGATCGGTGTTGCAGTTGTTCTGAAAGGCGGCGACGTTGAGCTGGCCAAAGACATCGCGATGCACGTTGCTGCAAGCAACCCTGAGTTCCTGCTGCCTTCGGAAGTTTCGGCCGAAGCGATCGAGCGTGAAAAAGCTGTGTTCCTGCAGCTGAACGAAGAAAAAATCAAAGGCAAGCCAGAAAACATTGTTGAGAACATGGTCAAGGGCCGTATCAGCAAGTTCCTGGCCGAAGCAAGCCTGGTTGAGCAGGCGTTCGTCAAGAACCCTGAAATCAAGGTTGGCGAACTGGCCAAGAAAGCCGGTGCTGAAATCGTTTCCTTCACTTACTTCAAAGTAGGCGAAGGCATCGAGAAGCCGGTCGACAACTTCGCTGAAGAAGTTGCTGCCCAGCTGGCTGCCGCCAAGCAATAAGACAGTTCCAAACTGTCGCCGAAAGAGGCTGCCCGCTCACGCGCGCAGCCTCTTTTCAAATGGGAAGGCCAATTTTATTTGGTTTCCTCTCGGAACTGGCTTACAAAGCCGTGTTCCGATGGCGCTGTGACAGCGTCCAGCTAGAGTGAACGCAAGCCGTAAACGGCTCGCCAAGAATTTTTTAAAAAATACGCCGCAGGAGAGATTCGCAATGGCTCAGCAGGGCAGTGGTTATCAGGCTCGCTATAAACGCATTCTACTCAAGCTCAGCGGCGAGGCCCTGATGGGCTCGGAAGAGTTCGGGATCGACCCCAAGGTGCTTGACCGCATGGCGCTGGAAGTCGGCCAATTGGTCGGTATCGGTGTGCAGGTCGGCCTGGTGATTGGTGGTGGCAACCTGTTCCGCGGTGCGGCACTCAGTGCTGCCGGTATGGACCGGGTTACCGGCGACCACATGGGCATGCTGGCCACTGTGATGAACGCCTTGGCCATGCGCGACGCCTTGGAGCGCGCCAATATCTCGGCCATTGTGATGTCGGCTATTTCCATGGTTGGCGTGACAGATCATTATGATCGCCGCAAAGCCATGCGCCACCTGAACTCCAAGGAAGTGGTGATCTTTGCCGCTGGCACAGGTAACCCGTTCTTCACCACCGACTCGGCCGCATGCCTGCGTGCTATCGAAATCGATGCCGACGTGGTGTTGAAAGCGACCAAGGTGGATGGCGTTTACACTGCAGACCCATTCAAAGACCCGCATGCCGAGAAGTTCGATCATCTGACCTACGATGAAGTACTGGATCGCAAGCTGGGTGTCATGGACCTGACCGCTATCTGCCTGTGCCGCGACCACAAGATGCCGCTGCGCGTATTTAACATGAACAAGCCCGGCGCCCTGCTGAATATCGTACACGGCGGCGCAGAAGGGACTCTGATCGAGGAAGGCCAACAATGATCAACGAAATCAAGAAAGACGCCCAGGCGCGTATGCAGAAATCCCTGGAATCCTTGAGCCACGCCTTTGGCCAGATCCGTACTGGCAAGGCGCACCCAAGCATCCTGGGCAGCGTGATGGTGCCTTACTACGGTTCCGACACCCCGCTGAGCGGTGTAGCCAACGTGACCGTGAAGGATTCGCGCACCCTGCAAGTTGTGGCCTTCGAGCGCAACATGCTCGCGGCTGTCGACAAGGCTATCCAGAGTGCCGGCCTGAACCTCAACCCGACCAACCTGGGCGAGTTGCTGCTGATCTCCATGCCAGCCCTGACCGAAGAAACCCGAAAGGGCTTCACCAAGCAGGCGCGCAGTGCTGCTGAAGATGCGCGCGTTGCCGTGCGTAACATCCGCCGCGATGCGCTGGGCGACCTGAAGAAACTGGTCAAGGATAAGGAAATCAGCGAAGACGAAGAGCGCCGTGCCGTCGCTGATATCGACAAGCTGACCAAGGACGCCGAAGCCCAGATTACCAAGGCGACCGAAGAAAAAGAAAAGGACCTGATGGCCGTATAAGGGGTCAGGACGCCTTCATGGAAAAGACCAAGCAGACTGTGCCCTCCGTGGTGCCGCGCCATGTCGCGATCATCATGGATGGGAATAATCGCTGGGCGAAAAAACGCTTTATGCCGGGTGTTGCCGGGCATAAAGCGGGTGTTGACGCGGTAAGGGCGGTGATTGAAGTGTGCGCCGAGGCCAAGGTCGAAGTGCTGACCTTGTTCGCGTTTTCCAGTGAGAACTGGCAGCGGCCCGCCGATGAGGTCAGCGCCTTGATGGACCTGTTCTTCAAGGCCTTGCGTCGTGAGGCCAAGCGCCTCAATGACAACAACATCAGTCTGCGCATCATTGGTGATCGTTCGCGGTTCCATCCGGAGCTGCAAACGGCCATGCGCGAAGCCGAGGCCATCACTGCCGGCAGTAACCGTTTTGTACTGCAGATCGCAGCCAACTACGGTGGCCAGTGGGATATCGCCCAGGCTGCACAGCGGCTGGCCCGCGAAGTGCAGGCCGGCCATCTGCGCCCGGACGACATCACGCCCGAACTGTTGCAAACCTGCCTGGTGACCGGCGACCTACCGTTGCCGGACTTGTGCATTCGTACCGGTGGCGAGCATCGCATCAGCAATTTCCTGCTGTGGCAGCTGGCCTACACCGAGCTGTACTTCTCCGACCTGTTCTGGCCGGACTTCAAACACGATGCCATGCGTAATGCACTGGCCGATTTCGCTTCCCGTCAGCGTCGTTTCGGTAAAACGAGCGAGCAGATCGAAGCTGGAGCCCGGGTTTAAATGCTTAAACAACGAATCATCACGGCGCTGATCCTGCTGCCGATTGCCTTGTGCGGTTTTTTCCTGCTCGACGGTTCCGGCTTTGCGCTGTTCATCGGCTTGGTCGTGACCCTTGGGGCGTGGGAATGGGCGCGCCTGGCAGGTTTCGTCAACCAGTTGCCGCGTGTGGCCTACACCGCCGTGGTCGCGCTGTTGTTGTTCTTCATGTACATCCTGCCGGACATCGCGCCCTGGGTGCTGGGAGCAGCAGTGTTGTGGTGGGCGTTGGCGACGTTCCTGGTACTCACCTATCCACGCACCAGTGGCCAATGGTCCAGCGTGGCCTGCAAGCTGGTGATCGGCCTGGCGATCCTGTTGCCGGCCTGGCAAGGGCTGGTGGAAATCAAGCGTTACCCGCTGGGCAACGAATTGATCCTGGCTGTAATGGTGTTGGTATGGGGTGCTGATATTGGTGCCTACTTCTCGGGTAGAGCCTTTGGCAAACGCAAGCTGGCCCCGGCCGTCAGCCCCGGCAAGAGCTGGGAAGGCGTATACGGCGGCCTGGCCTTGACGCTGCTGATCACCTTGGTGGTCGGTGTGGTGCGTGACTGGTCGGTAAAGGAAG
Organism: Pseudomonas sp. DW-iso17; assembly: GCF_058725345.1. Lineage (NCBI taxonomy): Bacteria > Pseudomonadati > Pseudomonadota > Gammaproteobacteria > Pseudomonadales > Pseudomonadaceae > Pseudomonas > Pseudomonas sp. DW-iso17. The sequence continues at coordinate 206,091 of NZ_JBZXEA010000002.1, read as the reverse complement.
TGCTTCTGGCCTTGCTGGGGACGGCTATTGTCGTCTTCATCTCGGTGGTGGGCGACCTTACCGAGAGCATGTTCAAACGCCAGGCGGGCATCAAGGACAGCAGTAACCTGCTGCCAGGCCATGGCGGTGTGCTTGACCGTATCGACAGCCTCACCGCTGCGCTGCCTATTTTTGCCGTGCTGTTGTGGATGATCGCTTCGTGAGCCGCCTGCAGCAGGTTACGGTGCTGGGCGCGACCGGCTCGGTCGGGCTCAGTACCCTTGATGTCATAGCGCGTCACCCCGATCGCTATCAAGTTTTTGCCCTGACCGGCTTCACGCGTTTGCGCGAGTTGCTGGCCTTGTGCGTGCGTCACTCGCCGCGCTTTGCCGTGGTGCCTGAGGCGGCTGCGGCTCGTAATCTGCAGGAGGATCTGCGGGCTGCCGGGCTGGCTACTCAGGTATTGGTCGGCGAGGCAGGGTTGTGCCAGGTCTCGGCCGATGCGGACGTGGATACCGTCGTGGCGGCGATTGTCGGTGCAGCCGGTTTGCGCCCGACCTTGGCGGCAGTCGATGCTGGCAAGAAAATCCTGCTGGCCAACAAAGAAGCCTTGGTCATGTCCGGCGCACTCTTTATGCAGGCGGTGCGTAAGAGCGGCGCGGTGCTGCTGCCTCTGGACAGCGAGCACAACGCCATCTTCCAGTGCATGCCCGGTGATTTTGCCCGCGGCTTGAGCCAGGTCGGCGTGCGCCGGATTTTGCTGACGGCATCGGGTGGCCCATTCCGCCAGACTCCGTCGGCCGAGCTGGACCATGTGTCTCCCGATCAGGCATGCGCTCACCCGAACTGGTCCATGGGGCGCAAAATCTCCGTGGATTCGGCGAGCATGATGAACAAGGGCCTGGAGTTGATCGAGGCATGCTGGCTGTTCGATGCGCGGCCTGACCAGGTTGAGGTGGTCATTCATCCACAAAGTGTGATCCATTCCCTGGTCGATTACGTGGATGGCTCGGTGTTGGCGCAGTTGGGTAACCCGGACATGCGCACACCGATCGCCAACGCCTTGGCGTGGCCTGAGCGGATTGATTCCGGCGTAGCACCGTTGGACCTGTTTGCAATTGCGCGCCTGGACTTCGAAGCTCCAGACGAGCAGCGTTTCCCTTGTTTGCGCCTGGCGCGGCAAGCGGCCGAGGCGGGTAACAGTGCCCCGGCGATGCTTAACGCGGCCAACGAAGTGGCCGTGGCGGCGTTTCTTGAACGGCGCATCCGCTTTCCGCAGATCGCGAGTATCATCGAGGACGTCCTGGCGCGTGAGCCGGTAGTGGCAGTGAATGACCTGGAGGCGGTGTTTGAGGCCGACACCAAGGCCCGAGCCCTGGCCGGGCATTGGTTGGATCGCAATGCGGGTTAGGCCGCGGGCAGGTTTGAGTCTTCAGGCATTGGATTGAAATGCGGAGAAATTAGATGAGTGCGCTCTACATGATTGTCGGCACCCTGGTTGCTCTGGGTGTGTTGGTGACCTTCCACGAATTCGGCCACTTCTGGGTGGCGCGTCGTTGCGGCGTCAAGGTATTGCGCTTTTCCGTCGGTTTCGGCATGCCGTTGTTGCGCTGGCATGATCGCCGCGGCACTGAGTTTGTCATTGCTGCTATCCCGTTGGGCGGCTACGTCAAGATGCTCGATGAGCGGGAAGGCGAAGTGCCTGCAGACCAATTGGACCAATCCTTCAATCGCAAGACCGTTCGTCAGCGTATCGCGATTGTCGCGGCGGGGCCGATTGCCAACTTCCTGTTGGCGATGGTGTTCTTCTGGGTTTTGGCCATGCTGGGCAGCCAGCAGGTGCGCCCGGTCATTGGCGCGGTCGAAGCCGACAGCATCGCGGCCAAGGCGGGCCTGACGGCAGGGCAGGAAATTGTATCGATTGATGGCGAACCCACCACAGGGTGGGGCGCGGTCAATTTGCAGTTGGTGCGTCGCCTGGGTGAAAGCGGCACCGTCAATGTGGTGGTGCGTGACCAGGACTCCAGCGCCGAAACCCCGCGGGCATTGGCGCTGGACCATTGGCTCAAGGGCGCCGATGAGCCCGATCCGATCAAATCCCTGGGGATCCGCCCTTGGCGTCCGGCCTTGCCGCCGGTGCTGGCCGAACTCGATCCAAAGGGGCCGGCCCAGGCTGCTGGCCTGAAAACCGGTGATCGCCTGTTGGCCCTTGATGGTCAGGCGCTGGGTGACTGGCAGCAGGTGGTCGACCTGGTGCGTGTGCGCCCTGATACCAAAATTGTGCTGAAGGTTGAGCGCGAGGGTGCTCAAATCGACGTCCCCGTGACCTTGTCGGTGCGAGGGGAAGCCAAGGCGGCCGGCGGATACCTGGGTGCCGGGGTCAAAGGTGTCGAATGGCCGCCATCGATGGTGCGAGAGGTCAGTTTCGGGCCTTTGGCCGCGATTGGCGAGGGTGCGAAACGCACCTGGACCATGAGCGTGCTGACCCTCGAATCCCTCAAGAAAATGTTGTTCGGTGAGCTCTCGGTAAAAAACTTGAGTGGACCGATAACCATTGCTAAAGTGGCGGGCGCTTCTGCCCAGTCGGGTGTCGCGGATTTCCTGAATTTCCTGGCTTATCTGAGTATTAGCCTTGGGGTTCTGAATTTGCTGCCCATTCCAGTATTGGATGGGGGGCATCTGCTGTTTTATCTGGTCGAGTGGGTGCGTGGTCGCCCCTTGTCGGATCGGGTGCAGGGTTGGGGGATACAGATTGGTATCAGTTTGGTGGTCGGGGTGATGTTGTTAGCCCTGGTCAACGATCTGGGACGTCTGTAACGCTTCGCTGAATTGCGAATCTGCCGCATTTTGCGGCAGTTTGTTTATTGCCAGTTGGAATAAGAAAGGACTTCATGAAACGTCTGCTGCTAACTGCGGTTCTCACCGTATTGATGATCGCCGAAGTTCACGCCGAGTCCTTCACCATCTCCGATATTCGCGTCAACGGCCTCCAGCGGGTTTCCGCGGGTAGCGTCTTTGGTGCCTTGCCGTTGAACGTCGGGGAACAGGCGGATGATCGTCGCCTGGTGGAATCCACTCGTGCGCTGTTCAAAACGGGGTTCTTTCAAGATATCCAACTGGGTCGCGAAGGTAACGTCCTGGTCATCACGGTCGTCGAGCGACCTTCCGTCGCGAGTATCGCGATCGAAGGTAACAAGGCCATCTCCACTGAAGACCTGATGAAGGGCCTGAAGCAATCGGGCCTGGCCGAGGGCGAGATCTTCCAGCGCGCAACCCTTGAGGGCGTGCGTAACGAGTTGCAACGCCAGTACGTTGCCCAGGGCCGCTACTCCGCGACCGTGGAAACCGAAGTGATCCCCCAGCCTCGTAACCGTGTGGGCCTGAAGGTCAACATCAACGAAGGCACCGTGGCCGCCATCCAGCACATCAACGTCGTGGGCAACACCAAGTTCCCTGATGAAGACCTGGTCGACCTGTTCGAACTCAAGACCACCAACTGGTTGTCGTTCTTCAAGAACGATGACAAGTACGCCCGTGAAAAACTCTCCGGTGACCTGGAACGCCTGCGCTCCTACTACCTGGACCGTGGCTACATCAACATGGACATCGCTTCGACCCAGGTGTCCATCACCCCGGACAAGAAGCACGTCTACATTACCGTCAACGTCAACGAAGGTGAGAAGTACAAGGTTCGTGACGTCAAGCTCAGCGGTGACCTGAAAGTGCCTGAAGACCAGGTCAAGTCCCTGTTGCTGGTGCAGAAGGACCAGGTGTTCTCGCGCAAGCTGATGACCACTACCTCTGAGCTGATCACCCGCCGCCTGGGTAACGAAGGCTATACCTTCGCCAACGTCAACGGCGTGCCGACCCCGAATGATGAAGACCACACCGTGGACATCACCTTCGTCGTCGATCCGGGCAAGCGTGCCTACGTCAACCGCATCAACTTCCGAGGCAACACCAAGTCTGCGGACGAAGTGCTGCGTCGTGAAATGCGTCAGATGGAAGGTGGCTGGGCTTCGACCTACCTGATCGACCAATCCAAGACCCGTCTTGAGCGCCTGGGCTTCTTCAAGGAAGTCAACGTCGAAACCCCGGCCGTACCGGGTGTGGATGACCAGGTTGACGTGAACTACGCCGTTGAAGAACAAGCCTCGGGTTCGATCACTGCCAGTGTCGGTTTCGCCCAGAGCGCCGGTTTGATCCTGGGTGGTTCCATCACGCAGAACAACTTCCTGGGTACCGGTAACCGTGTGTCCATCGGCCTGACCCGCAGCGAATACCAGAGCCGATACAACTTCGGCTACACCGACCCCTACTGGACTGCAGACGGCGTGAGCCTGGGCTACAACGCCTTCTACCGCACCACCGACTACAAAGACCTCGATGTTGACGTTGCAAGCTATGCGATCGACAGCCTGGGTGCTGGTGTCAACGTGGGTTACCCGATCAGCGAAACCTCGCGCCTGACCTTTGGCCTTACCGCCCAGCAGGATGAGATCAAGACCGGTGTGTACACCGTGGACGAAATCTTCGACTTCACCCGTCGTGAAGGCGACAAGTTCCTGAACTTCAAGGCGTCTGCCGGTTGGTCCGAGTCGACCCTGAACAAAGGCGTACTGGCAACCCGCGGCCACTCCCAGAGCCTGACTGCGGAAGTCACCACGCCGGGCAGCGACCTGTCGTTCTTCAAGCTCGACTACCGCGGCCAGTTGTTCCAGCCGTTGAGCGATAACTACACCATGCGCCTGCACACAGAGCTGGGCTATGGCGACGGCTATGGTTCGACCAATGGCCTGCCGTTCTATGAAAACTACTATGCAGGTGGCTTCAACTCGGTACGTGGCTTCAAGGACAGTACCCTGGGGCCGCGTGGCACGCCGAGCCGTGGCCAGGCCTTTACAGGTAACCAGGGGACGCAAGTGGACTCCGACAACGACCCGCTTCCTTTTGGTGGTAACGTGCTGATCCAGGGTGGTGCCGAAATTCTGTTCCCGCTGCCATTCGTAAAAGATCAGCGTTCCCTGCGTACTTCGGTCTTCTGGGACGTGGGTAACGTGTTCGACTCCAAGTGCGATCAGATCACCAACCCAAGTGGCGTGAAGTCCAACACTCAATGCAACGACGTAAGCCTCAGCAACCTGGCGAGCTCCGTGGGCGTGGGTGTGACCTGGGTGACTGCGCTGGGCCCGTTGAGCTTTGCTCTGGCCATGCCGATCAAGAAACCGGATAACGCTGAAACCCAGATTTTCCAATTCTCCCTCGGCCAGACGTTCTAAGCGTCTGACCTAAGATAACGACAACGGATTCTGTAGGAGTACATCGTGCGTAAGTTGACTCAATTGGTCTTGCTGGCCACTGTGCTGGTCACCACCCCGGCCTTCGCCGAAATGAAAATCGCGGTCCTGAACTATCAGATGGCCCTGCTGGAATCCGATGCGGCCAAGCGATATGCCGTGGATGCCGAGAAGAAATTCGGTCCGCAACTGACCAAACTCAAGACGCTGGAAAGCAGCGCCAAGGGTATCCAGGACCGCCTGGTAGCCGGTGGCGACAAAATGCAGCAAGGCGAGCGCGAGCGTCTGGAGCTTGAATTCAAGCAAAAGGCCCGTGACTACCAGTTCCAATCCAAGGAGCTGAACGAAGCCAAGGCTGTGGCCGACCGCGAAATGCTCAAGCAGCTCAAGCCTAAATTGGACAGCGCTGTGGAAGAAGTCATCAAGAAGGGTGCCTTTGACCTGGTGTTCGAGCGTGGCGCCGTGATCGACGTCAAGCCTCAATACGACATCACCCGCCAGGTGATCGAGCGCATGAACCAGCTGAAGTAAACCATGACAGCGACTATCAAGCTCGGCGAGTTGGCCGAGTTCCTGGGGGCCACCTTACGTGGCTCCAAGGAGAAAGAAATCACTGGGCTAGCCACCTTGCAGGAGGCTGGCCCAGCTCAGTTGAGCTTCCTCGCAAATCCTCAATACCGTAAATACCTGGTCGACTGCCAGGCCGCAGCCGTGTTGCTGAAGGCCGCTGACGCCGAAGGGTTTACCGGGGATGCGCTGGTGGTGGCCGACCCGTACCTGTCGTACGCCAAGGCGTCGCACCTGTTCGATCCCAAGCCGAAGGCGGCTGGCGGTATTCACCCGTCTGCCGTGATCGCCGAGGATGCCCAGGTTGACCCTGCCGCCAGCATCGGTGCGTTTGCCGTGATCGAGAGCGGGGTGCGTATTGGTGCTGGTGTCACCGTGGGTGCCCACTGCTTTATCGGTGCACGCTGTGAAATTGGTGCCGATGGTTGGCTAGCCCCCCGCGTGACGCTCTACCACGATGTGCGTATTGGTCAACGTGTGGTCATACAGTCCGGTGCTGTTATCGGCGGCGAAGGCTTTGGCTTTGCCAACTCCAAAGGTGTCTGGCACAAGATTGCCCAGGTCGGTGGCGTATTGATCGGCGATGATGTGGAGATCGGCGTGAACACCGCCGTGGATCGCGGGGCCCTGGCCGATACTGTGATCGGTAACGGTGTAAAGCTCGATAACCAGATCCAGATCGCCCACAACGTACAGATTGGCGATCACACCGCCATGGCCGCCTGCGTAGGTATTTCCGGCAGCACCAAGATCGGCAAGCATTGCATGCTCGCCGGTGGCGTAGGGCTGGTGGGGCATATCGACATTTGCGACAACGTCTTCATCACCGGCATGACCATGGTGACCCACTCGATCACAGAGCCAGGGGCCTACTCGTCCGGTACCGCGATGCAACCTGCGGCCGAATGGCGCAAGAGTGCCGCGCGTTTGAGGAAGATCGACGACATGGCACGACGTATCAAACAGCTTGAAAAGCGTGTCGGGGACGTGACCCCTGGCGGTAATGCTTCATCAGAAGGCTGATACCATTTCCATATCAAGTGTGCGCGGCCGCTAGACGGCCTCCTTGATTTGCTAGCGGGGCGTGCGCCTGGTGCGCCCGCCCCCAATCTTTATTACAGGCTTCCCCCCGAAATGATGGACATCAACGAGATTCGCGAATACCTGCCTCACCGTTACCCGTTCCTGCTGGTGGACCGCGTAGTGGACCTCAACGTCGAGGAAAAGCGCATTCGTGCCTACAAGAATGTCAGCATCAACGAACCATTCTTCAATGGTCACTTTCCTGCGCATCCAATCATGCCAGGTGTGTTGATCATCGAAGCCATGGCCCAGGCTGCCGGTATCCTTGGTTTCAAAATGCTCGACCTCAAGCCTGCCGACGGCACGCTTTACTATTTCGTGGGTTCGGACAAGCTGCGTTTTCGCAACCCGGTCACCCCGGGTGACCAGTTGATCCTGGAAGCCAAGTTCATCAGTTGCAAACGCCAGATCTGGAAGTTTGAATGCCAGGCCTCGGTAGATGGCAAGCCGGTGTGCTCTGCCGAGATCATCTGTGCGGAACGCAAACTATGAGTTTGATTGACCCTCGCGCAATCATCGATCCGTCGGTCGTACTGGCCGCCGACGTTGAGGTCGGCCCTTGGTCGATCGTCGGCGCAGGTGTGGAAATCGGCGAGGGGACTGTCATCGGGCCGCACGTGATCCTCAAGGGTCCCACCCGAATTGGCAAACACAATCGTATCTACCAGTTTTCCTCGGTAGGTGAAGACACCCCGGACATGAAGTACAAGGGTGAAGAAACACGCCTGGTCATCGGTGACCACAACATCATTCGTGAAGGCGTCACCATTCACCGCGGCACCGTGCAGGATCGCGCCGAAACCACCTTGGGTGATCACAATCTGGTCATGGCCTATGCGCACATCGGCCATGACAGCGTGATCGGCAACCATTGTATTCTGGTCAACAACACTGCGTTGGCAGGCCATGTGCACGTTGATGACTGGGCGATCCTCTCCGGTTTTACCCTGGTGCATCAATACTGCCACATCGGCGCCCACAGCTTTTCCGGCATGGGCACCGCCATCGGCAAGGATGTCCCGGCGTTCGTGACGGTGTTCGGCAACCCTGCCGAAGCCCGTAGCATGAACTTCGAGGGCATGCGTCGTCGCGGTTTCAGCGAAGACGCCATCCACGCCCTGCGCCGTGCCTACAAGACGGTTTACCGCCAAGGGTTGACCGTGGAACAGGCCTTGGCCGAGTTGGCCGAGCCTGCCACGCAGTTCTCGGAAGTCGCGGTGTTCCGTGACTCCATCCAGACCTCGACTCGCGGCATCACTCGCTGATCATGGCCACTCTGCGTATTGCGCTCGTGGCCGGTGAAGCTTCCGGCGATATCCTGGGTGCCGGCTTGATGCGGGCGCTCAAGGCCCAGCATCCGGCGGTGGAATTTATCGGCGTCGGTGGCCCGTTGATGCAGGCCGAAGGCCTGACCTCCTACTTCCCCATGGAGCGCCTGTCGGTCATGGGGCTGGTGGAAGTCTTGGGGCGCCTGCGTGAGCTGCTGGCTCGCCGCAAGCTGTTGATCAAGACACTGATCGAAGAACAGCCTGACGTCTTTATCGGCATCGATGCGCCGGATTTCACGCTCAATATCGAACTCAAGTTGCGCCAGGCCGGGATCAAGACCGTGCACTACGTCAGCCCATCCGTGTGGGCGTGGCGCCAGAAGCGTGTGTTGAAAATCCGCGAAGGTTGCGACCTGATGCTGACCTTGCTGCCATTCGAAGCCCGGTTCTACGAAGAGAAGGGCGTGCCGGTGCGGTTTGTCGGCCACACCCTGGCTGACGCCATTCCCTTGCAAGCTGATCGTGCGGCTGCGCGTGCCGAGCTGGGCTTGCGCGATGGCCCCTTGGTTGCGTTGATGCCAGGGAGCCGTGGCGGCGAGGTAGGACGTTTGGGAGCGCTGTTTTTTGATGCCGCCGAACGTCTCCAGGCGCAAAAGCCGGGGATCCGCTTTGTACTGCCCTGTGCCAGCCCACAACGCCGTGCCCAGATCGAAACCCTGCTGGAAGGTCGCAGCCTGCCGTTGACGCTGCTCGATGGCCAGTCCCACCTGGCCCTGGCAGCCTGCGATGCGGTGTTGATCGCCTCGGGCACTGCCACGCTTGAGGCCTTGCTGTACAAGCGGCCGATGGTCGTGGCCTATCGCCTGGCGCCACTGACCTTCTGGATCCTCAAGCGCATGGTCAAGAGCCCTTACATTTCCTTGCCCAACCTGCTGGCCCAGCGCCTGCTGGTCCCGGAGTTGTTGCAGGACGATGCAACGCCCGAAGCGCTTGCGCAAACCCTACTACCCTTGATTGACGGCGGCGAAGAGCAGACCCGTGGTTTCGACGATATTCACCGCACGTTACGCCGTGATGCCTCGAACCAGGCGGCCGACGCCGTGTTGACCTTGATCGGCCATAAACAGGAAGCCTTATGACCATGCAAATGGGCCTGGATTTCAGCCTCGTTGCCCAGGCCCACGAACTGGTGGCGGGTGTTGACGAAGTCGGGCGCGGTCCGCTCTGTGGCGCAGTGGTTACGGCGGCGGTGATCCTTGATCCGAACCGCCCGATCCTGGGGCTCAACGATTCGAAGAAGCTCACCGAAGCCCGTCGCGAAAAACTCTATGACGAAATCTGTGAAAAAGCCCTGAGCTGGCATATCGCCCGGGCTGAAGTCGAAGAAATCGACGAGCTGAATATCCTGCACGCCACCATGCTGGCGATGCAGCGTGCTGTGGAAGGGCTGCACATCACCCCGAAAATGGCGATGATCGACGGTAACCGCTGCCCTAAACTGACAATGCCGTCCGAAGCGGTGGTCAAGGGCGATAGCAAGGTTCCGGCCATTGCGGCTGCCTCGATCCTGGCCAAGGTCAGCCGCGACCGTGAAATGGCCGCGTTCGAATTGATCTATCCCGGCTACGGCATTGGTGGCCATAAAGGCTACCCGACCCCCGTTCATCTGGAAGCTCTGGCTCGGCTCGGCCCCACCCCGATCCATCGCCGCTCGTTTGCCCCGGTGCGCCAGGCTTATGAGGCCCGTGAAAGCCTGATCGAGGTTTAGCAGCAAGGCTGATGTTTTTACCCAGGCCCGGTACAATCCGGGCCTTGTTGTTTTCATGTATCAAGACAGGATCACTATGCCGGCTTCATTCGTTCATCTACGCCTGCACACTGAGTACTCCCTGGTCGACGGCCTGGTACGGATCAAACCGCTGGTCAAAACCCTGGTGGGCATGAACATGCCTGCGGTCGCGGTTACCGACCAGAACAACATGTGTTCCCTGGTCAAGTTCTACAAGAACGCCATGGGCGCCGGCATCAAGCCGATCTGCGGCGCCGACCTCTGGCTGTCCAACAAAGACCCGGATAACCCCCTGAGCCGCATCAGCCTGCTGGCGATGAACGGCGTGGGTTATCGCAACCTCACCGAACTGATCTCCCGTGGCTTTATCGATGGCCAGCGTAACGGCTCGATCATCATCGAGCGCGAGTGGGTGGCCGAAGCCAGCGAAGGCCTGATCATGCTCTCGGCGGCCAAAGAGGGCGAAATCGGTATCGCGCTGCTGGGCGGCAACCCTCAGGAAGCCGAAGTGCTGGCGCGTGAGTGGATGCAGGTGTTCCCAGGCCGGTTCTACCTGGAAGTCCAGCGCACCAACCGTCCCAACGATGAAGAACATCTGCACGCTGCCGTCGCCCTGGCCGATAAGCTGGGTGCGCCGCTGGTGGCGACCAACGATGTGCGCTTTATCAAGAAAGAAGACTTCGAAGCCCACGAAACCCGTGTGTGCATCGGTGAAGGCCGGGCCCTGGATGACCCGCGCCGCTCGAAGAACTACAGCGAAGAGCAGTACCTCAAAAGCGCCGAGGAAATGGCGGAGCTGTTCAGCGACTTGCCCGAGGCCCTGGAAAACTCCGTCGAGATCGCCAAGCGCTGCAACATCGAAGTAAAGCTGGGCAAGCACTTTTTGCCCAACTTCCCGATTCCCGATGGCATGACCATCGACGAATACTTTCGCAAAGTGTCGTTCGATGGCCTGGAGGAACGCCTCAGCGTCCTGCTGCCCAAGGACACCACCGAGGACTACGAAGCCAAGCGCCAGGTGTATGTCGATCGGTTGAATTTCGAGCTGGATATCATCATCCAGATGGGGTTCCCCGGCTACTTCCTGATCGTAATGGACTTTATCCAGTGGGCGAAAAACAACGGCGTGCCGGTAGGTCCGGGCCGGGGGTCAGGTGCTGGCTCGCTGGTGGCCTACGTACAGAAGATCACCGACCTTGACCCGCTTGAATATGACCTGCTGTTCGAACGGTTCCTGAACCCGGAACGGGTATCCATGCCCGACTTCGACGTCGACTTCTGCATGGATGGTCGTGACCGCGTCATTGAATACGTGGCCGAGAAATACGGCCGCAACGCAGTAAGTCAGATCATCACCTTCGGTTCTATGGCCGCCAAAGCGGTAATTCGCGACGTGGCGCGGGTGCAGGGCAAGTCCTACGGTTTGGCCGACCGCCTGTCGAAGATGATCCCGTTCGAAGTCGGCATGACCCTGGAAAAAGCCTACGAGCAGGAAGAAATCCTGCGCGACTTCATCAAGGTCGATGAAGAAGCCGCCGAAATCTGGGACATGGCGCGCAAGCTCGAAGGCGTGGTGCGTAACGTCGGTAAACACGCTGGTGGCGTGGTTATTGCGCCGACCAAGCTCACCGACTTTTCGCCGATCTATTGCGATGAAGAAGGCGACGGCCTGGTCACCCAGTTCGACAAGGACGACGTGGAGGCCGCCGGCCTGGTGAAGTTCGACTTCCTCGGCCTGCGGACCCTGACGATCATCGACTGGGCACTCAAGACCATCAACCGCGACCGTGCCAAGGTCGGCGAAGAACCGCTGGATATCGCGTTTATCCCGCTGGACGACAAACCGACCTATAGCCTGCTGCAAAAAGCCGAAACCACGGCGGTGTTCCAGCTTGAATCCCGGGGCATGAAGGAGCTGATCAAAAAGCTCAAGCCCGACTGCCTGGAAGACTTGATCGCACTGGTGGCCCTGTTCCGTCCGGGCCCGCTGCAATCGGGCATGGTGGATGACTTCATCAACCGTAAACACGGCCGCGCCGAGCTGGCTTACCCGCATTCCGACTATCAGTATGAAGGCCTCAAGCCCGTACTGGCGCCGACCTACGGCATCATCCTGTACCAGGAACAGGTGATGCAGATCGCCCAGGTGATGGCCGGCTACACCCTCGGCGGTGCGGACATGCTGCGTCGCGCCATGGGTAAGAAAAAGCCCGAGGAAATGGCCAAGCAGCGCGGCGGTTTCATTGAAGGTTGCGCCACCAACAACATCGATGCCGACCTGGCCGGTAACATCTTCGACCTGGTAGAAAAATTCGCCGGTTATGGCTTCAACAAATCCCACTCCGCCGCCTATGGCCTGGTGTCGTACCAGACCGCCTGGTTGAAAGCCCACTACCCGGCACCGTTCATGGCGGCGGTACTCTCGGCGGATATGCACAACACCGACAAGGTCGTGACCTTGATCGAGGAAGTGCGCACCATGAAGCTGCGCCTCGACGCGCCGGACGTGAACGCTTCGGAGTTCAAGTTCACGGTGAACGACGAAGGCCGCATCATCTATGGCCTCGGCGCGATCAAAGGCGTGGGCGAAGGTCCGGTGGAGGCCATTACCGAAGCGCGTCAGGACGGGCCGTTCAAGGACCTGTTCGATTTCTGCGCGCGGGTGGATCTCAAGCGCATCAACAAACGTACCCTCGATGGCCTGATCCGCAGCGGCGCACTCGACCGTCTTGGCCCGTATTTTCATGATGAGCCCAAGGCTTACCAGGCCAATATCGATCGTAACCGGGCGGTGCTGCTGACCGCCATGGAAGAGGCGATCAAGGCCGCCGAGCAGACCGCTCGTACCCATGACAGCGGCCACGCCGACCTGTTTGGCGGGCTGTTCGTCGAAGAGGATGCGGATGTCTACGCGAATCACCGCAAGGCCAAGGAGCTGACTCTGAAGGAACGCCTCAAGGGTGAAAAAGACACCTTGGGCCTGTACCTCACCGGTCACCCGATTGACGAGTACGAAGGCGAAATCCGCCGTTTTGCCCGTCAGCGCATCATCGACCTCAAACCGGCGCGGGATACCCAGACCGTCGCCGGTATGATCATCGCCCTGCGGGTGATGAAAAATAAGAAGGGCGACAAGATGGGCTTCATCACCCTCGATGACCGCTCGGGCCGCATCGAAGCGTCATTGTTTGCCGACGCGTTTCACTCCGCCCAATCGCTGTTGCAGACCGACGCCATGGTGGTGGTGGAAGGGGAGGTCAGCAATGATGACTTCTCCGGTGGCCTGCGCCTGCGCATCAAGCGCGTGATGAGCATGGAAGACGCCCGCACCAACCTGGCCGAAAGCCTGCGCCTGAAGGTCAAAACCGAAGCGCTTAAAGGCGATCAGCTACGCTGGTTGGGTGACCTGCTAAAACGCCATCGTGGCGCATGCCCGGTGACCATGGAGTACACCGGCAGCGATGCCAAGGCCATGTTGCAGTTTGGTGAGACGTGGCGAATTGATCCCGCTGATGGCTTGATTCAAGCTTTGCGTGACCAGTTCGGGCGAGACAACGTCTTCCTCCAATACCGTTGACGGTCAGATAGATCTGATCTCGACTAAACATTTAATCTCGACCTAAACGCGCCTCTCCCTTAAGGTAGGGCGCGAATAGACAACCGGCTGGCCAGGCACCCCTTGGCCGTCGACCCAAGACGGACGCTTATGAACCCGAATTTTCTTGATTTCGAACAGCCGATCGCTGACCTGCAAGCCAAGATCGAAGAGCTGCGCCTGGTCGGCAATGACAATTCGCTGAACATCGGTGATGAAATCGCTCGCCTGCAAGACAAGAGCAGCACGCTCACCGAAGACATCTTCGGCAAGCTGACCAGCTGGCAGATCGCGCGCCTGGCTCGCCACCCGCGCCGTCCCTACACCCTGGACTACATCGAACACATCTTCACCGAGTTCGACGAGTTGCACGGCGACCGTCACTTCTCCGACGACGCGGCCATTGTGGGCGGTATCGCTCGCCTGGACGATCAGCCGGTTATGGTGATCGGTCATCAGAAAGGCCGTGAAGTGCGCGAGAAAGTACGCCGCAACTTCGGCATGCCGCGCCCGGAAGGCTATCGCAAGGCGTGCCGCCTGATGGAAATGGCCGAGCGCTTCAAGATGCCGATCCTGACCTTCATCGACACGCCGGGTGCCTACCCGGGTATCGACGCCGAAGAGCGCAACCAGAGCGAAGCGATTGCCTGGAACCTGCGCGTCATGGCGCGCCTGAAAACCCCGATCATTGCCACCGTGATCGGTGAAGGTGGTTCCGGCGGTGCCCTGGCCATTGGTGTCTGCGACCAATTGAACATGTTGCAGTACTCGACCTACGCGGTGATCTCGCCGGAAGGTTGTGCCTCGATCCTGTGGAAAACCGCCGAAAAGGCGCCGGACGCTGCCGAAGCCATGGGCATCACCGCCGATCGCCTCAAAGGCCTGGGTATCGTGGACAAGGTCATCGCCGAGCCACTGGGCGGCGCTCACCGTGATCCGGCTGCCGCTGCTGCGACCATCCGTGCCGAGTTGGGGTCGCAACTGGCGATGCTCAAGAAGCTGGATAACGAAGCGCTGCTGGCTCGTCGTTATGAGCGCCTGATGAGCTACGGCCTCTAAGCCGACGCTGTACCCAATGTAGTAGCCGGCTTGTGTGGGAGCTGGCTTGCCTGCGATAGCATCACCTTGGTATCACTGATACACCGAGGTGCCTGCATCGCGGGCAAGCCCGGCTCCCACATTTGCTTTGTGTATGCTGACGAACGTATTCAAGCTTTGCGGCGGTGACGTGTGATGAAACCAACCCTGCCGGCCACACTCCTGCACACCCTGGCCCCCTGGCGCAACGCCCCGGCCTGGCATATCGCGTTCTCCGGCGGTCTCGACTCCACCGTCCTGCTGCACCTCCTGGTCTCACTGGCCAACATCGAAAATCTGCCTCCTGTCAGCGCCGTCCATGTCCACCATGGCCTGCAAGCTGCTGCCGAGGCGTGGCCTGCTCATTGCCAATCGGTCTGCGACAGCCTGGGCGTACCCTTGCGCGTCATGCGCGTGCAGGTGAGGCCCGGCGCGAGCATTGAACGTGCGGCGCGCGATGCGCGCTACCAAGCGTTCATGCAAATCATGGGGGCAGGGGAGGTGCTTTTCACTGGCCAGCATCGCGACGATCAAGCCGAAACCCTGCTGTTTCGCCTGCTGCGTGGCGCCGGTGTGCGAGGGTTGGCGGCTATGCCTGAGCATCGCCCGTTGGCCCAAGGCCGCTTGGTGCGGCCGTTGCTGGCGTGCACCCGTAGCGAGCTGGAAGCCTACGCCCATCAGCATCAGTTGCAGTGGATCGAAGACCCCTCCAACGTTGATTCCCGGTTTTCCCGCAATTACTTGCGTCACCGTGTACTCCCTGCCGTGACGGAGCGCTGGCCCCAGGCCATCACCCACCTGGCTCGCACGGCTGAACACATGGCTGAGGCTCAGGGGCTGCTCGACGAATTGGCGCTGATGGACCTGCAGCGCGCCGATCAGCCTTCTGCGTTTCCCTGGTTGCCTCTGCAGTCCCTGGCGCTTGAACCATTGCGTGAATTGTCCGATGCCCGCCAGCGTAACGCCCTGCGGCATTGGCTCATGCCACTGACCCGTTTACCCGACAGCGATCACTGGGCCGGTTGGCATGCCCTGCGCGATGCCAAGCGTGACGCACAGCCTCTGTGGCGCCTGGCCGACGGCCAAATGCAGCGTAGCGGTGAACGCATCTGGTGGTTGCCCACAACATGGTCGGAGTTTTCCGACGCATCGGTGAGCTGGCCCGATCCGCAAAATCCACTAGAGTTATCGGGTAATGGCCAACTGAGATTTATCGGCAAGGCCCCCGAAGGCCCGCTGCAGGTGCGTTATCGCCAGGGTGGCGAAATCATCGACGTACCGGGCCGAGGCCGGCGCGATCTCAAGCGTCTGCTGAATGAAAGCGGCATGCCGGGCTTCGTCCGTGGCAGATTGCCGCTGGTCTATCGGGGCGAGCAATTGCTGGCTGTGCCAAGCGTTGCGGGGGCATGGGCCCGGTCGATGGGTGAGGCGCAATTGGATTGGTTGCCACAGACCTGCGATCAAGGTTTGAGCTGATAGCGCCTTTCCGGTAGACTACGCTCCCTTCTTGATACAACTTCTGTGGATTCGCCTGAATCGCAGTCGTTGCCGATTACCAAGCAGTCTTTGCTGGGCGATTCCAAAAAATGTGTAGCGATCAACGTACCGGTGTTTCATTGCTGGTCTGTCACAACGCGGCGGTTTTTTTGAAAGGTGCACTGTGATTAATGCAGGTGATCGGGGGCTTCGGCCTTCCTTCGCTTTCCCCGGCGGCTCGGACCGCTTTAACGCAGACTTCTAGGGTTTTTCATGACGCGCTACATATTCGTCACGGGCGGTGTTGTTTCTTCATTGGGGAAAGGCATTGCCTCCGCTTCATTGGCGGCCATCCTGGAGGCGCGGGGACTTAAGGTCACCATGCTCAAGCTGGACCCGTACATCAACGTCGACCCGGGCACCATGAGCCCGTTCCAGCACGGTGAAGTGTTCGTCACCCACGACGGCGCCGAGACCGACCTGGACCTGGGCCACTACGAGCGGTTCATCCGCACGACCATGACCCAGAACAACAACTTCACCACCGGCCGTGTCTACGAGCACGTGTTGCGCAAAGAGCGCCGTGGTGACTACCTGGGTGCAACCATCCAGGTGATCCCGCACATCACCGACGAAATCAAGCGCCGCATCATCAAGGGTGCAGGCGATGCCGACGTGGCCATGGTCGAGATCGGTGGCACCGTGGGTGACATCGAGTCCCAACCGTTCCTCGAGGCCATCCGCCAGTTGCGTTTCGAAGTCGGCGCCAAGCGCGCGATGCTGATGCACCTGACATTGGTGCCGTACATCGCCACTGCCGGCGAAACCAAAACCAAGCCTACCCAGCACTCGGTCAAGGAACTGCGTTCCATCGGCCTGCAGCCGGATGTGCTGGTATGCCGCTCCGATCACCCGATCGATATTTCCTCGCGCCGCAAGATTGCGCAGTTCACCAACGTTGAAGAACGTGCGGTGATTGCCCTGGAAGACGCCGACACCATCTACAAGATCCCGGGCATCCTGCATTCGCAAGGCCTGGATGATTTTGTGGTCGAGCGTTTCGGCTTGCAGTGCGGGGGTGCAGACCTGTCCGAGTGGGAAGCGGTTGTCGACGCCAAGCTCAACCCAGAGCATGAAGTCACCATCGCCATGGTCGGCAAATACATGGAACTGCTGGACGCGTACAAGTCGCTGATCGAAGCAATGAGCCACGCCGGTATCAGCAACCGTACCAAGGTCAACCTGCGCTACATCGACTCCGAAGACATCGAGAACCAGGGCACCGCGCTGCTCGAAGGTGTTGACGCTATCCTCGTTCCCGGCGGTTTCGGCCTGCGTGGTGTGGAAGGCAAGATCACTGCCGTGCAGTACGCCCGTGAAAACAAGGTGCCGTACCTGGGTATCTGCCTGGGCATGCAAGTGGCCGTTATCGAGTTCGCCCGTAACGTGCTGGGCTGGAAAGACGCCAACTCCACCGAGTTCGATCACAGCAGCGGCCATCCGGTCGTGGGTCTGATCACCGAGTGGGAAGACGCCACTGGCGCCGTTGAAACCCGTACCGAAACGTCCGACCTGGGCGGCACCATGCGCCTGGGTGCACAGGATTGCCTGCTGGAAGCTGGCTCGCTGGTACACGACTGCTACGGCAAGGACGTGATCGTCGAGCGTCACCGCCACCGCTATGAAGTGAACAACAACCTGCTGCCGCAGATCAAAGAAGCTGGCCTGAAAATCTCCGGCCGCTCCGGTGATGGCAAGCTGGTTGAAGTGGTCGAGGCACCGGATCATCCGTGGTTCGTGGCGTGTCAGTTCCACCCGGAGTTCACCTCGACGCCGCGCGACGGTCACCCGTTGTTCAGTGGTTTCGTCAAAGCAGCACTGACGCAACATCAGAAGAAGGCGTAAACCTGATGGCCCAGAAGATCATTCGCGTAGGCGACATCGAGATTGCCAACGACAAGCCCATGGTGCTGTTCGGCGGCATGAACGTGCTGGAAAGCCGTGACATGGCGATGCAGGTGTGTGAGGAGTACGTGCGGGTCACCCAGAAACTGGGTATCCCTTACGTCTTCAAGGCCAGCTTCGACAAGGCCAACCGTTCGTCCGTGACCTCCTATCGCGGCCCGGGCCTTGAAGAAGGCATGCGGATCTTCCAGGACATCAAGCAAGCCTTCGGCGTGCCGATCATCACCGACGTCCACGAGCCTGATCAGGCTGCCGTGGTCGCCGAGGTGTGCGACATCATCCAGTTGCCGGCCTTCCTGTCGCGCCAGACCGACCTCGTGGTCGCCATGGCCAAGACCGGCGCTGTGATCAACATCAAGAAAGCCCAATTCCTCGCTCCTCAGGAGATGAAACACATCCTGAGCAAATGCGTGGAAGCGGGTAACGACCAGTTGATCCTCTGCGAGCGGGGTTCGAGCTTCGGCTACAACAACCTCGTGGTGGACATGCTCGGTTTCGGCATCATGAAACAGTTCGAATACCCCGTGTTCTTCGACGTGACCCACGCGCTGCAAATGCCCGGTGGTCGTTCGGACTCCGCTGGCGGGCGACGTGCCCAGGTGACGGACCTGGCCAAGGCGGGCATGAGCCAGTCCCTGGCGGGCCTGTTCCTTGAAGCTCACCCGGACCCGGACAACGCCAAATGTGATGGCCCATGCGCCCTGCGCCTGGACAAGCTGGAGCCATTCCTGGCCCAACTCAAGCAGTTGGACGAGCTGGTCAAGAGTTTTCCGACGGTAGAGACCGCGTAACTGGCATTTCTCCGGTAGAATTTCCCACGCTTTACGCTCAGGCCCCCGGGCCTGAGCCTTGTCGTCTGCAAGCCTGCCCCGTTGTTCCACCCTTGCGGTCGGTCAAAAGATTTCCTTCAGCTGCGTCGTTTTCGTCAACTTTGGAGTGTTTACAACAATGGCAAAAATCGTCGACATCAAAGGTCGTGAAGTTCTCGACTCCCGTGGCAACCCCACCGTCGAAGCCGACGTGCTTCTCGATAACGGCATCATCGGCAGCGCCTGCGCGCCGTCCGGTGCTTCCACCGGTTCGCGCGAGGCGCTGGAACTGCGTGATGGCGACAAGAGCCGTTACCTGGGCAAGGGTGTACTCAAGGCTGTAGCCAACATCAACGGTCCGATTCGTGACCTGTTGCTGGGCAAGGACCCGCTGGACCAGAAAGCCCTGGACCACGCGATGATCAAGCTCGACGGCACTGAAAACAAAGGCAGCCTCGGCGCCAACGCCATTCTCGCGGTGTCCCTGGCAGCTGCCAAGGCGGCTGCGCAGGACCAGGACCTGCCGTTGTACGCACACATTGCCAATCTGAATGGCACCCCGGGCGTCTACTCGATGCCGGTGCCGATGATGAACATCATCAACGGTGGCGAGCACGCAGATAACAACGTCGACATCCAGGAATTCATGGTACAGCCGGTTGGCGCCAAGTCCTTCTCCGAAGGCCTGCGCATGGGTACCGAGATTTTCCATCACCTCAAGGCTGTACTGAAGGCTCGTGGCCTGAGCACTGCCGTGGGTGACGAAGGCGGTTTCGCGCCGAACCTGGCCTCCAACGAAGACGCACTGAAAGTCATCTCCGAAGCCGTGGCCAACGCTGGCTACAAGCTGGGCACCGACGTGACCCTGGCCCTGGACTGCGCCGCCAGCGAATTCTATGAAGACGGCAAGTACAACCTGTCCGGCGAAGGCCAGGTGTTCAACTCCGAAGGCTTCGCTGAATACCTCAAAGGCCTGACCCAGCGCTACCCGATCATCTCGATCGAAGACGGCCTGGACGAGTCCGACTGGGATGGCTGGAAAATCCTCACCGACAAGATCGGCGAAAAAATCCAGCTGGTGGGTGACGACCTGTTCGTGACCAACACCAAGATCCTGAAAGAAGGCATCGACAAGAAGATCGCCAACTCGATCCTGATCAAGTTCAACCAGATCGGCACCCTGACCGAAACCCTGGAAGCCATCCAGATGGCCAAGGCCGCGGGCTACACCGCCGTGATCTCCCATCGCTCCGGCGAAACCGAAGATTCCACCATTGCCGACCTGGCCGTGGGTACTTCGGCGGGCCAGATCAAGACCGGTTCCCTGTGCCGTTCCGATCGCGTGTCCAAGTACAACCAATTGCTGCGCATCGAAGAGCAATTGGCAGGTAAAGCCAAGTACAACGGTCGCGGCGAGTTTCGCGGCTAAGCAGTAAATGGTAAAAAGTCGGCGGATTGCGTCAGAAATCTCACGAAAATGTGAATTTCGGCGCTAATCTGCTGACTGACAAGCGCAAGCCTGGTTTTTCCAGGCTTTGTGCTATCAGTTGCTGCAAAAGGTTTGCATGACTGTCTTTTTTCACTGGATACCCGGATTTCGATGCGCAGTCCCAATTGGTTGTTCCTCGTCTTACTCTTGTTGCTGGCTGGCCTGCAGTACCGCCTATGGGTCGGTAATGGCAGCTTTGCGCAGGTGGAAGAGCTGACCCAGCAAATTGCCGACCAGCGTGCCGAAAACGAACGCCTGCTGGAGCGCAACCGTGTCCTGGACGCTGAAGTGCTTGAGCTGAAAAAAGGCACGGAGACCGTTGAAGAGCGGGCTCGTCATGAGTTGGGCATGGTCAAGGAGGGCGAGACCCTCTACCAGTTGGCCCAATGAGCCACGATTTACCGGCCTTCTGGGCCGTGATCCCTGCCGCGGGCGTCGGTGCCCGTATGGCCGCAGACCGTCCCAAGCAGTACCTGCAACTGGGCGGGCGCACTATTCTCGAACACAGCCTCGGCTGTTTTCTCGACCACCCACGCCTCAAGGGCCTGGTGGTCAGTCTTGCAATTGACGATCCTTATTGGCCCACCTTGGCATGCGCCACTGACCCGCGTATCCAGCGTGCCGACGGGGGCTCGGAACGTTCCGGCTCGGTGCTCAATGCGCTGCTGCAACTCAACGCCCTGGGCGCCAGTGATGACGACTGGGTGTTGGTGCACGACGCTGCGCGGCCTAACCTGAGCCGTGATGACCTCGACAAATTGTTGGCGGAACTGGCTGACGATCCGGTAGGCGGCCTGCTGGCGGTGCCGGCGCGCGACACCCTCAAGCGTGTCGACAAGCATGGCCGTGTGGTGGATACCGTTGATCGCAGCCTGATCTGGCAGGCTTACACGCCGCAGATGTTCCGCCTGGGCGCCTTGCATCGCGCCTTGGCCGACAGCCTGGTGGCCGATGCGGTGATCACCGATGAAGCGTCGGCCATGGAATGGTCCGGGCAGGCGCCGCGCCTGATCGAAGGGCGTTCGGACAATATCAAGGTGACTCGGCCGGAAGACCTGGAGTGGTTGAAGTTGCGCTGGGCTAACCGGCGGTAACCTGTCAGGCCGGGTCTGCGTCATCGCAGGCAAGCCAGCTCCCACATTTGATCGCTGCCACATCAAACAACACGTCCAACTGTGGGAGCCGGGCTTGCCCGCGATGAGGCCGGTGCAGACCACCTCAATTCAATGCTTGTACTCCGGCCTCTGCGCCAACCCCACCTTCAAAAAGTCCACCAGCTTCCTCACCTTCGGCGACAAATGCCGCTGCTGCGGATACAACGCCCACACCGCAGTATTTGGCGGTTGATGAGCCTC
This sequence comes from Pseudomonas sp. DW-iso17, assembly GCF_058725345.1. NCBI lineage: Bacteria > Pseudomonadati > Pseudomonadota > Gammaproteobacteria > Pseudomonadales > Pseudomonadaceae > Pseudomonas > Pseudomonas sp. DW-iso17. The sequence goes on along the minus strand of NZ_JBZXEA010000002.1, from coordinate 184,342 downwards.
CAGCAACGACACCAACGCCCCGCTGTGCAGATGCTCCAGCACGTAGTAATCCGGCAACTGGCACAAGCCCATGCCTTGTAACGCCGCATCCAGCACCGCTTGCCCGCTGTTGCAGCGCCAATTGCCTTGCACGCGCTGGGAAAATTCCCGCCCATCCTGGGCCATTTGCCAGATATCCGAGCTGCCAATCAGGCAGTTATGCCGGCTCAACTCCGACAAACTGTGTGGCCGACCGTACCGTTCGAGGTAGGAGGGCGACGCGCACAGGTACATGCGTCGAGGTGCCAGGCGGCTGGCAACCATGCGCGAGTCTTGCAGGCGTCCCAGGCGGATGGCCAGGTCGAGGCCTTCATGCACCAGGTCCAGCGAGCGGTTGGTCAACTCGATGTCCACGCGCAGTTGCGGATAGTGCGCCATGAATCGTGTCACCAGCGGCACGATAAAGCGTTCGCCATAGGCCACGGCGCAGGTCATGCGCAACATGCCCTTGGGTTCGCTGGTCAGGTCGCCCACCGCCCGCAACGCTTCCTCGCGACCGTCCTGCAGGCGTTGGCAGTGCTGCAGGAAGGTCTGACCGGCTTCGGTCAAAGTCACCTTGCGCGTACTGCGGTACAGCAATCGGGTTTGCAGGCGTTCTTCAAGGCGCGCCACTTGCCGGCTGACATGGGATGAAGACACCCCCAACCGTTCGGCCGCCGCCGTGAACTGGCTGCATTCGGCCACCGCGACAAACTCGTCAATGCCTTCCCAGCGGTTCTCCAGCATGGTGATTGTCCCTGTACAGCAATAATGTTTTGCTTTAGCCCGAATTATTCATCAATAAGTGATGATTTACACTCACCGTCTCAGTTTTTAACCCGATGGAGAAACCCGGATGATCAAGTCCCGTGCCGCCGTAGCCTTCGAGGCCAAGAAGCCCCTTGAGATTGTTGAAGTGGATGTCGCCATGCCCAAGGCTGGCGAGGTGCTGCTGCGGGTGGTCGCGTCCGGCGTGTGCCACACCGATGCCTACACCTTGTCGGGGGCTGACCCGGAAGGCATCTTCCCGTCGATCCTCGGCCATGAAGGCGGCGCAGTGGTGGAAGCCATCGGCGAGGGCGTAACTTCGGTGGCTGTGGGCGATCACGTGATCCCGCTGTATACCCCGGAATGCGGCAAGTGCAAGTTCTGTCTGAGTGGCAAGACCAACCTGTGCCAGGCCATTCGCGCCACGCAGGGCAAGGGCTTGATGCCGGATGGCACCACGCGTTTCTCCTACAAGGGCCAGCCGATTTTCCACTACATGGGCACCTCGACGTTCTCCGAGTACACCGTGCTGCCGGAAATCTCCGTGGCCAAGATTCCTAAAGAAGCGCCGTTGGAAAAAGTCTGCCTGCTCGGTTGTGGTGTCACCACCGGCATCGGTGCGGTGATCAACACCGCCAAGGTCAAGCCGGGCGACACCGTGGCCGTCTTCGGCCTGGGCGGTATTGGCCTGTCGGCGATTATCGGTGCAGTCAAGGCCAAGGCCGGTCGCATCATTGCTATTGATATCAACCCGGCCAAGTTCGAAATCGCCAAGCAACTGGGTGCCACCGATTGCATCAACCCGAAAGACTACGACCGCCCAATCCAGGACGTGATTGTCGACCTGACTGACGGCGGCGTGGACTTCTCTTTCGAGTGCATCGGCAATGTGCAACTGATGCGTGCGGCCCTTGAGTGCTGCCACAAAGGCTGGGGCGAGTCAGTGATCATCGGCGTGGCCGGTGCTGGCCAGGAAATTGCCACTCGCCCATTCCAGCTGGTCACCGGTCGCGTCTGGCGTGGTTCGGCGTTTGGTGGCGTGCGCGGTCGTACCGAATTGCCAAGCTACGTGGAAATGGCTCAGTCCGGTGAAATTCCGCTGGATACCTTCATCACCCACACCATGGGCCTGGAAGATATCAACAAAGCGTTTGACCTGATGCATGAAGGCAAGAGCATTCGTACCGTCATTCACTTCTGAGGTCGGCCATGAGTCTGGAAAACCTGTCATGCCAGAAGAGCTTCGGCGGCTGGCATAAACGCTACAAGCATCATTCCGATGTGCTCGGTTGCGACATGACCTTTGCCGTCTACCTGCCACCGCAAGCGGAGCAGGGCGGCAAGCTGCCGGTGTTGTATTGGCTGTCCGGTTTGACCTGTACTGACGAAAACTTCATGCAGAAGGCCGGCGCCCAGCGCATGGCCGCCGAGTTGGGCTTGATTATCGTCGCGCCGGACACCAGCCCCCGTGGCCCCGGCGTGCCGGGCGACCCGGACAATGCCTGGGACTTCGGCCTCGGCGCCGGCTTCTACCTCAATGCCACCCAGGAACCCTGGGCCAAGCACTATCGGATGCATGACTACGTGGTGCAGGAATTGCCGGCACTGGTGGAGGTGCATTTCCCTGCGTCGGATAAACGCGGCATCAGCGGCCACTCCATGGGCGGTCACGGTGCGCTGGTCTGTGCGCTGCGCAACCCTAGACGTTACCTGTCGGTGTCGGCATTTTCGCCGATCAACAATCCGATGGACTGTCCGTGGGGCCAGAAGGCCTTTTCCCGTTATTTGGGGGAAGAGCGCTCGAAGTGGCGTGAATGGGATGCCTGCGTGCTGATCAGCGAAGCCTCGGAAAAGTTGCCGCTGTTAGTGGACCAGGGCGATCGCGACGATTTCCTCGCCGTTCAGCTCAAGCCCGAAGCCCTGCTGCAAGCAGCCAAGGCAGCCAACCATCCGCTGGAACTGCGCCTGCAGCCTGGCTACGACCACAGCTACTTCTTCATCGCCAGCTTCATCGAAGACCATTTGCGGCATCATGGTCGTGCTTTGCTCGGTTAATCTGAGGCAAAAGTAGGTAGAATCACGCCCTGAATTAAATCGGGGCGTTTTTTTATGCGTATTGGCCACGGCTACGATGTGCACCGTTTCGCTGAAGGCGATTTCATCACCCTGGGCGGCGTGCGTATTGCACACCACCATGGGTTGCTGGCTCATTCTGACGGCGACGTGGTCTTGCACGCCTTGAGCGATGCCTTGCTCGGCGCGGCTGCATTGGGCGATATCGGCAAGCACTTCCCGGACACCGATCCCACCTTCAAGGGCGCGGACAGCCGTGTGTTGCTGCGCCATGTGGTCGGCCTGATCCATGCCAAGGGCTGGAAGGTTGGCAACGTCGATAACACCATCGTCGCCCAGGCGCCGAAAATGGCCCCCCATATCGAAGCGATGCGCACTGCGATCGCCGCAGACCTGCAAATTGAATTGGATCAAGTCAACGTGAAAGCCACCACCACCGAAAAGCTCGGGTTTACCGGTCGTGAAGAGGGCATCGCGGTGCACTCCGTCGCCTTGTTGCTGCGCGCATGAACGACCTGCAACTGCTGGGCCCGAGGGCCTATGGCGAGGCCCTGGGCAGCGCGGTACTCAAGGCCACAGCCGAAGACTTCCAGGTTGATGAGGTGCTGGACATCCCGCTGACCGGCGACGGCGAGCACCTGTGGCTGTGGGTGGAAAAGCGCGGCTTGAACACTGAGGAAGCGGCACGGCGTATCGCCAAGGCTGCTGGGGTGCCATTGCGCACCGTCAGCTATGCCGGGCTCAAGGACCGTCAGGCCCTGACCCGCCAGTGGTTCAGCGTGCAATTGCCCGGCAAGGCCGACCCGGACATGAGCGGCGCAGAAAACGACACCCTCAAGATCCTGAAAACCGCCCGTCACAAACGCAAGTTGCAGCGTGGGGCTCATTCGGCCAACGGCTTCACCTTGCGCCTGACCCAACTGGTCGGCGACACCGCTGCCATCGACGCACGTCTGCAGTTGATTGCCCGGCACGGCATCCCCAATTATTTCGGCACCCAGCGTTTTGGCCACAACGGCGGCAATGTGGCGGATGCTCGCGAGTGGGCTGCCCGCAAGGCCCTGCCCGAGCAGCGCAACGTGCGCTCGCGCTTGCTGTCCACCGCTCGCAGTTACCTGTTCAACCAAGTGTTGGCGGCTCGCGTCGCCGACGGTTCATGGCAGCGAGCCCAAGTTGGCGATCTGCTGGCGTTTACCGACAGTCGCAGTTTTTTTCCGGCCGGGGAAGCTGAGTGCAGTGACCCGCGCCTGGCGATTCTGGACCTGCATCCCACCGGCCCGCAGTGGGGCGAGGGCGATTCACCGGCGAAAGGTCTTACATACGAGCTGGAACAATCTGTCGCCGCTGGCGAAGCTGACCTACGTGATTGGCTGGTGAAGGCGGGAATGAGCCAGGAACGTCGCATTCTGCGACTGCCCATTGGCGGGTTGACGTGGCATTATCCCGGGCCTGACATTCTGCAATTGGAATTCGTCCTGCCGGCCGGATGCTTCGCCACTGTCTTGGTGCGCGAGCTTGTTGATCTGGTGCCGGTGGGGCAGACGGACAGCCCATGCGTATTCTGATATCAAACGATGACGGTGCCACCGCACCCGGTCTTGCCGCGCTCCATGCTGCGCTGCAGGATTACGCCGAGTGCGTGGTGGTTGCCCCCGACCAGGACAAGAGCGGCGCCAGCAGTTCGCTGACGCTCGACCGTCCGCTGCACCCGCGGGTCCTGGCCAATGGCTTTATCAGCGTTAACGGCACCCCCACCGACTGCGTGCACCTGGCGATCAACAGTCTGCTGGAGCACCAGCCAGACCTGGTGGTCTCGGGGATCAACCTGGGCGCCAACCTGGGTGATGACGTGCTGTATTCCGGTACCGTGGCGGCCGCCCTTGAAGGGCGCTTCCTGGGCCGCACCGGCTTTGCCTTTTCCTTTGCCTCGCGGCAATTGGATAATCTGGCGACGGCGGCGTATTACGCGCGCAAGCTGGTGGAGGCCCATGGCTCCCTGGACCTGCCGCCGCGTACGGTGCTCAACGTCAATATCCCCAACTTGCCCCTCGACCATATTCGCGGTATCCAACTCACGCGCCTGGGCCATCGCGCCCGTGCTGCGGCGCCCTTGAAGGTGGTCGACCCACGCGGCAAGGAAGGATACTGGATCGCTGCGGCCGGTGACGCCGAAGATGGCGGCGAGGGCACGGACTTTCATGCGGTGATGCAAGGCTATGTCTCCGTTACCCCGTTGCTGTTTGATCGCACCTTCAGTGATGCCTTCAGTGGCCTTGATGGCTGGCTGGAGGGACTGCGTTGATGGCTCGTGAACAAGACGACTTGTTGCGCCGCGGCATCGGGATGACCTCCCAGCGCACCCGGGAGCGGTTGATCCAGCGTCTGTATGAAGAAGGCTTGTCCAACGCACAGGTGCTGGAAGTAATCCGACGCACGCCGCGGCATCTGTTTGTTGATGAGGCACTGGCGCATCGCGCCTATGAAGACACAGCGTTGCCCATCGGCCACAACCAGACCATCTCTCAGCCCTATATGGTTGCGCGTATGAGCGAGCTATTGCTGGCGGCGGGGCCGTTGGACAAGGTGCTGGAGATTGGTACCGGCTCTGGCTATCAGACGGCCGTGCTGTCGCAATTGGTAGAGCGGGTGTTTTCGGTCGAGCGCATCAAGGTGCTACAGGACCGGGCCAAAGAGCGTCTGGTGGAGCTGAACCTGCGCAACGTGGTATTCCGCTGGGGCGATGGCTGGGAGGGCTGGCCGGCGCTGGCGCCCTACAACGGTATCATCGTCACCGCCGTGGCCACCGATGTGCCGCAAGCCTTGCTGGATCAATTGGCACCTGGCGGGCGGCTGGTCATCCCGGTGGGCTCCGGCGAAGTGCAACAGTTGATGCTTATTATCCGTGAGGACGAAGGTTTTTCCCGGCATGTACTCGGTGCCGTGCGTTTCGTCCCCTTGCTCAACGGCCCGCTGGCCTGATCATTTATTCGCGGGCAGTGAATTCTGTAAGCGGGGATGTGTCTTACGGCGGGGTCTATTGAATCAACATGCCTGGCAGCCACGATTAAACATGGTGAATTTTTCCTTTCAGTCAGGTGCCAGTAAAAAGCCAATGCCCAGTTATACTTGCGTCATATTTCAAGCCTGATACAGGCGTTAACGTTCAGCCACCACAAAGGGAGCGGCGGGTGAGTCTCACAGGTCCTGCGCAGCGAATGAGTAAAACAAGCTTTCAGCGACTGGTGCTTGGCCTTGTCTTGAGTTCCTTATTGGCAGCCTGCTCGAGCACGCCATCCGGCGGTGCGCGGGTCGTTGACCGTACCAACGCAACCCCCCAGAGACCTACGGTCACCACTGGCCAATACGTGGTGCGCAAAGGCGACACCCTGTTCTCGATTGCCTTTCGTTATGGCTGGGACTACAAGGCGCTGGCCGCCCGTAACAACATTCCTGTGCCGTATACGATCCATCCGGGGCAGACCATTCGTTTCGATGGTCGCTCAGGTTCTGCACCTACGGCAGTTGTGACAAAGTCGGGATCTTCGCCATCGTCCTCGAGCAAGACCACCATCATTACCCGGCCTGCAGGCAGCGCCGCGCCTACGGTTGCGAGCAAGCCGGCACCCGCGCCGTTGCCACCCGCCGGGCCTGCGCCGACCGGTTGGGGATGGCCTTCAAACGGAGTGTTGATTGGAAAATTCTCTTCAAACGGTAGTTTGAATAAAGGCATTGATATCGCCGGGGATTTGGGACAGCCTGTTTTAGCTGCGTCTGATGGGACAGTGGTGTACGCCGGGAGTGGTTTGCGGGGCTACGGCGAGCTGGTCATCATCAAACACAGCGATACCTACGTCAGTGCCTACGGTCATAACCGCAGGTTGTTGGTTCGGGAGGGGCAGCAGGTCAAGGTCGGACAGACGATTGCCGAAATGGGGTCAACGGGCACAGACCGGGTGAAACTGCACTTTGAGATTCGCCGCCAAGGGAAGCCTGTAGATCCGCTGCAATTCCTGCCCCGTCGTTGATGTGTTGCACAGCCTGTTCCCTCACGTAGAAGGAACAGGCTCCAGCGTTGCCAAGGATAGAGGCGTCGCTTGAGCTTGAGGTCGAACTCACCAAAGGACTATAACAATGGCTCTCAGTAAAGAAGTGCCGGAGTTTGACATCGACGATGAGGTTCTCCTTATGGAGGCCGGTATCGATTTGGAAACGATGTCAGATAATGAAGGGGTATCACCACCTTCAGTTCGCACCAAATCCAAGAATGCTGCCGCGTTGAAGCAGCACAAGTACGTTGACTATACGCGGGCGCTCGACGCGACCCAGTTGTACCTCAATGAAATCGGCTTTTCCCCTCTGTTGACCCCCGAAGAAGAAGTCCATTTTGCGCGTCTGTCGCAAAAGGGCGATCCGGCTGGGCGTAAGCGCATGATTGAAAGCAACCTGCGCCTGGTGGTGAAAATCGCCCGACGCTACGTCAATCGTGGGCTGTCCCTGTTGGACCTGATCGAGGAGGGCAACCTGGGCTTGATCCGGGCTGTGGAAAAATTCGACCCTGAGCGGGGCTTCCGTTTCTCCACCTATGCCACCTGGTGGATTCGCCAGACCATCGAACGGGCGATCATGAATCAGACCCGCACGATCCGGTTGCCGATCCATGTGGTCAAGGAGCTCAACGTCTACCTGCGGGCGGCGCGTGAGCTGACGCAAAAACTCGATCATGAACCTTCGCCTGAAGAGATCGCCAACCTGCTGGAAAAACCGGTAGGGGAGGTCAAGCGCATGCTCGGCCTTAACGAGCGTGTCTCTTCGGTCGATGTCTCGCTGGGGCCGGACTCGGATAAGACCCTGCTGGACACCCTGACCGATGATCGTCCGACGGACCCTTGCGAGCTGTTGCAGGACGATGATCTTTCCCAAAGTATTGACCAGTGGCTCTCAGAGCTCACGGACAAGCAGCGTGAAGTGGTGATTCGCCGCTTCGGCCTGCGCGGTCATGAGAGCAGCACTCTGGAGGATGTAGGTCTGGAGATTGGTCTGACCCGTGAGCGGGTGCGGCAGATCCAGGTAGAGGGCCTCAAGCGCTTGCGCGAGATCCTGGAGAAGAATGGCTTGTCGAGTGAGTCGTTGTTCCAATAACGATTGGTAGGGCAGCGATGACAAAACGCCCGATGCATGTGAATGCATCGGGCGTTTTGCTGTGCCCTGATCGTTCCCACGCAGAGCGCGGGAACGATCAGGCATAAAAAAACCCCGCTTTTAAGGGCGGGGTTTTTTCGACTAAGTCAGTACAAGTTAGATAACTTGAACTTCTTCAGCTTGCATGCCTTTCTGACCGCGGGTAGCGATGAAAGAAACCTGTTGGCCTTCTTTCAGGCTTTTGAAGCCGTCGGATTGGATAGCTTTGAAGTGAACGAACAGGTCGTCACCGGATTGTGGAGTGATGAAGCCGAAGCCTTTTTCATCGTTGAACCACTTAACGGTACCAGTTTGGCGATTAGACATGGTGTATCTCCTTGGACAAAGTTAACTGCGACTCAGGAAAAGCCCTGGCCGAGACTGAGTGCAAAGAGCAGGAAAAATTCTTGGAGATGGTTGGATCGAAATTCAACATATCGTGTAGAGATTCTCAGTGACACAAGCAGCACAGTGGCGCCACCTTAACCCTTTTTCCGGAACGTGCCAATGGTATTTCCGAAGGTTTCTCTATTTTCGTGACTGGCGGTGGTATTTACAGTCATTGGCGCCTGCCGTCCGGGTCCCGGCCACGCTCGCTATGGCTTATAACTGGCCGTGCATTGATCAAGAAAACCCGTACGGCCTTTGAACCCCAACGCCGGCCCCGGTAAGATGGCCCACAGATTTTTTTCGCCTCGCTATTCAGGACACCGCCATGAGCATCAAATCGGACAAGTGGATTCGCCGCATGGCGCAGGAACACGGCATGATCGAGCCGTTCGTCGAACGTCAGATTCGTGGCGAAGGCGACGAGCGCGTGATTTCGTACGGTGTTTCCAGCTATGGCTACGACGTGCGTTGCGCCGATGAATTCAAGGTGTTCACCAACATCAATTCGGCGATCGTCGATCCAAAGAACTTCGACGAAAAGAGCTTCGTCGACGTCAAGAGCGACGTGTGCATCATCCCGCCCAACTCTTTCGCCCTGGCGCGCACCGTGGAATTCTTCCGTATTCCGCGCGACGTGTTGACCATCTGCCTGGGTAAAAGCACCTATGCCCGCTGCGGCATTATCGTCAACGTCACACCGCTCGAGCCGGAGTGGGAAGGCCACGTGACCCTGGAATTCTCCAACACTACCACCTTGCCGGCGAAAATCTACGCCAACGAAGGCGTGGCACAGATGCTGTTCCTGCAGTCCGATGAGGCTTGTGAAGTGTCTTACAAGGACCGTGCGGGCAAGTATCAGGGCCAACGCGGCGTCACTCTCCCACGCGCTTGATCGAAAGCGCCTTCGGGTAAAGGGAATTTGTCTGCAGAAAGTGACTCTATCTAGGTGTACTGCTTCGGCGCGTGTGAAACGCGCCGGGCCATACTTGAGGAGTACCTTATGAAGATCGACCCGCGAATCAGCGCAGAACTCGCCCGGCTTGAACCCAACCAGATTGGTGTTCTGGCCTGGTCCTTGATGGCCAACCCCGCGCACGCGGGGGGCATCCCTGGTCAACCCGAACCTGATTACCCACAGCCTACCGAACCGGGTGAGCCGACCTTACCGGACGAGCCGCCACCCGCGCCCGTTGCCTGATCCCTGAGCAGGCCTTATCGATCATTGAATCGGCCAGACCTGGTGATCGCCGATCACATAGATTCGGCGGTCTGGGGCCTGCTCCACGGCATAGCCCCCTGTAAACGCGCCAAAGGCTGGCAGCAGGCTTACCCGCCCGCCGACCTGGAAGCACGGCAGGCGTAGCCGTTGGCGCCCTTTACCGCGCAGGTGGTACACAGGATGCACATGCCCCGCCAGTACATGATGGCTGGCATGGGCGTCGGGCTCATGTTGCAAGGCGAAAGGGCCCATCAGCAGAGGCTCCGCGACCACGTCGATGCGCAAGTCCAGTGGTGGGTCGCCGGCACGTTTGTCGTGATTGCCGCGAATCAAGATCAAGGCCAGTGTGCGATTGCGCTCACGCCAGGCCCGGATTGCGTTCAGGGTGCCGCTGGCGTGAGAGCCGGGGCCGTGCAGGAAATCGCCGAGAAAGATCAACTGTTCGCAGGGTAGGGCCGATAACAGCCTGTCCAGGCCTTCCAGGTTGGCCGTAGTCGTGCCCTGTGGCACCGGCTGCCCCAGGCTGCGATAGGCCGACGCCTTGCCAAAATGCGCGTCGGCGATCAGCAAACATTTACGCGCGGGCCAGTACACAGCTTTCTGCGGCAATAGCCATAGCTCTTCACCTTCCAGTGTCAGTGGGTAATGCATCAGCCTTGCCCTTTGTCGGCGACTTTTTCCAGGTCCTTGACCATCCGCGCGATGCGCTCCGAGAGTTTTTCCGAGCTCATGCTTTCGCGCATCCGTTCTACCAGCAGCGGAAAGGCCAGGGGCGTGGGCCGCTGGATCCTGTGCAGGTCCAGCTTCAGCGTCGACAGATGATTCAGCGTCTGTTCCAGCCGGCGAATATCCAGCTCGTCCCGCAGAACTTCTTCTCCTGCCTGGGCCAGCAGCAGATTTTGTGGGTCATATTGCTTGAACACTTCAAAGAACAAACCACTGGAAGCCTGCACTTGTCGCGTGCTTTTTGGCGCGCCGGGATACCCGGCAAATACCAGCCCGGCGATTCGCGCAATCTCGCGAAAGCGGCGCAGGGCCAGTTCGCCGGCATTGAGGCTGGCGACCACATCCGCCAGCAGGCCTTGGGGGCTCAGCAACCTTGTATTCAACAACTGGGGCCACTGCACCTCGGTGGCGCTCAAGAGCTCCAGGCCATAATCATTCACCGCAATCGAAAAGGTCAGCGGCTGCTGCTGGCTGACCCGCCATGCCAGCAAACTGGCTAGGCCCAGGTGTACCTGGCGGCCAGCGAATGGGTACAGAAACAGGTGCCAGCCCTCTCGCGACCGCAGGGTTTCAGCCAGCAAATGCTCGCGGGTCGGCAGCCCGGACCAGCGCAGTTGGGTATGCAGCAACGGTTGCACCGCCTTCATCTCTGGGCCGTCGAAGTGCCCATGCGCGGCGGCATCAAAACGCTCGACCACCGCCTGGGCCAGTTCGTTGGAAAGGGGCATGCGCCCGCCATTCCAGCGTGGCACGGCGGCTTTTTTCGCGTTGCTGCGGCGTACGTAAGCGGTCATGTTTTCCACGCGCACCAATTCCAGCAACCGCCCCGCGAACAAAAACCCATCCCCCGGCTTGAGCCTTGCAATAAAGCCTTCCTCGACACTGCCCAGGTTCTTGCCGCCGCCGCCTTTGCTCCAGAACTTGAGCTGGATGCTGGCGTCACTGACGATGGTGCCCACGCTCATGCGGTGGCGGCGTGCCAGGCGGGCATCCGGAACGCGCCAGATGCCGTGCTCATCGGGCTCCACCCGGCGGTAATCCGGATAAGCGGTGAGTGACAGGCCACCATGGCGCACAAACCCCAGGGCCCAGGCCCAGTCCGCTTCGGTGAGGTCGCGATAGGCCCAGGCGCCGCGCACTTCGTCCAACAGTGCCGCCGGAGTAAACCCGCCACCCAAGGCCATGCTGACCAAGTGTTGGACCAGCACATCCAGCGGCTTGTACGGTGATTCCCGCGCTTCGATGCGCCGTTGGGCGATCGCATCCTGGGCGGCTGCGGCTTCCACCAGCTCCAGGCTGTGGGTGGGCACCAGCGTTACCCGTGAGGGCCGCCCTGGCGCGTGGCCGGAGCGCCCGGCGCGTTGCATCAGCCGCGCTACGCCCTTGGCGGAGCCGATTTGCAGCACCCGTTCCACCGGCAGGAAGTCAACGCCCAGGTCGAGGCTGGAAGTGCACACCACTGCCTTGAGCTGTCCATCTTTCAACGCTCGCTCCACCCAGTCCCGGGTCTCTCGCGATAACGAACCGTGGTGCAGGGCAATCAAGCCGGCCCAGTCCGGACGAGCGCCCAGAATCGCCTGGTACCAGATCTCGGATTGCGCGCGGGTGTTGGTAAATACCAGGCAACTGCTGCTGGCCTCTACCTCGGCGACCACTTGCGGCAACATCTTCAAGCCGATATGCCCGGCCCAGGGAAAGCGCTCGGTGACGGGCGGCAGCAAGGTGTCGACCTTCAGTGCCTTGGCCGTTTGCCCCTGTACATTGATGCCGCCGCCCTGTGGGACCAGTACTTCCAAGGCGTGGGCCTGATTACCCAGCGTCGCGGAAATACCCCACACCATCAACTCAGGATGCCAGCGCCGCAAGCGTGCCAGTGCCAGTTGCAACTGCACGCCACGCTTATTGCCGATCAGTTCGTGCCATTCATCCACGATGACCATGCGCAGGTGCGCCAGGCTGGTTTCACTGTCGGCACGGGCCAGCATCAGGGTCAGGCTTTCCGGGGTGGTGACCAGGGCGGTGGGCTGGCGGCGGGTCTGGCGTGCGCGTTCGCTGCTGCTGGTATCGCCGGTGCGCAGGCCCACGCTCCAGGGAATGTGCAGGGCCTCCAGCGGTGCTTGCAGGGCGCGTGCGGAGTCGGCGGCCAGGGCGCGCATCGGCGTGATCCACAGGACGGTCAGCGGCTGGGCAGGCGGTTTGCGCTTGCTTGTAGCGGGCGGGCGGGTAATGGCGAAACGGTTGAGTGCGGCAAACCACAAGGCATAGGTTTTACCCGCCCCCGTGCTGGCATGCAGTAACCCCGACTGGCCGGCCTTGACCGCGGCCCATACCTCTTTCTGAAAGGCGAATGGCTTCCAGCCTTGGGTGGCAAACCATTGCTTGGCGAAGTCGTGGGTTTTTGCCATGCGGCAGCGGACGCTCTGGAGGGGTTAGTTCAAAGACCCCTGAGGCAGCGCCGACGTTCAACTGCCTAATGCCATTCAGTCAAGCAGAAGCGCTGCCCTGTGGCGAGGGAGCTTGCTCCCGCTGGACTGCGTAGCAGTCTCCGTCTTTTTGAACAAAGAGCGGGGCCGCTTCGCGCCCTAGCGGGAGCAAGCTCCCTCGCCACAGCAAGCTCGCGCCTACTTCAAATTGCCACTCAGAAACTGCTGCAGGCGTTCGCTTTTCGGATTGCCCAGCACATCCTCCGGCAAGCCCTGCTCCTCCACCAGACCCTGGTGCAGGAACAGCACCTGGCTTGAAACCTTGCGCGCAAAGCTCATCTCGTGGGTCACCATGATCATGGTGCGGCCTTCCTCGGCCAGGCCCTGGATCACCTTTAACACTTCGCCCACCAACTCCGGGTCCAGCGCCGACGTGGGTTCATCGAACAGCATCACCTCCGGCTCCATGGCCAGGGCGCGGGCGATGGCGACACGCTGCTGCTGGCCGCCGGAGAGGAATGCCGGGTATTGATCAGCCACCCGCGCCGGCAGCCCGACTTTGTCCAGGTAGCGGCGGGCACGGTCTTCGGCGTCCTTCTTGCTGCAACCCAGCACGCGGCGGGGGGCCATGGTGATGTTTTCCAGCACGCTCATGTGGCTCCACAAGTTGAAGTGCTGGAACACCATCGCCAGCCGTGTGCGCAAGCGTTGCAGCTCGGCGTCGTCAGCCACCCTCATGCCCTGGCGATCGCTAACCATGCGGATCGCTTGGCCGTCCAGGGTCATGGCGCCATCGTTGGGGGTTTCCAAAAAGTTGATACAGCGCAGGAAGGTACTCTTGCCTGAGCCACTGGCGCCGATCAGGCTGATCACATCACCGGTCTTGGCCTTGAGCGACACACCTTTGAGCACTTGATTGTCGCCATAGCTTTTGTGCAGGCCTTCAACGGTCAGTTTGTACATGGGGCATGCATCCTCAAGGCGAAAGTAGATAACCGCTGCGGTAGGCCTGTGTGCCGGCGACATGGCAGATCACCATGCCGGCCGTGGCCATGCGGCGTAGCGAACGGGCGTAAAGCAGCCCGGCGTGCTGGCAGTGCACAGGCGTTACGCGGTCTGTAATGGGGTCGATGATGTCGGCGACCCATTGCCCGGCCTCCAGGTATTGGCCTGGCAGGGCGTTGAATACCAGCAAGCCACCCACCGCCGTGGTCACCGGCTCCACCGCCGCCAACGGCGTAGCCGGGTAGGCCAGGGCAGGCAAGGGGGCTGCATTGCCGCGAATGGCGCCGAAGTGGATCAAATAATCAATGATGGCCTGGCAGTCCAGCGCGGCGAGGCCGTGGTTGACATCGCCCTGGCCACGCAGCTCGACGGTCACCGACAAGCTGCCCATGGGGATCGGGTAGCGTTCGCCGAAGCGTTGCTGCAACTGCCACCACACCAGGGTGAGACACTCATCAAAAGACTGCCCGCCGGAATCGGTGGCCAACAGGTTGGCCTGCGAACCCAGGTAGCGCGCCAACGGTTCTACCTGTGGCCAGGCTTCGGGCGTGGTGTACAGGTGGGCCACGGCTTCGAAGTCGCAATGCAGGTCCAGCACCACGTCGGCATCACAGGCCAGGCGTTGCAGCACCAGGCGTTGGGAGTGCAACTGGGTCTGGGCGGTGTGCGCGGCCAGGGCGTGGGACAGTGCGCTGCGGATCAATTGGGCATTGCGCTGGGGATCATCGCCCAGCAGGTCTTCGACCTGGTTACCGACGTCTTCGCTGAGATCGACGAACAGGCGATTGAAGTTCTGCCCGCTTTCCAGTTCGTAGCGGCCCAAGGGGATATCCATCAATACCTGTTCCAGGCCCACCGGGTTGGCGACGGGCACCAGCACGATTTCGCTACGCAAGCGCCCGGCCGTTTCAAGTTCTGCCAGGCGCGCCTTCAGATGCCAGGCCACCAGCATGCCCGGCAATTCATCGGCATGCAGGGAGGACTGGATGTACACCTTGCCTTCGGGCTGCTGCGGGCCGAAGTGAAAACTGTGGATCTGCCGCGCCGTGCCGGGCACCGGCGCGATCAAGTCATGTAGCTGATGGTGCATGCAAACTCCTTAGTGGCTCGGCCCGAGAAAGGCCAGCCAACGGCGTTCCGCCAGGCGGAACAGGCCGACCAGGGCAAAGGTCACCGTCAGATAGATCAGTGCGGCAATGCCAAATGACTGGAAGGTCATGAAGGTGGCGGAGTTGGCATCCCGGGCCACTTTGAGGATATCCGGGATCGTCGCGGTAAAGGCCACGGTGGTCGAGTGCAGCATCAGGATCACCTCGTTGCTGTAGTAGGGCAACGAGCGTCGCAACGCAGAAGGCATGATCACGTAGGCGTACAGCTTCCAGCCGCTTAGGCCATAAGCCTTGGCCGCCTCGACTTCGCCGTGGGCCATGCTGCGGATCGCCCCGGCGAAAATCTCCGTGGTGTAGGCGCAAGTGTTGAGGGCGAAGGCGAGGAGGGTGCAGTTCATCGCATCGCGAAAGAACGCATCCAGCACCGGTTGTGCTCGTACAGCGGCAAGGCTGTAGATGCCGGTGTAGCAGATCAGCAGTTGGATATAGAGCGGCGTGCCACGAAACAGGTAGGTGTAGAACTGCACGGGCCAACGCACCAGGCGCTTGCGCGAAACGCGGGCGATGGACAGCGGGATCGACACCAGAAAGCCGATGACCAGTGAGGCGCTGAGCAGCCACAAGGTCATGGCCAGACCGGTGATGTGCTGGCCGTCGCTATAAAGAAAGGGGCGCCAGTATTCCTGCAATAGCTCGATCATCGCACGGCCTCCCGGGCGCCTGCGGAGTAGCGACGTTCAAGTCGGCGCAAGACAAAGTTGGACGCGCTGGTGATCAACAGGTAGATCAGCGCCGCCAGCACCAGGAAATAAAACAATTGATAGGTGCTCTTGCCAGCGTCCTGGGCGGCTTTTACCAAGTCTGCCAGGCCGATGATCGACACCAGTGCGGTGGCCTTGAGCATCACCATCCAGTTATTGCCGATGCCCGGCAGCGCAAAGCGCATCATCTGCGGGAAGGTCACATAGCGAAACCGCTGTCCGCGCTTGAGCCCGTAAGCGGTGGCGGCTTCGAGTTGGCCACGGGGCACGGCGAGGATCGCACCGCGAAAGGTTTCGGTGAAATACGCACCGTAGATAAAGCCCAGGGTGATCACCCCGGCGCTGAACGGGTCGATCTCGATGTATTCCCATTCCATAAAGTCGGTAAAGCCACTGAGCCAGGTTTGCAGGCTGTAGAAAATCAACAGCATCAGCACCAGGTCCGGTACCCCGCGAATCAGGGTGGTGTAGAGCTGGGCGGGGATACGCACAATGGCCAGGCTGGACAATTTGGCGCTGGCGCCGAGCAGGCCCAGCACTACGCTGACGGCCAGGGACAGCACCGACAACTTGATGGTCATCCAGGTGCCTTGCAGCAACAGCGGGCCGAAACCCTTCAGGCTGAATGCGCTCAGCCCGAGGGTTTGCAACAGATCTTCGAACATAAATCAGGACCTATGGCGATAAAAAAGCGCCCCACCCGAAGCAGGGCGCCCCAGGCATTATTTGCCGCTGTACAGGTTCAGATCGCCAAAGTGTTTCTTCTGGATAGTGGCGTAGGTGCCATCATCGTGTAACGCTTTGATACCTTTATCCAAAAGCGCCTTGAGTTCAGTGTTACCTTTTTTGATACCGATGGCGGTTTTTGACGGCAGCAGCGGGTCGTCGATAGCGGCGCTCACTTCATAGCCAGCACCGGCGGGCGACTTGAGAAAGCCCAGTTCGGCTTGCAGCATGTCCTGCACGGAAGCGTCGAGGCGCCCGGAGGTCAGGTCGGCGTACACCTGGTCCTGGTTGGCGTAAGCCTTGGTGGTCACCCCGGCTTTATCCAGTACGGCCTTGGCGTAGGCTTCCTGGATGGTGCCTTGCTCATAACCCACGGATTTGCCCTTGAGAGATTCTGGCGTCGAATAGCCAGCGCCTTTCTTGAACACCAGCGAAGTCGGGCCGGAGAACAGCTCGGAGGAGAAGTCGATGGCCTTCTCGCGCACTGGAGTCACGGTCATCGACGAAATCACGCCATCGAATTTATTGGCTTTCAGGCCCGGGATCATGCCGTCGAAGTCACTTTCGACCCACTTGCACTTGACCTTCAGCTCTGCGCAGATCGCATTGCCCAGGTCGATATCGAAGCCCACCAGGCTGCCGTCGGCGGCCTTGGATTCGAACGGTGCGTAGGAAGGGTCGACACCAAAACGCAATTCCTTGTATTCCTTGGCTGTAGCAACACCAGCAGCCATGCACAGAGCCAGTGCAGAAAGGGTCAGCAATGCTTTTTTCATTAGGTAATCCCTGGAAACCAAGATAAGCGCTTGTGGCGCGATTAGGACTGTTACTGAACGGTGTCAGACCCACCACAAGTAGCAATTTCTGCACCATAGTTCCGGATGGGCTTTTTAAACGGTGGGGTAAGGCAGTTCCAAGTGTAGGCGGTGCCCAAAAATGGGCATGGAATTTCCAGTGCACCATTCTGGATCTTTCATTTATCAAGAAGGTGGGAGGTGGATCAGGCCAACAGGTCTTGTAGCGTGGCCAGGTTGTCCGCTTCCTCCACCGCCTTGTCCTGGCGCCAGCGCAGCATCCGCGGAAACCGCACCGCAATTCCGCTCTTGTGCCGCTTGGACAGAGCAATCCCTTCAAAACCCAGCTCAAACACCATGCTCGGCGTCACGCTGCTGACCGGGCCGAACTTCTCCACTGTGGTTTTGCGCACAATGGCGTCGACCTTGCGCATTTCCTCGTCGGTCAGCCCGGAATACGCCTTGGCGAACGGCACCAGAGTGCGCTCGCTGCCTGGCGGGCCGTCCCATACCGCAAAGGTGTAGTCGCTGTAGAGGCTGGCGCGCCGGCCATGGCCGCGCTGGGCGTAGATCAACACGGCGTCGACGCTGAAGGGGTCGACCTTCCACTTCCACCACAGGCCCATGTCCTTGGTGCGGCCCACGCCGTAGAGGCCGTTGCGATCCTTGAGCATCATGCCTTCCACGCCCAGGCTGCGAGAGGCGTCGCGCTGCTCGGCCAAGGCTGCCCAGGTCTTGCCTTCCAGCAAGGGCGAGGGCAATAACACCGGTTGGTTGCACGCAGCGATGACCTGTTCCAATTGGGTACGGCGTTCGGCTTGGGTGTGGTTGCGCCAGTCGTCGCCCTGATACTCCAGCAGGTCGTACGCGAGCACCGCCACTGGCGCATCCTCAAGAACTTTTTTACTCAAGGTTTTACGGCCAATGCGCTGTTGCAGCAGCGCGAAGGGTTGCACCGAGTCTTTCCACACCACGATTTCGCCATCAATCACCGTACCATCGGGCAGGCCACTGACCAGGCTGTGGAGTTCAGGGAAACGTTCAGTCAGCAACTCTTCCCCGCGAGACCAGACCCACAGGCGGCCCTCGCGCTTGACCAGTTGTGCGCGAATGCCATCAAACTTCCATTCCACCTGCCAATCGGCGGGTGAACCGAGCAGGGTGTCGAATTGCTCCACCGGTTGCGCCAGCCCGTGAGCCAGAAAAAACGGATAGGGTTGCCCGCCACGTTGCGCGTGCTCGTCGGATGATTCGGCGGCAATCAGCTTGAGGTAGCCTTCGGCTGTGGGACGGTTCGACAAATCGGTGTAGCCCACCAACCGCTGCGCCACGCGCTTGCTGTCGAGGTCGGCCATGGCAGCGAGGGCGCGGGTCACCAGCAGTTTGGATACGCCCACCCGAAAGCTGCCGGTGATCAACTTGATGCACACCATCAGGCTCGGTTGGTCCAGTTGCGCCCACAGCGCCGGCAGCCGGTCTGCAAGGTCCAAGGGTGGCAGACCGCGCAGGGGCAGCAGTTTTTCTTCCAGCCACACGGCCAGGCCGTCTTCGGATGTGTAGGTGGATTCTCGCAGGAGCAGTGAGATCGTCTCGGCCAGGTCACCTACGGACTGGTAGCTCTCTTCGAACAGCCAGGGTTCGATGCCGGCCGCTTCGGTGGCCATGTCCCGTAGCAGGCGCGTCGGCACCAGTTGCCGTGGCCTCCCGCCGCTGAGGAAGTACACCGCCCAGGCCGCATCGGCTGGCGGCGCCTGCAGGAAGTAGGCTTGCAGAGCCGCAAGCTTGGCATTGCTGGAAGTGGTGGCGTCGAGGTTGGCGTACAGCTCGGCGAAGGCTTTCATGCAGTAGCCTCTTCTTCGTCATCGCCGTATTCGGTGCTGAAGCCTTGGGCATCCAAGCCCTTTTCCCGCAGGTGACGCACCAACACACCGACCGAACCATGGGTGACCATTACCCGTTGTGCGCCGGTTTGTTCGATGGCCCACAACAAGCCGGGCCAATCGGCGTGGTCCGAGAGCACGAAGCCACGGTCCACACCGCGTCGCCGTCTGGTACCACGCAAGCGCATCCAGCCGCTGGCGAAGGCGTCGCTGTAGTCGCCAAAGCGGCGCATCCAGGTACTGCCTCCGGCGGAGGGCGGGGCGATGATCAAGGCTTGGCGCAGCAGTGGGTCGGTCTTTTTGAAGTCGCCGGCATACAGGGTCTCGGGGATGTAGATGCCCGCTTCGCGGTACACCCGGTTCAACGGCTCGACCGCGCCGTGGCTGAGGATCGGGCCGATGCTGGCGTCCAGCCCATGGAGAATGCGTTGGGCCTTGCCGAAGGAATAACAGAACAACACGCTGGCTTTGCCGCTGGCGATATTGGCCTTCCACCAGTCATTGATCCCGGCAAAAATCTGCGCCTGAGGCTGCCAGCGGTAAATCGGCAGCCCGAATGTGGATTCGGTGATAAAGGTGTGGCAACGCACCGGTTCGAAGGGTGCGCAGGTGCCATCGGGCTCGACCTTATAGTCGCCGGACGCCACCCAGACCTCGCCCTGGTATTCCAGGCGCACCTGGGCCGAGCCCAGAACATGCCCGGCTGGATGAAAACTCAAGGTCACGCCGTGATGCACCAACCGTTCGCCATAGGCCAGGGTTTGCAGGTTGATGTCCTGGCCCAGGCGCCAGCGCAGGATACCTTCGCCGGGGGCGGCGGCCAGGTAGTGTTGATTGCCGGTGCGGGCGTGATCGCCGTGGGCGTGGGTGATGACTGCACGTTCTACTGGGCGCCAGGGGTCGATGTAAAAATCACCGGCAGGGCAGTAGAGGCCTTCGGGGCGGGCGATGACAAGGTCCATGGGGGTGCCGGGGCGGTGGGCTTGTTAGTTATGAGGCGGGGCTGGGTGCAGAAGTTCTATCTGAATGCAGGTTGCAAAGGTGGGCTTGCCTTCGATGTTGGCCTAGAAGCCGACACCTATCTACCTGACACCTGACGATCCAACTGTGGGAGCTGGCTTGCCTGCGATGACGGCCTGACAGCCGAAGCTGTTATCCGTGTACATATCCATTTCTGCGGTAACGGCCACTTACGGTTCCGCTTTTACAGCGGGTCACTTTTGGAAAAGAGCTCCAAAAGTAACCAAAAGGGCTCTTGCCCCACCACTCGGCACCTCGCTTGGGCTCGGTGTGCCCGTAATCCGCCAGTGATTTGGGGGGCCGCCGCCACGCGCCATCCATGGCGCGGGGCGGCTAAACCGGCATCCCTGCCGGTTTACCCCCAAAATCCCTGTCGAATTCCGGCCAGCGTGGTTTGACGGGGCGCTTAAGATCAAAATCAAAAGCAGATCAAGAGCGACTCGCTTCGCATCGTGGTTACCGTCGGCTGCTATCGCAGCAAGCCACACAGCGTTATCCGGTTTCGTCAAGGAAGCCCGGTTACTTACCGGGCGTCAGGGTCAACCTTGTCTTGCCATACACCTTTTCAAAGTTCTGCGGCTGCATCGGAAAGCTCAGGTATTGCGCCTTCAACGACGGGTCGATGCCGCTGACATAGTTCGGGCTGGCCGGGTTGCCGGATTGGCCGATGCCGCCCTGGCCCATCATTGGTTCCGCCTGGCCGAAGTCGATGATCATGCGCAGCGCCGACACCTGGGTCGCGTTGAAGTCCTGGCCCCAGCTATAGGGCGCCGGGTTCAAGGTGTTGTGGTCGCCACCGCTGGCAAAGGGGCCGCGGAGGACCTGGCCGCTGGTGTTTTTCCATGTGGTGCTGTGCAGCTTGCCCCACTGCCAGGCCTTGTGATCGGCGCCCAGTTGGCTGTCGCCAGTAGTGATGGCGGCGGCCAGGGTGCGGGCCAGGATCGCGGGTTTGTCTTCTTTTTGCGGTGTACGCGTGTCATCCCAGAACGGGCTGTCTTCACGGCCCAGCAGATGGTCGGCGATGGCCGAGTAGGACAGGCTGGCGTTGCTGACGAAGGCTTTCCAACTGGCGCTGTTTTCCGGGCCGAGTTTGTCGAGGAAGATCTGCCGGGCGCTTTCCTGCAGGAACAATTCATAGATCGCCGCGTCAGCCGAGGTGGTCGCCAGCCGCCCATCGAAGGCCATCAGACGCTCCAGTGCTTCGCGGGCCTTGGCACGCTCCGCTGCCGGCAGGGCCTCGATGGCCTGCTTGAGGGGCTGGGCCATGCCGGGTGCCTGGAACATGCCCTTGAGCTTGGCGGCGAAGAGGGTGGTCTGGTCGTATTGCATGGCAATCAGGCTGCGGCTGTCATGCTTGCCGGCGTTGGCCAGTTGCGCCAGGCGCTCGTTGCGCTCCGGTGCATCCCAGGCGTTGGACAGTTGCATACCGTAGCCACGCGGCGCGGTGCGCTGGTTGGCGGTGCCGATCCAGCCTTGGGCCGGGTCCTGGTCGTACGGGTGCAGCATCGCGTCGGCGTAGCCGTCCCAGTCAAAGCGCGTGTCCCAGCCCGGCGATGGCAGCAGGCCTTCGCCTTCGCGGCGGTTGGGGAAGCGGCCGGTAACCTGCCAGCCGATGTTGCTGGCGTCGGCGAAGATCATGTTCAGGGCGATGGCGCGAATCTCGCGGGTAGCATCCGAGGCCTTGCCGGCGTTTTGTGCGCGGGACAGGTCGAAGAACGCATCCAGGCTCTTGTCGTCCTTGAAGTCGGCGGTTTGCAAAGCCAGGCCTAGACCGCTGGTGAGCGCCTGGCTGCTGTTGAGCAGGGCGCCGTGGCGGGTTTCGTACACCACTTCGCGAATCGAGCGCTGGCCCTTGATGAAGAAGGTTTCGTTGCGCACGCCGGCCGGCAGCCATTTGCCGTTGTTCTCGTAGTAAAGCGCGTTGCCCTGGCGTTTGACCTTCTCGAGGAATAGGTCCTGGGTGTCGCCCTTGACCGCGCTCATGCTCCACGCGACCTTGCCGTTGAAACCCGACAGCAGGGTCGGCAGGCCGGCAATCGAAGCACCGACAGCCTGGTATTTGGGCGCACGAATCTGCACGTAGTTCCACGGCGACGGTGCTTGTGGCTGCGCGGCGATGTCGTTGGCCAGCAGGCTCTTGCCGCTGCGGCTGCGTTGCGGGCCAATGGCCCAGTTGCTTGAGGTGGTGACGCCCAGGGCATTAAGGCTGCGCAATTGCTGGCCCACCGTCTCTAGCCCGGCGAGGCCGGTGATCTGGCTCAGGTTGACGCCTTTGAGCTTGTCGGCTTCGGCCAGCGGGACGGGTTCGTCCGGTGCGCTTGGGGTGAGCCAGGCGAGTTTGTCGACGCCGACCTTTTGCGCCAGCGCCAGGGCCGAAAGCTCCTCCTGCAAGTTGCTCGACTGGCTGAAATTGAGCAGGCAGAACAGCAGCGCCGAATCTTCCGGCTTCCAGTACTCGGGCTTGTAGCCGCTCTGGGCCAGGTCCGTCGGCAACTTGTCGCGATAACGGAACAGGTAGGCGTTGACGCCTCGGGCATACACTTCAAAGAAGCGTTTGAGGCGCGGCGACGAGGCGTTGTACAACTCGCCAGCGCTTTTCTTGAGGTTGACAGCCCGCATGAAGCGGTCGACGTCCAGCACTTGCGGCCCCGACATTTCCGCCAGACGGCCCTGGGCCAGCAGGCGCAGCGTGACCATCTGGGTGATGCGGTCGCTGGCGTGCACGTAACCGAGGCTGAACAGTGCGTCGTGGAAGGTGTTGCTTTCGATCAGCGGCATGCCTTGGGCATTGCGGCGCACCGACACATTCTGTGCCAGGCCCTTGATTGGCTGCACGCCAGCAACGGGCGGCAGGGTGTCCTGGGTGTTCTGGAGCTGGCAACCGGCCAGGCCCAAGGCACTGACCACTGCCGCGGCAACGCCGAACCGGGGAAGAAAATGTAAGAGGGCTGGCGAGGCCATGGCAAAGCTCCTGCGGGGGGTAGCGTCAGTAAAGGCGCTACGTTAGTGAGCGCGGCGAAACGACGCAAGCGGGAGTTTTGGGTTAAGCATTAGAACTTGAGTCAGGCGCAGACCTGTGTGGGAGCGGGCTTGCTCGCAAAAACAGTGTATCAGTCAGTGTCTGTATCAACTGACGGAACGCATTCGCGAGCAAGCCCGCTGCCACATTTGATCGCCTGCAACCTTGGATCAAGGCTGGGGCGGGGGGCCGCCGGCATTTTGATCTTCAGTACGGTTTAAGCGCCGTGGCACTTCTTGAATTTCTTCTCGCTGCCGCACGGGCAAGGATCGTTGCGACCGACGTCCTTCAACGCATTGCGCACCGGCTCTTGATGAGCGTGGCCGCAGTTCGGGCCGTGGACATGGCCGTGGTCGTGATCATGGTGATCATGATCGTGGTTGCAGTCAGGACCGTGGACATGGGGTTGCTGTGTCATCGATGTTGCTCCGGAATAAAATCGCCGGGGATTATCTCGCCATTGTGTGCCACCTGCACGTCATTACCGATGAATAATCCGGTTTTCAGTTCGCCTTCCAGGCGATAAGGCACGGGCTCGTCGGGATTTTTCAACATCTGCACCACCTCGCGCACCTGCGGCCAGAGGTTGGTGCGCACCGAGACCTTGAAGAATTTATGACTGCGTGGCGGTACGGTCAGCCACTCGTTGGACTCGCCTTCGGTCAATACCAGGTTGCCCAGGCTGACCTTGTAGACCAGGCCGCGCACGGTCAGGTCGGCGTCGTCGCGGTTGTCCACGCGAAAGTACAGCTTGAATTTCTGTTCCAGCAGCTTGGCCCGTACCACTTCGACCTTGACCAGGGAAACGTGGGGTGGCGGCGCGTCGTCTTCGAACCAGGACGCGCAGCCGGTCAGGCCCAGGGTCAACGCCAGTATCAAGCTATACATCCGAAGCATGGCGTTATCCCCGTCGAGTCATTAGAAGTAGCTGGAACAGCACTTCTTGAATTTCTGCCCACTGCCACACAAACAGGCATCGTTACGTCCGGCCTTCACTTCTACCGTAGGGTCGATGAAGTACCAGCGCCCTTCATTCTGTACGAAAGAAGACTGCTCGCGGTGACTATGTTCACCGGTAGCGTCATGCCAGCGCGCGGTAAAGGTGACAAAGGCGTGTTCCGGCTGGCCGCCGAACACCTCGGAGCTTTCAACCTCCAGCCCCAGCCAGGTGCTCTGGGCACTCCAGGCGGCAATGGCGTCGCGGTCCAGGCCGGCCTGTTGCGCAGGCAGCGTAGTGGCGACCAGGTAATCGACCAGGCCCAGCACATAGGCGCTGTAGCGCGAACGCATCAACGCGCTGGCACAGGGGGCCGGGTGACCGGCGTGATAATGGCCGCAGCAGGCATCCAGCAGATTGCCGCTGCCACACGGGCAAATGGATGTACTCATCGGGTTACCACCAATACTTTCCGAAGTTTTCCGGGTTGGCCCAGAAGCGGGCGTTGAGCCAGTCCGGCACCTGTTTATAGTCAAGCAGATCATAGGTAAACAGCGTGAGTACCTGATCATCGCGTTGGAAGCGTTCACCGGCTTGCAGGGCCAGGGAGAAAAAGTCGGTGTCCTTCCAGTCGCAGGCACTCAGGTCGACCAGCACCGCAATGCGGCTGGCGTTGAGGTTACGAATGCCACCGAGCAAGGTCAGGCCTTGGGGTTTGGGCAGGTGCTCCAGGCAGTCGACCACCAGCGCGAGGTCAAAACGCTGCACCGCGAGGTCTTCCGACAACGGCCCTGGCGCGGCATAGAACACCTCGGTGTCCGGGTGCGCAGCTTTGAAGGCATCCAGCGCCGGAAATTGGCTGGCGCCCACTAACAACAGGCGTTTTGGCCTGTGAAGGTCCAGCAGGGCCGCCAAGGCGTGTTGGGGCGTACGGGCAGAAATTCCAGCGGTCATTGCAGATCCTCGCATCAAGACCGTAGAGACTAGCGCGGCTAGGCGCGTGGGCCTAGAGCGCGACGGTCGATACCCACCGAGGCAGAACTGAAGTTTTTTGATCCTTCACTGGCAAATCGCCGGTAGAAGTCGTTACTGTGCGCTCAAAGAAAAATTTGAAAACACTCAGGAGCCCCATGATGCGTAAGGTTTTTCTGCTGGCCCTGTTGGTCAGCCCCGTTGCCCTGGCCCAGAGCGTCAGTGTCGAAACCAATTCCTTGATGCGCCTGCCCAGCAGCACCAGCGTGTTGCAGCTTGAACGCCTGGACGTAGCGGACTACGGCACCTTGCTGATTCCGGCCACTATCAGCCAGGTCACGGTGGATGAGCTGCACTTGGGGCGCGACGCACGCATCACCATTGTGCCCGGCAATACCGCCTTGCAAATGCAAGTGCGCGAGGCGCAGTTGGAGCACGGTAGCCAGATCACCTCACGGGGCGCCCCCGGCACCCACGAAAAACCCGCCAAAGCTGGGCGTGACCTGACCTTGCGCATTAACTCGCTGACTGCCCAAGCGCTGTCGGTGGATGCCCGTGGCGGCGCTGGCGCCCAAGGATATGCGGGCCTGGACGGTGCCAACGGCGTGGACCCGGGTTGCACCTGGGGTTCAGCCGGGCGCGGCTTTAATGGCGATAACGGCGGCGATGGCCGGCCAGGGGCGGCGGGCGCCCAGGTACGCCTGGAGTTGCCGCAGGCGTTCCCGGCTGAACAGATCAAGGTCTGGGTCGATGGCGGGCCGGGCGGCCTGGCTGGGGTGGCGGGTAAACCCGGCAAGGGCGGGCAATCCAAGGGCTGCCTGGTGTACCGCGCGGACGGCGGCGAAAAGGGCCGGCCAGGGTTGGAAGGGCAACCGGGGCCGGCTGGGCCTGCGGGGTCTGTGACTATCCAGCGGCTCTGAGTCGCCTGGCCTGACGCTATTGCGGGCAAGCCCGGCTCCCACATTTGGAATGCATTCCAGTGTGGGAGCCGGGCTTGCCCGCGATAGCGGTGTAAGGCTCGCCTCAGAACATCGGCCGAGCCGAAGCCACCGCCACCACCACCAACCCCACGATCAAATTAATCCCCACCAACCTGCGAATCTGCCCCAGCGCAGCCGCGCCCGCCGGCCAATTCTCAGCCGCCACCGCGGCCTTCAGCTCCGGGAACTTCAACGCCTGGATGCGGATAAACAACGCCGTCATCACCAGATACAACCCCATCATTACCTGCACATAACGCGGCGCGGTCTCAAAACCACTGAAACGCAGTTGCAGCAAACCAATGCCGCTGATCGGCAAAAGCACCACCGCCACCCATACCCATACAAAAAAACGTTGAAACACATTTGCCCATAGCTTGAGCCGGGCAGGGCCCTCAAGCGCCGCCATGGCGGCGGGGCGCAGGATCATCCAGGCGAAAAACATGCCGCCGACCCAGATCAAGGCGGCCAGTACATGCAGGGTATAAGCGAGGCTAAACGCGGTCATTGTGGTACTCCGTTCTGCGCGGGATTAATTAGCGGGGTATGATAGCGGCCGATCCGAACCACTGAAAATTTATCCAGCGTTTTTTGCGCCCGACTATCCATGATCAGCACTGAACTCAAAACCACGATCCAGGGCGCCTATTCGCGTTTTCTCGAAGCCAAGAGCTTGAAACCGCGCTACGGCCAACGCCTGATGATCGCCGAAGTGGCAAAAGTCCTCGGGGATATCGACACCGACGACGAAGGCCGCCGCGAGGGTGAGCCTGCGGTAGTGGCCGTCGAGGCCGGTACCGGTACCGGCAAGACCGTGGCCTACAGCCTGGCTGCGATCCCTACGGCCAAGGCTGCTGGCAAGCGCCTGGTGATCGCCACCGCTACCGTCGCGCTGCAAGAGCAGATCGTCTACAAAGACTTGCCCGACCTGATGCGCAACAGCGGCTTGAGCTTTACCTTCGCCCTGGCCAAGGGCCGTGGCCGCTACATGTGCCTGTCCAAGCTCGACGTATTGCTGCAGGAAGGCCACGCCCAAACCGCCACTGCCTCCTTGTTCGAAGAAGAAGGCTTCAAGATCGAGGTGGATGAGGCCAGCCAGAAGCTGTTTACCAGCATGATCGAGAAGCTGGCCGGCAACAAATGGGACGGCGACCGCGACAGCTGGCCCACCGCCCTAGAAGACTCCGACTGGGCGCGCCTGACCACCGACCATAGCCAATGCACCAACCGCCATTGCCCCAACTTCGGCCAGTGCGCGTTCTACAAGGCGCGCGAAGGCATGGGCAAGGTGGACGTCATCGTCACCAACCACGACATGGTATTGGCTGACCTGGCCCTGGGCGGCGGTGCGGTACTGCCCGACCCCCGCGACACCCTCTACGTCTTCGACGAAGGCCACCACCTGCCAGACAAGGCCATTGGCCATTTCGCCCACTACACCCGTTTGCGTTCCACGGCCGACTGGCTGGAAACCACTGCCAAGAATCTCACCAAGTTGCTGGCCCAGCACCCGTTACCCGGCGACTTGGGCAAGTTGATCGAGCAAGTGCCGGAGCTGGCGCGCGAGATCAAGACCCAGCAGCAATTCATGTTCAGCGCCTGCGAGCAGGTGGCGGACTTCAAGCCCGGTGAAGACGTCGAAGGCCGAGAGCGCCCGCGCCACCGTTTTGTCGGCGGGATGATTCCCGAGCACATGCGCGAAATGGGCATCGAGCTGAAGAAAGGCTTTTCACGCCTGACCGACCTGTTCACCCGCCTGACGGATTTGCTCAAGGAAGGCATGGATGGCGAGGTCAATATCGGCATCGCCAGCAACCAGGCCGAAGAGTGGTATCCCTTGTTCGGCAGTTTGCTGTCTCGTTCCCAAGGCAATTGGGAGCTGTGGACCGCCTTTACCGTCGAAGACCCGGAAGACAACCCGCCCATGGCCCGCTGGCTGACGTTGTCGGAAAGCGGTGCGTTGTTCGATATCGAGGTCAACGCCAGCCCGATCCTCGCCGCTGAAATGCTGCGCCGCAACCTGTGGAACGTCGCCTACGGCTGCCTGGTAACCTCGGCCACGCTGACGGCCCTGGGCACCTTTGACCGCTTCCGCATGCGCGCCGGCCTGCCGAAAAAAGCCGTCACCGCCGTGGTGCCCAGCCCGTTTCATCACGCTGACGCCGGCGTGCTGCGGGTGCCAGACCTCAAGGCCGACCCACGGGACGCGGCGGCGCACACGACGGCGATCATTCGCGATTTGCCGTCTCTGGTGGAAGGCTCCCGCGGCACCCTGGTGCTGTTCTCGTCGCGCAAACAGATGCAGGACGTGTTCGACGGCCTCGACCGCGACTGGCGCAAGCAAGTGTTTATCCAGGGCAACCTGTCCAAGCAGGAAACCCTGAACAAGCACAAGGCGCGGGTCGACGGTGGGGATTCCAGCGTGTTGTTTGGCCTGGCCAGCTTTGCCGAAGGCGTGGACTTGCCCGGTGCCTACTGCGAACACGTGGTGATAGCCAAGATCCCATTCTCGGTGCCGGATGACCCGGTCGAGGCCGCACTGGCCGAATGGATCGAAGCCCGGGGCGGCAACCCGTTCATGGAAATTTCGGTGCCGGATGCTTCACTGAAGCTGGTGCAGGCCTGCGGGCGTCTGCTGCGTACCGAAGAAGACCGCGGCACCATCACCTTGCTCGACCGTCGCCTGGTTACCCAGCGCTATGGCAAGGCGATCCTCAATGCCTTGCCGCCGTTCAGGCGCGAAATTTCTTAAGCCACCGTGGGCGGATTCGCCCACTCTGTGGTCTATCTCATCACTATCATCAGGCCAGTCATCGGCCGTTTGGGAGAACCTTGTTCGTATGATCCGCACGCTGCCCGCTCTTTTTGCCCTGCTGTTCGCTGCGCCGTTGATGGCGGCGCCCGAGGGGCAACAAACGCTGTTCAACTTCGTCCGGCCTGCCGATGTGGTCAAGGTGGCGACCCAGGACGCCAGCCTGCCGCAATACAACGCCGAACAAACCCCCGAAGGCGAGGTGCTGCGCCGCATCACCTTCAACCCAGCGGCCGAGCCGAGCCTGGTGCTCAGCCCGCAGACGGGGACGTGGGATTGGTCGCAATCGAGCGCCATGAGCCTGCGTATCCAGAGCGCGATGAACTGGGCGCTGACCCTTTACGTCAAGGTGCAGAGCGCCGACGGCAAGACGCTCGTCAGCCGCATCGACCTGCCGGCCGGCCCGGCCCAGACGTTGCTCGTCCCGCTGCAAGCCAACGCTCCCCTGAGCCAGGGCATGAAGGCCGGCCCGCCGATGCCGATGACGGTGGATGGCCAACGGGTATTGCTGGCCGCCAGCGCCGGCGAAATCGACCGCAGCCAGGTGGTCTCGGTGACCCTGTCGATGCTCAAGCCCAATGCCGCCCAAAGTATCCTGCTGGAGCGCTTTGGCGTGCAGGACAGCGAGCCAGTATTGAAGGCTGCCTACACTGAACTAGTGGATGCCTATGGCCAATCCAACCGCGCGCGCTGGCCGGAGAAGGTCAGCAACGACGAGCAACTCAAGGCATCGGCCGCCAAGGAACAACAGCAGCTCAAGACCTGGCTGGCCGAGCGGGACAAGTCCTCCCTGGATCAATACGGTGGCTGGAAGAAGGGCCCGGCCTTCGACGCCAGCGGCTTTTTCCGCACCCAGAAGCGCGACGGCCGCTGGTACCTGGTGACGCCGGACGGGCATCCGTTCTACTCCCTGGGTGTGAACACCGTGGCGCCGGACAACAGCCAGACCTACGTGGCGGGGCGCGAGTGGATGTTCGCGGCGCTGCCCAAGGCCGGCGAACCCTTTGACAAGTACTACGGCAGCGACGACAGCCGCACCGGCAACGGCGCCGGCGAAGGTCGCGGCTTTGGCTCAGGGCGTTGGTACGATTTCTACGGCGCCAACCTGCAACGCACTTACGGCGGTGACGCGTTGGACCAGCCACGCTGGGTGACCCATACCCTCGATCGCCTGCAAGCCTGGGGCTTTAACACCGTCGGCAACTGGAGCGATCCGGACCTGGCCACTGCCGACCGCGTGCCGTACACCTTGCCGCTGTCGATTGTCGGTGACTATGCCAGCATCAGTACCGGCACCGACTGGTGGGGCGGTATGCCCGACCCGTTCGACCCGCGTTTTGCCATGGCCACCGAACGCGCCGTGGCCATCGCGGCCCGCGATCATCGTGACGACCCGTGGTTGATCGGTTTTTTTGCCGACAACGAATTGGCCTGGGCCGGCCCCGGCGAGGATGCAAAATCCCGTTACGCCCTGGCCTACGGCACCCTGCGCATGACCACCGACGTGCCGGCCAAGCGCGCCTTCCTCAAGCAACTGCGCGATAAATACCGCAATGAAGAGGGCCTTTCCAAAGCCTGGGGCATTCAACTGGCCGGTTGGGAGCTGATGGAAGATCCCGGCTTTGAGCCGCCGATGCCCAGCCCTGAACACCCGGAGATCGAAGCCGACTTCAAGTATTTCCAGAAGACCTTCGCCGATGCTTACTTCAAGACCATTTCCGACTCGTTGAAGTGGCACGCACCCAACCAGCTGTTGCTAGGCGGCCGTTTTGCGGTGAGCACGCCCGAGGCCGTCGCTTCGTGCGCGCAGTATTGCGACGTGCTGAGCTTCAACATGTACACCTTGAAACCCCAGGACGGTTATGACTTCGCCGCCCTGCGTGCGCTGGACAAACCGGTACTGATCACCGAATTCAACTTTGGCTCCGCCGACCGCGGCCCGTTCTGGGGCGGCGTGACGCAACTGGCCCGCGAAGAGGACCGCGGCGCGGCGTACTCTGCCTTCCTCAAGCAGGCGGTGGCCGAGCCGTCGATTGTCGGGGTGCACTGGTTCCAGTACCTGGACCAGCCGGTCACCGGGCGTCTGCTGGATGGTGAAAACGGCCATTTCGGCCTGGTCGGCATCACCGATGTACCCTTCCAGGGCTTTGTCGAGACGGTGCGCAAGAGCAACCTGGCCGCGCTCGACCAGTTGGGCCGTGAGGCGCAAAAAGCCAAGGCCACCCAAGCGACGCGTGAGAGTGACGCCGCCAAACCTGGGCGTGACGGCAAAGGCGCGGGGCAGGGCGCCGGGCACCCTGGCGGGCATGCTGGGAATGGGCATTGATTCATCGTTGGCGGGTTCACAAAACCCACAATGGCTGAAAGAATGGCGACCAATTTTCATGGTGTTTTCCGAGGGGACTTAGGTGCAGATTCAGGGTCATTACGAGCTGCAGTTCGAAGCGGTGCGCGAAGCCTTCGCCGCCCTGTTCGATGATCCTCAGGAGCGTGGTGCCGGGCTGTGCATCCAGATTGGCGGGCAAACCGTCGTCGACCTGTGGGCCGGTACTGCCGACAAGGACGGTGCCGAAGCCTGGCACAGCGATACCATCGTCAACCTGTTCTCCTGCACCAAGACCTTCACGGCAGTGACTGCCCTGCAACTGGTGGCCGAAGGCAAGCTCAAGCTCGATGCGCCGGTAGCCGAGTACTGGCCGGAGTTTGCCGCTGCTGGCAAGGACGCGATCACGCTGCGCCAGTTGCTCTGCCACCAGGCCGGGCTGCCCGCCATCCGCGAAATGCTGCCCACCGAGGCCCTGTACGATTGGCAATTGATGGTCGATACCCTGGCGGCGGAGGCCCCGTGGTGGACACCGGGCCAAGGCCATGGCTATGAAGCGATCACCTATGGCTGGCTGGTTGGCGAACTGTTGCGCCGCGCCGATGGGCGCGGGCCGGGGGAGTCGATTGTGGCGCGGGTGGCACGCCCCTTGGGGCTGGACTTCCATGTGGGCCTGGCGGATGAAGAGTTTTATCGCGTCGCCCATATCGCACGCAGCAAAGGCACTATCGGTGATGAAGCCGCGCAACGGTTACTTCAAGTAATGATGCGCGAGCCTGCGGCGATGACTACCCGTGCATTTGCCAACCCACCGTCTATTCTGACCAGCACTAATAAGCCCGAATGGCGACGCATGCAGCAGCCTGCGGCGAATGGCCACGGTAATGCGCGCAGCCTGGCCGGGTTTTATAGTGGTTTGTTGGACGGTAGTTTGCTGGAAAGCGACATGCTCGAACAATTGACCCGCGAGCACAGTATCGGGCTGGATAAAACCTTATTGACCCAAACCCGTTTCGGCCTGGGCTTCATGTTGGATCAACCGCAGTTGCCCAATGCCACGTTCGGCCTTGGGCCACGTGCATTCGGGCATCCCGGGGCAGGGGGATCAGTCGGGTTTGCCGACCCTGAACATGATGTAGCCTTCGGTTTCGTGACTAATACCCTGGGGCCTTACGTACTTATGGACCCGCGGGCCCAGAAGTTGGTCGGAATATTGGCCGGTTGTCTATAAACCCCTTGCTGTTTCACAATTTTTTGTTACAAAGGCAAGTATAAAAAAGATGCTGAACGACATGTTGTAACTTGAATGTTCTTTTAGCGTCTGTTTAACGGGTCCCGCGACCCCCCTGGTTTTTTCTCATTTTGTGGATATCTCATGTTATCGAACAAGTCTTTGGCACTGGCGCTGTGCCTCACTATTACGGGTTGTGCACAAACTCCACAAAATGATGCCGAAGGTGGGCATTGGTGGTCATTTGGATCTGACAAAGCTGCAACCAAGGATCCAGTGGCCCAGACCGACGCCAAGCCGGATGCCAAACCCGACGCCAAGCCGGCCGCCGGTGCCAAGCCTGTTGAACCTGTCACCGCTGCTGCCGCTGCCCCGGCCGCCAAAGCCGACACCGGTTACAGCTGGTGGCCGTTTTCCACCAAGACCGCCGAAGAAAAAGCCGCCGACGCCAAGGCTGACCTGAAAGCCGACCTTAAGGCGGCAACGCCGGCCTCGGACGCAGCGCCTGTCGTCGCCAAGACCGACAGCGAGCCGCGCTGGTGGTGGCCGTTCGAAAGCAAGCCAAAGCCTTTGGCCAAGGTCGATGTGACCAACGTACAAATGCCTGACCCGAAAGTCACCCAAGCCTGGCTGGACGAATACGAACCACGCCTGCGTGCGGCCATCAAGGACAGCAACCTGCAACTGGAGCGCCGTGACAACACCCTGGTAGTGATTGCTCCGGTAGACGGTTCCTACAACCCGAAGCGCCCGGCCATGTTACTGCCGGTGACCCTGGGCCCGTTCACGCGGGTGGCCAAGGCTGTTGAAGCTGACCCGAAGACCGCCGTACTGGTGCTGGGCCACGTTGATGCCACTGGCAGTGCTCCCGCCAGCCAGGCGTTGAGCAAGGAGCGTGCGCAGTCCATCGCCTCGATTTTCAGCCTGAGTGGTCTGAAACAGGATCGCTTGATGCTGCGTGGCATGGGCGACCTTATGCCGCGTGCCGCCAACGACAGCAATCAGGGGCGTGCGCTGAACCGTCGCATGGAAATCATGTTCACTCAGCGTACAACGATGTTGGCACTGCTGAGTAAGTACAACTCCGGCAAGACCCCGCCCGTAGCCGAAATGGTCGCGGTGCAGAATGTGCCTGCACCAGCACCGGCGGCAAAAGCGCCTGCCAAAAAGGCCACGACCAAGAAAGCGGCGGCCAAGCCAGCGGCTAAAAAGGCTGCGGCCAAGCCGGCTGCCAAGAAGCCGGCTACTGCAAAAGCCAAGGCGGCACCCGCTTCGAACGACCAGGCGAAAAACTGAGCTGTTGAACCACAAGGATAAAGCCGCATGACCCAGGCACTGGCCGATATGCGCCGTGACTACACACGGGACGGTTTGAGCGAGGCCCAGGCCCCGGACGAGCCGTTTGCGTTGTTCCACCAATGGTTTGCTGATGCGGTGAAAACTGAACAGCCGCCAGTGGAGGCCAATGCCATGACGCTGGCGACGGTGGATCAGGACGGTCGCCCGCACTGCCGCATCCTGCTGCTCAAGGGCCTGGATGCACAGGGCTTTACCTTCTTCACCAACTATCAGAGCGCCAAGGGTGAACAACTCGCGGCGCGGCCGTTTGCGGCCATGACCTTCTTCTGGCCAACCCTGGAGCGCCAGGTACGCATTGAAGGGCGCGTGGCCAAGGTCACGCCTGAAGAGTCGGATGCTTATTATCAGGTGCGCCCATTGGGCAGCCGCCTGGGCGCCTGGGCCTCTCCGCAGAGCAAAGTCATTCGTGATCGCGAAGAGCTGCAGGCGCTGCTCAAGGCCACTGAAGAGCGTTTCAGCGATACCCAGCCCGATTGCCCCGAGCATTGGGGAGGGTACCGTTTACTGCCTGAGCGCATCGAGTTCTGGCAAGGCCGGGCCAGCCGCCTGCATGATCGCCTCAACTACCGTTTGCAAGACGGCCAATGGTGCCGCGAGCGCCTGGCGCCCTGAGCGTCACCTTTCGTCATCCCACCTGAATCAACACCGTTGCGTCGAAGTCTCTGTTCAAGAGACTTCGGACGCTTTCGGCTGTGCGGCTACACTGATCGAGCCGGTTATGGCATCGTTCCGTACCCTGGCTTGGTTACCGTTCGTCGAGTTCTCTGGTGCTGGCAGTCTGTACTCAGGCTGAATGAAAGCAAGTTTCTGCCTGGTGCGCCGTGACACGCGCCAAGCCACAGCGTTTAATGAATACCTGTCCTTTGGAGTTGATGCTATGCGTAAGTCCGTTTTACTAGTTGCCTGCTTTACCACCCTGTCGTTGCTGCTGGGTGGCTGCGCCTCGAGTCTGACCGGCGACTCGTACTCTCGTGATGAGGCGCGTCGTGTACAGACCGTTCGCATGGGCACCATCGAATCCCTGCGTCCGGTGAAAATCGAAGGCACCAAAACCCCAATCGGCGGCGCCGCGGGCGCAGTCATCGGCGGCGTTGGCGGCAGCGCCATCGGTGGCGGCCGAGGCAGCATCGTTACTGCTGTGATCGGCGCAGTTGCGGGCGGCCTGCTGGGCTCGGCCACTGAAGAAGGCCTGACCCGTACCCAGGGCGTGGAAATCACCGTGCGCGAAGACGACGGCAGCATGCGTGCTTACGTACAAGCCGTGCAGGAAAATGAAATCTTCCGCATTGGCGACCGCGTACGCATCATGACCGTCGACGGTACCAGCCGCGTTACTCGCTAAGCCTTAAGCTTCAGGCGAAGAAAAACCCCCAACCGGGTGACCGGTTGGGGGTTTTGTTTGTAGGAGCGAGCAAGCTCGCTCCTACAACTGACTGACTTCAATCATGCAACGACGGCTTTCTTGCGACTTGCCATCGCCGTCACCGCATACCCGATAAAGGCCGCCAGGATCGACCCGGTCAGAATCCCCATGCGATCTTCACCGGCAAACTCACTGGCGCCTGGCACAAACGCCAGGGAGCCGACAAACAGGCTCATGGTGAAGCCGATCCCGCACAGAATCGCCACGCCCATTACCTGACCCCAGTTGGCGCCGCTGGGCAGTGAGGCGATGCCGGTTTTGATCGCCAGCCAGGTGAGGCCGAACACACCGACGGTCTTGCCGATCAAGAGACCGGCGGCGATGCCCATGGGCACGGAGTGGGTGAAGCTCTCCAGGTTGACACCTGTCAGAGAGACCCCGGCATTGGCAAACGCGAACAGCGGCAGGATGGCGTAGGCCACCCACGGGTGCAGGGCGTGTTCCAGGCTCAGCAGCGGTGAGGTTTCGGCATTTTTGGTGCGCAGTGGAATGCAGAACGCCAGGGTTACACCCGCCAAGGTCGCATGCACACCGCTCTTGAGCACGCACACCCACAGGATCAGGCCGATGATCATATACGGCCCCAGTTTGATCACGCCCAGGCGGTTCATCGCAATCAGCGCAATCAAGCACGCCCCCGCGCCCGCTAGGGATGCCGTGGACAAGTCAGCGGAATAGAACAAGGCAATGACGATGATGGCGCCAAGGTCATCAATGATCGCCAGGGTCATCAGGAACAGTTTCAGTGACACCGGTACGCGCTTGCCCAGCAGGGCCAGCACGCCCAGAGCGAAGGCAATGTCGGTGGCCATGGGGATCGCCCAGCCAGCGAGGGCGGCCGGGTTGTCCTTGTTCAGCGCCCAGTAGATCAGCGCCGGCACCACCATGCCGCCGATGGCCGCTGCGCCAGGCAACACCACTTGCGAAGGCTTGGACAGGTGACCATCGAGCAGCTCACGCTTGACCTCCAGGCCGATCAACAGGAAGAACAGGGCCATCAGGCCATCGTTGATCCAAAGCAGCGCCGGCTTGGCGATTTTCAACGCGCCAACCTGAGCCACCACCGGCGTGTCGAGAAAGGCGTTGTACAGGTGCGACAACGGTGAGTTGTTGATAATCAGCGCCAAAGCGGCAGCGGCGATCAACAACAGACCACTGGCGGCTTCCAGCTGGAAGAAACGGGTGAAAGTGCTACGCAGAGGCAAGGGATGCTCTCCAATCCAGGTTCAATAGGTGGGTACCCTAACCCGTACCGTTAGTTGTTAAAACAAAAGTTATATTCTTATTTGTTATAAGGGATGGACCGGGGCATCGGTGGGCTAAAGACTAGCAATTGTGTGTCCAATTGCGTCGTCACTGTATCTGTGTGAAGCGTGGGAAACATCCTAAGATCACCGCTGAAAACCTTTAGAGAACCCACCATGAGCGACCACCGTACCTGGGCCCGCGAAGCCATTCGTATCATTGAAGCGGACTTCCAGCGGAGCGCCGATACCCACCTGATCCCGCTGCCATTACCGGGTTTGCCAGGCATCGAGTTGTACTTCAAGGATGAGTCCAGCCACCCCACCGGCAGCCTGAAACACCGGCTGGCGCGCTCGCTGTTCCTGTATGCGCTGTGCAATGGCTGGCTCAAGCCGGGCGCCCCCGTTATTGAAGCGTCCAGCGGCTCTACGGCGATCTCGGAAGCCTACTTCGCGCGCTTGCTCGGCTTGCCGTTTATTGCCGTCATGCCCGCGACCACGTCCCAAGAGAAGATCGCCCAGATTGCCTTCTACGGTGGCAAGAGCCATCTGGTCCAGGACCCGACGCAGATCTACGCCGAATCCGAACGCCTGGCCCAGGAAAGCGGGGGGCACTTCATGGACCAGTTCACCTACGCCGAGCGTGCCACCGACTGGCGGGCAAACAACAACATTGCCGAGTCGATCTTCCAGCAGATGCGCTTTGAGCAGCACCCGGAGCCGAGTTGGTTGATTTCCAGCCCTGGCACCGGCGGCACCACCGCGACCCTGGGCCGTTATGTGCGTTATCGCCAGCATTGCACCCGGGTGCTGTGTGCCGATGCCGAACGCTCGGTGTTTTTCGATTTCTACCAGAGTGGTGACGCCAGCCTGCGCCTGGACTGTGGCTCGCGGATTGAAGGGATTGGTCGCCCGCGGGTGGAGGCATCGTTTCTGCCCGCGGTGATTGACGCCATGGTCAAAGTGCCGGATGCATTGTCCCTGGCGGCCATGCATTACCTGGCTGAGCGTTTGGGGCGACGGGTTGGCGGGTCCAGCGGGACCAACCTGATCGGTGCGCTGATGGCGGCGCAACAGATGAAAGCGGCGGGGGAGTCGGGGTCGATCGTTGCGATCTTGTGCGATGGCGGTGAGCGCTATGCCACGACCTATTACGATCAAGCGTGGCTGGCGGGGCAGGGCTATGAGCTGGAAGGGTTGATCGCGGCGGTTGCGGCGAGTGTCGAACGCGGTGAGGCGCTACCCGCTAACATCCTGCGCGCTAATATCTGACACCCCACTATCCAACTGTGTGCGGGCTTGCCCGCGAAAGCGGAGTGTCAGTCACTGAATTTTTAACTGCACCACCGCTATCGCAGGCAAGCCAGCTCCCACAGTGGTCGTGTATTGCCCCCAGGATCAACGCCCGGCACAGATCCCCTGTGGGAGCGGGCTTGCCCGCGAAAGCGGCGTGTCAGTCACCTAGTCTTTAACTGCACCACCGCTTTCGCAGGCAAGCCAGCTCCCACACGGGATTTATGCTGGCCGTCAGCGTGCTTCAGGCCTCGATGCCGAGCATATCCCGCGCCAACGCCTCGGCGATCCGAATCCCGTCGACACCCGCCGACAGAATCCCGCCGGCATACCCCGCGCCCTCTCCGGCCGGGAACAAGCCTTTGACGTTCAGGCTCTGCATCGACTCGTTGCGGGTAATGCGCAGTGGGGACGAGGTGCGGGTCTCGATGCCGGTCAGCACCGCATCGTGCAGCGAGTAGCCTTTGATCTGTTTCTCGAACGCTGGCAAGGCTTCGCGGATGGCTTCGATGGCGAAGTCCGGCAAGGCCAGCGCCAGGTCACCCAACGACACGCCGGGTTTGTAGGACGGCTCCACGCTGCCCAGCGCCGTGGAGGGTTTGCCAGCGATGAAGTCGCCCACCAGTTGCGCCGGGGCCTCGTAGTTGCTGCCGCCGAGGATGTAGGCGTGGGACTCCAGGCGTTCCTGCAACTCGATACCGGCCAGCGGGCCGCCTGGGTAGTCCACCTCGGGGGTAATGCCTACCACGATGCCGGAGTTGGCATTGCGCTCGTTACGCGAGTATTGGCTCATGCCGTTGGTCACGACGCGATGGGGTTCCGAGGTCGCAGCCACGACGGTGCCGCCCGGGCACATGCAGAAGCTGTAGACCGAACGGCCATTCTTGGCGTGGTGCACCAGTTTGTAGTCCGCTGCGCCCAGCTTGGGGTGGCCAGCGTATTTGCCCAAGCGTGCGGCGTCGATCAGCGACTGCGGGTGCTCGATACGGAAACCCACCGAGAATGGCTTGGCTTCCATGTACACGCCACGGTCGTGGAGCATGCGGAAGGTGTCACGGGCGCTGTGGCCCAGGGCAAGAATCACATGCTTGGAGAGGATCTGCTCGCCGCCGTCGATGACCACGCCGTTCAACTGGCCGTCTTCGATCAACACGTCGGTGACCCGTTGTTCGAAGCGCACTTCACCGCCCAGGGCGATGATCTGCTCGCGCATGTTTTCTACCACGCCGGTCAGGCGGAAGGTACCGATGTGCGGCTTGCTGACGTAGAGGATTTCTTCCGGCGCGCCGGCCTTGACGAACTCGTGCAGCACTTTGCGACCGTGGAATTTCGGGTCCTTGATCTGGCTGTACAGCTTGCCGTCAGAGAAGGTACCGGCGCCGCCTTCACCAAATTGCACGTTGGACTCTGGGTTGAGCACGCTTTTGCGCCACAGGCCCCAGGTGTCCTTGGTGCGTTGGCGCACTTCCTTGCCGCGCTCGAGGATGATCGGCTTGAAACCCATCTGTGCCAGCAGCAGGCCGGCGAAAATCCCGCAGGGACCAAAACCTACCACGATCGGCCGCTCAGCCAGGCCTTCCGGCGCCTGACCCACCACCTTGTAGCTGACATCCGGTGCCGGGTTGACGTTGCGGTCGTCGGCAAACTTGAGCAGCAACGCGGCTTCACCCGTCACGTTCAGGTCGACGGTGTAGATGAAGCACAGCTCGGAGGTCTTTTTACGCGCATCGTAGCTGCGCTTGAACAGGGTGAAATCGAGCAGGTCATCACTGGCGATGCCCAGGCGCTGCACGATGGCCGTGCGCAGGTCTTCTTCGGGATGGTCGATGGGCAGCTTGAGTTCGGTGATTCGTAACATGACAGGATCCGGTAGGCGGCGGGCAAGAAGGCCGGCTGTTTTGCAAACCGGCGATTATAAGCCCCAATGGCAAGTTTCCGTCAGGTTAAAACAGCACAGGGGCTAATCAGTCGTCCCGCGAGCCGCCGAACGCCGCGCAACCACGCTGCACCTGGCCGTTCACGCGCAGCTCGGCGCTCATGTGCTGCAGGCTGCCGCTCACACTGTCGACGCAGCGCTGGGGCGCCACCCATAGTTCGATGTGCTGGTTATTGGCTTCGGTCATCAGGTTGAAGCGGCCGTCGCCCAGTTGTTCCTCGACGTACGGCACTGCCAAAGGTGGCTGGCCTTCGCGCTCCAGCACCATGCCCTTGGCCGTGACGTTCATCGCCCAGGCGGGTTTATGGCCGTTGGCCCGCAGGATCATGCGCTTGAAATCCGGGTCAGAGCACGCTGAGGTCGAGCGTTCGACGCGATACAGCTGTTGCAGGTCCACTGAACCCTGGGTGCCGCTGGCGACCCCGGAAAACTTGCCACGCAGGTCGGCAAATAGTATGCCCTGCTGGCCAGCCAGCGAGGCGGCTTCCTGCAGGACGCTGGTGCCGCCGGTATCGTTGACCACGTAGCTACGCTGGTCGCCACAGGGCTGGAACAGCAGTTTGCCGTCCACCGCCGTCAACTCACCCTGCATACGGGTCAGCCCGACAGTCGATGGCTTGGCCGGCTCGCTTTCGAACAATTGGCAGGCGGCGAACACAGGAAGCAAGGCAAACAGGGCGAGGGTACGGGCGGCGCGCATTATCGGGTCTCCAGGCAAGTGCCGCCACGTTACGCAGGCTGGCCGTGCATCACAAGCCCGCTTGCCAGCTTCAGGCGTTTCTTACGGATCTCACCCTCAACCTACGATAAAGGTCTGACCGGTTTGCAGGCCCTCGACGCTTTTGGCGTAAGCCAGTGCCACATCGGCGGCCGGGGCAGGTTTGTAGCCACGGAAATAGGGAGCATAGCTGCCCATGGCTTCCAGCAACACCGTCGGGCTGACCGAGTTGATGCGCAGGCCGCGTGGCAACTCGATGGCCGCCGCTTTGACGAAGGCGTCCAATGCACCGTTGACCAAGGCCGCCGAAGCGCCGGTGCGGATCGGGTCACGGTTCAGAATGCCGCTGGTGAACGTGAACGAAGCACCGTCGTTGGCGTATTCACGGCCGATCAACAGCAGGTTGACCTGGCCCATCAGTTTGTCACGCAGGCCCAGTTCGAAATCGCTGTCGTTCATGTCTGCCAGGGGCACGAAGTTGACGCTGCCTGCCGCGCAGATCAGCGCGTCGAACTTGCCGGTCTGCTCGAACAGCTTACGGATCGAGTTGCTATCGCTGATATCCACCTGGAAGTCACCGCTGGTGCGGCCGATGCTGATCACTTCGTGGCGCTGGGCCAACTCTGCCTTGACGGCTGAACCGATGGTGCCGCTGGCACCAATCAATAGGATTTTCATCGTGCTGTTCCTCTGGGGCTGATTCCCTGCAGGAGCGAGCTTGTTCGCTCCTGCAGGGGTTGGGATTTGCATTCAGTCTAGTGTGGCTTTTTAGCTGGATAAACGCGCTAATAGGCAACCTTTGGTTTTCAAATGGAAACAATCCATGAGCGAAATGGATGACTTGGCGGCGTTCGCCGTGCTGATCGAAGCCGGCAGTTTCACTGTGGCGGCAGCACAATTGGGCTGCAGCAAAGGGCAGTTGTCCAAGCGCATCAGCCAGTTGGAAGCGCAGTTTGCCGTGGTTTTGCTGCACCGCACTACGCGCAAGCTGAGCCTTACTGCTGCCGGCGCGGCGTTGCTGCCCCAGGCACAAGCATTGGTGGTGCAGGTGGAACGCGCGCGCCAGGCCTTGGCGCGGCTCAAAGATGATTTGGCCGGCCCTGTACGTATGACTGTCCCGGTGTCGTTGGGTGAAACCTTTTTCGATGGCTTGTTGCTGGAATTTTCCAAGCAATACCCGCAGGTGCAGATCGAGCTGGAGCTTAACAACAGCTACCGGGACCTGGCGCGCGATGGCTTTGACTTGGGCGTTCGCTCGGGCGCCCTCGAGAATGAACGCCTGGTAGCCAGGCCTTTACTGGCCTGGCATGAGATGACCTGCGCCAGCCCGGCCTATCTGGAACAGCATGGCGAGCCGCAGACCCCGGCGGACCTGGCGGCGCACAGCTGTTTGCTCAACAGTCATTACAGTGGCCGCGAGGAATGGTTGTACCACCAGCAACACGAATTGCTGCGGGTAAAGGTGAGCGGCACCTTCGCCTCCAACCACTACAACCTGCTGAAAAAAGCCGCCTTGGTCGGCGCCGGTATTGCTCGCCTGCCGTCCTACGTTTTACCCACGGAGCTGGCTGATGGCCGATTGCGCTGGCTGCTGCGCGACTATCAGACGCGCAGCATGCCGATGTACCTGGTGCATCCCTACCAGGGCGGCCTGCCACGGCGTACCCAAGTGTTGGCCGACTACCTGGTGGACTGGTTCAAGCGCAGCGGCGAGGCACTGGATCGACTTCAGCGATAACGACGGGCAATCAGGTGGTCGATGGACAGCCAACCTGGGCCTTTGGCAAGCAACAGCAATAACAGCGCAAGCCAGGTGCCATGAGTGGGATAGGCGTCGGGGTAGACGAACAGTTGGATGGTCAGGGTCATGCCGATCAAGGCCAGGGCCGAAAAGCGCGTGGCGAACCCCAGCAGGATCAATACCGGAAAAAAGTGCTCGGCAAAGGTTGCCAAGTGCGCGGCCACCTCGGGCGACAGCAGAGGCAATTGGTATTCGCTGCGAAATAAAAACAGGGTCGAGGCGGCAAGTTTGGGCTCACCCCATTGGAAGGTGCCGCTGATCAGGTCAATGGCAAAGCCTTCGACCTTGGTCTGGCCAGACTTCCAGAACACCGCCGCAATGGAGAAGCGCGCGATAAAGGCGATCAGGCTGTAGGGGATTTTTTCAAACAGTGCGACGGTTCGCTTTACCAGGCAAGGAGCGGGAATGTTCATGGCAATACCTCGGGTTGCAGATGCAAATGAGTGATGGCGTCGTGGCTGATCAACAGCGTGAGACATTGGTGCAAATCGAATTCGGTGGAGGCTTCCAGGGCATCAGCGATGGCCATTTCCAGCCCGGCGCCGTGGTTGAGGCGGTTGATAAAGGTCACAGACCCGCGGTCGATGGCGAACACCTTGACCGCTAAGCCTTGGCGCAAGACCAGCGCGCCTTGGGCATACCAAGGGTGCAAAGTGGCGATAGCCCCGTCGACCTGATGCGCCGCCCAGACCGATACCACCGCGTAGGAAGATTCCAGCGTGGCAAGTGACGGATGCAGTCGTACACGCAGTTGCCCCAGTTGCGCGCAGCCTTGCAGTTGCCGAAGTACGCTGTGCTGATCCAGAACCTGGCAATCCGCCGCGTGATAAGCGCGAACCCTCAAGCGTTCCAGCCGGGCGACATCGGCCAGGTAGGGCACGCTCGAGGCCGGTTCGAAACCCTGGATAAAGTCAGAGAACGTGCTGCCGTACTCACTGATCAACGGGCTGGTGGGCGGATGAGCCTGGGCATACAGGCCGGCCATGGCGCGGAAAAATTCATCGCCGACCAGTTGCCGCGCCACCGGGTAGGCGGCCGCCAAAGCATGGATCAACGCGCTATGGACATTGTTTCGATACACCGCAAAGCGGCTCGTCGGCTCAGCACCGTTGCTGCTGAACACGCCCTCGGGGCAGGTTGCTTGCGGGGCCAGTAAAGCCTCGGCGAATGTTTGCTGAATACTCATCTGTCCACCTGCGACAAATACCATTCGGCCTGCCGGGCCTCTGTTTGCAGCACGCTGAACGCGGGCACCTGGTTATCCCGCTCGATCAGCGTCGCCACCGCTCCGGTTCGCGCCAGTACCTGTGCGTACAGCTGCCACACGGCGTTATCGATCGGCGCGCCGTGGTCGTCGATTAGTAGGCGGTCGCCCAGGCTGTCGGTGTCTTCGGCAAAACCGGCCAGATGAATCTCACCCACCGCGTGCAATGGCAGGGCATCGATGTAGGCCAGCGGGTCGCGCTGGTGATTGATGCACGACACGTAGACGTTGTTGACGTCGAGCAGCAGGCCGCAACCGGTCCGGCGGACGATCTCGCTGATAAAGTCGGTTTCGTCCAAAGTAGAGCGCTGGAACTGCAGATAAGTAGACGGGTTTTCCAGCAGCATCGGGCGCTTGAGCGTGCTCTGTACTTGGTCCACGTGTTCGCATACCCGCTCCAGAGTGCTGGCGTCGTAGGCCAGGGGCAGCA
Source organism: Pseudomonas sp. DW-iso17 (assembly GCF_058725345.1). Classification (NCBI taxonomy): domain Bacteria; kingdom Pseudomonadati; phylum Pseudomonadota; class Gammaproteobacteria; order Pseudomonadales; family Pseudomonadaceae; genus Pseudomonas; species Pseudomonas sp. DW-iso17. Next base: position 140,510 of record NZ_JBZXEA010000002.1, on the reverse strand, counting down.
GGTCGTTGAGAAACACCGGGCCGTGGCTGGACCAGGCCAGGTGTTCGGAAAAAGACTGGGGTTGGTAGCGTTCGATCAGCGTGGCCAGGCGTGCCAGGTGCTCGCGGTCCAGAGGACCTTCGCCGCCAATAGACAGGCCGACGCCGTGCAGTGACAGGGGGTACTGCGCACGAATCAACCCCAGGTAGTGATGAAACGGGCCGCCGGCCACCATGTAGTTTTCGGCGTGTACTTCGAAAAAACCGATGTCGGGACGGGTCTCGAGCACCTCGGTGAAGTGCTCGGTCTTGAGCCCCAGCCCGGCCCGATAGGGAAGGCCGGGCACCTGAGCCGGTGAGACCGCGTGTTGGGCTGTAGGCGTCATCATCAGTACTCAGGCTGCGCGGGGTTCAGGATTTGGCGGTGAAGGCCGCTTCCTGGCCAAAACCGGTCGGCGAGGTGGTGCTTGGGGTCTGGGTGCACGTGCCGGCGGGGACCAGCTTCCAGGCATTGGCCTGGTCTTTGGTTTTGGAGGTGCCAGCGCAGGAAGTGCCGGCGCCCGCGGCGCAGTCATTCTTGCCGGCTTCAGCCACGCCGAAGCATTTCTGCATGTCGTCGGCCGCGTGGGCGGTGGTGGTCAGGGCGGACAGGCTCAGGGCAGAACCAAGGGCCAGAACGAGGGTGGCAGCGGACAGTTTGGTGGTCATGGTGTGTCTCCAGCAGTGGTTGAATGCGCAGGCTTGATTGCCTGCATGCACCACTAGAGAAAGGGGGAGGGAATTCGTTACAAAGCCATCGAAAAAAACTGCAAAACAACACCTATTTAATGGCTTATACAAAGAAAATGTGGGAGTCGGGCTTGCCCGCGATGCAAACGCCTCGGTTCTTCAGATACACCGGGGTGATGCTATCGCAGGCAAGCCAGCTCCCACACAAGCCAGCTCCCATTTAGAACTTGCTCTTTCTTAGCCGCCGAGGTACGCCTCCCGCACCTTCGGATCCGTCAGCAATTGCTCGCCAGTGCCCTGCATCACCACCCGGCCATTCTCCAGCACATAGGCACGGTCAGCGATTTTCAGCGCCTGGTTGGCGTTCTGCTCCACCAAAAACACCGTCACACCGTCCTTGCGCAGTTGTTCGATGATGTCGAAGATCTGCTGGATGATGATCGGTGCCAGGCCCAGGGAAGGCTCGTCCAGCAACAACAGCTTGGGCTTGCTCATCAGCGCCCGGCCGATGGCGAGCATTTGCTGCTCGCCGCCGGACATGGTGCCGCCGCGCTGGCTGAAGCGTTCCTTGAGGCGGGGGAACAGGTGCAGCACCTTGTCCATCTGCTCCTGGTAATCGCCCTTGTCGGTAAAGAACCCACCCATGGCCAGGTTCTCTTCCACGGTCAGGCGCGAAAACACCCGACGGCCCTCCGGCACCACCGCAATGCTCTTGCGCATGATCTCGGCGGAGTGCTTGCCCACCAGTTCTTCACCCATGTAGCGGATGCTGCCACTGTAGGCTTGCGGCGAACCGCACAAGGTCATCAGCAAGGTCGATTTGCCAGCCCCGTTGGCGCCGATCAGGGTCACGATCTCACCCTGGCGTACTTCGACGTTGACGCTGTGCAGGGCCTGGATCTTGCCGTAGAAAGTGGAAACGTTTTCGAATTGCAGCATTTTACGCTTCCCCCAAGTAGGCTTTGATCACTTCGGGATTGTCGCGGATCTGCTCCGGCGTCCCATTGGCCAGCGGCGTGCCCTGGTTGATCACCACGATGTGGTCGGAGATGCTCATGACCAGTTTCATGTCGTGTTCGATCAACAGCACCGTGGCATTGTTTTCCTCACGCAGCACACTGATCAGCGCCTTGAGGTCTTCGGTTTCCTTGGGGTTCAGGCCTGCGGCAGGTTCGTCGAGCATCAGGATGCGCGGGCGGGTCATCATGCAACGGGCGATTTCCAGGCGACGCTGCTGGCCGTAGGCGAGGGTGCCTGCCGGGCGGTTGGCGAACTCGGTCAGGTTGACCTTGTCCAGCCAGTACGCCGCGTATTCCATGGCCTCGCGCTCGCTCTTGCGGAACGCCGGGGTCTTGAACAGACCTGCGAAGAAGTTGGTGTTCAAGTGACGGTGCTGGGCGATCAACAGGTTCTCGACCGCCGTCATGTCCTTGAACAACCGCACGTTCTGGAAGGTACGCACCACGCCCTTGCGAGCGATCTCGTGACCGGCCAGGCCCTGGATCGGCTGGCCGTCCAGCAGGATGCTGCCGCCGCTCGGCTTGTAGAAGCCGGTGAGGCAGTTGAACACCGTGGTCTTGCCGGCGCCGTTGGGGCCGATCAGTGCTACCACTTGTTTCTCTTTGACGGTCAGGGCCACGCCATTGACCGCTAGCAAACCGCCGAAGCGCATGCTCAGGTTTTCGACTTTCAGGATCTCGCGGCTCATTTGCGCAGCTCCATGTGTGGACGTTGCATGGGCAGCAGGCCTTGAGGGCGCCAGATCATCATCAGCACCATCATGGCGCCGAACATCAACATGCGGTATTCGCTGAACTCACGCATCATTTCCGGCAGCAGGATCATCACGATGGCCGCCAGGATCACGCCCAGTTGCGAGCCCATGCCACCCAATACCACGATGGCGAGAATGATCGCCGACTCGATAAAGGTGAACGATTCCGGCGTCACCAGGCCTTGGCGAGCGGCAAAGAAGCTGCCGGCAAAGCCTGCGAACGCAGCGCCCAGGGTGAACGCGGATAGCTTGATGATGGTCGGGTTCAGGCCCAGGGCGCGGCAGGCGATTTCATCTTCGCGCAACGCTTCCCAGGCGCGCCCGATGGGCATGCGCAGCAGGCGGTTGATCACGAACAGAGCCGCCAATGCCAGCAACAGCGCGACCAGGTACAGGAACACCACTTTGCTCACCGGGTTGTAGGCAATCCCGAAGTACTCGTGGAAGGTCTGCATGCCTTCGGCGGCGGTGCGGTCGAACGACAGCCCGAAGAACGTCGGCTTGGGAATGCTGCTGATACCGTTGGGGCCACCGGTGATATCGGTGAGGTTACGCAAGAACAGGCGAATGATTTCCCCGAAGCCCAGGGTCACGATGGCCAGGTAGTCACCGCGCAGGCGCAGCACCGGGAAGCCCAGCAGGAAGCCGAACGTAGCCGCTGCCATACCGGCCAGTGGCAGGCAGATCCAGAAGCTCCAGCCCAGGTAGTGCGAGAGCAGCGCGTAGGTGTAGGCACCCACGGCGTAGAAGCCCACATAACCCAGGTCGAGCAGGCCGGCCAGGCCCACTACGATGTTCAGGCCCAGGCCCAGCAACACATAGATCAGGATCAGGGTGGCAATGTCGACCGCGCCGCGCGAGCCGAAGAACGGCCAGATCAGCGCCGCGATGATCAACCCGATGATGATGTAGCGCTGGGTGCGCGGCAGGGTCAGAAATTGGCTGACCTTGGGCGACACCAACGGGCCACGGTTGCCCTTGAACAAGGCACCGACCTGCTGCGTGAACAGTACACGCAGGAACATCAGCACCGAACACAGGGCGATGATGGTCAGGGTCACTGGCCCGGTGCCGTGCACCTCCAGGTTGATGCCGACAATGCTCAGCTTGAGGCCGAGTACCGGAAAGGCCACGGCCCATACCAGCAAGGCGCTGAAAAACGCCGATTTAAGATATCTGCTCATACTTTCTCAACCTCCGGACGGCCCAGGATGCCGGTCGGACGGAACAACAACACCAGAACCAAAAGGCCGAACGCGACGACGTCCTTGTACTGGTCACCGAAGATATCGGCGCCAAAGGCTTCGGCCACACCCAGCACCAGCCCGCCGAGCATGGCGCCCGGAATGCTGCCGATGCCGCCCAATACCGCTGCGGTAAAGGCCTTGAGGCCCACCAGGAAGCCGGCGTTGGGGTTGATCACGCCGTATTGCATGCTCAGCAACACGGCCGCCACGGCCGCCAGCGCAGCACCAATGACGAAGGTCAGGGCGATGATGTTGTTGGTGTTGATGCCCAGCAGGTTGGCCATCTTGATGTCTTCGGCGCAGGCCCGGCAGGCGCGGCCCAGACGGGAGCGAGAGATGAACAGCGTCAGGCCCAGCATGGCCACCAGGGTGACCACGAAAACCAGAATCTGCATGTACGAAATCAGCACTTCTTGTGCGCCACCCGGGCCGAAGGAGATGCTCCCCGGAATCAGGTTGGGAATGGACTTGTCCTTGGAGTCCTGGGACAGCAATACGGTGTTCTGCAGGAAAATCGACATGCCGATGGCAGAAATCAGCGGGATCAAACGGTTGCTGCCACGCAAGGGACGGTAGGCAACCCGCTCGATGCTGTAGCCATAGGCACTGGTCACGATGATCGACGCCAGGAACGCAGCGGTCATCAACAGCGGCAGGGAGTGGATCCCCATCATGGCCAGCCCGGCAAGGGCGATAAAGGCCACGTAGGAACCAATCATGTACACCTCGCCATGGGCGAAGTTGATCATTCCAATGATGCCGTAAACCATTGTGTAGCCAATGGCTATCAAGGCATAGGTGCTGCCAATGGTCAGGCCATTAACCAGCTGTTGGAAAAAATGATAGATCTCAGGCATTACAGCGCTCCTAAAAACCCGATACGCATTTCACTGGTGGAGTCATTTCCGGCTCGGTGCCCTGTTCTGTGACCAGGTTGCACAAAGCGTTTGCCAGCGAACCGCTGGTGACGGTTTTAAGATTTTCAGGTGAGCCAGCGCCCGGATCGCGGGTGACATGGCCCATAAACCTCGTAAAACAAAGCCCACTGCTTGCACAGTGGGCTTGTTGACCAGTAACGCCTGGCTTACTGAGGGGAAACTTCGGTTTTTGGTTTACCGAAGTGCCATTCGTAGACCACGAACTTGAAGTCCTTCAGGTCGCCCTTGGCGTCGAAGCTCAGGTCGCCCGTAGGGGTCTTGAAGGTACCGGCATGGATGGCCTCGGCCACTTTGGCGGTGTCTTCGCTCTTGGCGGCCTTGATACCGCCGGCAATGACCTCAACCGCCGAGTAGGCCGGGAACACGAACGGACCGGTTGGGTCCTGCTTGTTCTTGGCGAACTCTTCAACGATGGCTTTGTTGGCAGGGTCGGTGTCGAAGGATTTCGGCAGGGTCACCAGCAGGCCTTCGGAAGCGCCCTGGGCGATTTGCGAGATAGAGTCGTTACCCACGCCCTCTGGGCCCATGAACTTGGCGTTCAGGCCTTTTTCCTTGGCTTGGCGCAGGATCAGGCCCAGCTCAGGGTGGTAGCCGCCGTAGTAGACGAAGTCGACGTTGGCTTGCTTGAGTTTCTGGATGATCGAGGAGAAGTCTTTGTCACCGGCGTTCAGGCCTTCGAAGACGGCAACCTTGGTGCCTTTTTCTTCAAGGGTCTTCTTCACGGCGCTGGCGATACCTTCACCGTATTGCTGCTTGTCGTGCAGGACGGCGACGATTTTCGGTTTCACGTGGTCGGCGATGTAGTTGCCGGCTGCCGGGCCTTGTGCGCTGTCCAGACCAATGGTGCGGAAGATCAGCTTGTAGCCACGGGAAGTGATTTCAGGGCTTGTGGCGGCCGGGGTAATCATGATGACGCCTTCGTCTTCATAAATATCCGACGCTGGCTGAGTGGAGCTGGAGCAGAGGTGGCCGACGACGAACTTGACGCCATCATTGACCACTTTGTTGGCAACGGCCACGGCTTGCTTTGGATCGCAAGCGTCGTCGTATTCCTTGGCCTCAAGCATCTTGCCGTCTACGCCGCCCTTGGCGTTGATGTCTGCGATGGCTTGCTTGGCACCCATGAATTGCATGTCGCCGTATTGCGTCACCGGACCGGTCTTGGGGCCGGCGATGCCGATCTTGATGGTGTCGGCTGCGAACGAATGGCCGGCAACCCCAGCCAGGACCATAGCGGCAAACAGTTTGGAAATCTGCTTAGTAGCCTTATTCATAGTGCTCCACTCTTACTGTTGTATTTTTTATAGTTCTAGCGGCCTTGTGAGCTGCAGAACCGGATCAGATATCGCGGATATCCCCCCGGCATTGCCCTGGCAACTGTACCGGTACAGTGTAGAGCGCCGGTTGATCGCTTGAAAAGCTGGCAGCTGGGGGCAAAACCTGGGTGTGTCGCTTAAGTGAAAGAAAAAGACAGAATTGCGCCGGGTTGCTGATAGCTTTCAAGGCATTCCGTGGCTTTCCTGGCAGTTTCAATCGCTACTTCATTTGCTACTGGGTTTTTCTGCCTGAGCGACGGGGCTATGATTGCGCCGATTTTTTACTCAGGTGAATTCCCATGACGCAAGAACCAAGCACCCTCTATGCCAAGCTGCTCGGTGAAACCGCCGAAATTTCCTGGAAGGAGCTTGAACCGTTCTTTGCCAAGGGTGCCCTATTGTGGGTCGATGCCGGCCTGGATTTGATCGAGGCCGCCGAAGGAATGGCCGAAGACAACCGTGACAAAGTCGCCGCCTGGCTGGCTGCAGGCACCCTTGGCGAGGTGTCTGCGACGCGGGCATTGGACCTGGTGGAACGGGATCCAAGCTTATGGGCGGTAGTGGTCTCGCCGTGGATCCTGATCCAGGAAAGGGCGCGGTAATAATGGCGCGCACGAAAAAGGTGCGTATTTTTCACGCAGTGAAGTGTGTAGCCGAGTAACCGCTCAACGCGTGATGGCACCTTGCCGTAGAGAAAGGTCACAGCCGAGGGTGACGTAAGCGTCACGGGAACAGTTGAGGGCAGAAGGAATGAGTGGCGCAATTGTTTCCGGGTATGACGCGGCGTGAAGAGAAGCAACGATCACACCACCACTCCCCGTGCCCGGGTCTCAACGAATCGGCCTGACAATAGAAGGCGAGCCGATGCGCCCTGGCGCCGGGTCTTTTGGCTGCGCAGCGTCGTTGCCTTCCACGCTTGGCAGATATAACGGATTGCGCATGGCAATGCCCTGCATCACGCCGATGATGTCATCGAAAGGCACCGCCGGGCTGAGCAGGTAGCCCTGGATGTAGTCGCAGCCATGCTTGAGCAGCAGCTCGAACTGCGCCTGGGTTTCCACGCCCTCGGTGACCACCTGCAAGTGCAGGGTGTGGGCCATGCCAATAATCGCCTGGACAATTTCACTGTCTGCGGTGGACTTGGGGATGTCCTGGATAAACGAGCGGTCGATCTTCAAAGTGTTGAGCGGCAAGCGCTTGAGGTAAGCCAGCGACGAATAGCCGGTGCCGAAGTCATCAATGGCCAGCGACACACCCAGGGCGCGGATCTGCCGCAACAGCGCCAAGGTACTGCTGATGTTGCCCATCAACGCGTTTTCAGTGACTTCCAGTTCCAGGCGGTTGGTGCCTATGCCGGCGAAGCGCAGGGCGTCTTCGATTTCATCGGCCAGTTCGTCACGCGCCAGGTTCAGCGCCGAGCAATTCACGGCCATGATCAGCTCGGTGTAGCCCCGGTCAGACAACAGGCTCAGGTCGTGACAGGCCTGACGCAATACCCAGTGGTCCAGCTCGGCGATCAGTCCGTTGTTCTCGGCGATGCCGATAAAGCGGTCCGGGGCCAGTAGCCCGTGTTGGGGGTGCTGCCAGCGCACCAGGGCTTCCAGGCGTGTGACCTTGCCCAGTTTCATGTCAAAGATCGGTTGATAAAACAGCACCAGCTGGCTGCGCGTACGCAAGGCGGCGCGCAGTTCTTCTTCCAGTTGCAGCTCAAGAAAGGCACGGGTTTTAAGGTTGGAACTGAAGAAGTTCAAACAATTGCGCCCGGCATCCTTGGATTGGTACAGCGCCAGGTCGGCGGTTTTCAGCAGCTCTTCGCAGGTGTGGCCGTCCTCGGGGAACAGGCTGATACCGATACTGGTGGTCATCACCATGCGTCGGCCGGCCAGTTCGATGGGCTCTTTCATCTTCTGCATGATGCGCTGGGCCATGTGCCGGGCTTCGTCGCGGTGATGAATATTGACCAGGATGCAGAACTCATCGCCGCCAAAGCGTGCCACTACATCTTCATGGCTGCGTATCGAGCCCTTGATATGCCCGGCGAGCACTGTGAGCAACTGGTCGCCCGCGTCATGGCCCAGGCTGTCGTTGATACGCTTGAAATGGTCGATATCAAGGAAGATCACCGCCAGCATGCCTTGGTTGCGGGTTTTTTCCGCGACTTTTTCCGCAAAGATCTGATTGAAACCACGGCGGTTAAGCAGGCTGGTCAGTGCGTCGAAGTGGGCCACTTGTTGCAGCGAAGCGCGGGCCTGGTCGAGTTCGCTGAGCAGCGCGTTGACCCGACGCAGGTCACGCTCCTTGTGTTGCAACTTCTTGTCGGCCAGGGCTGCGCTGATGCTGCTGCCGATTACCAGCAAGGTGATCATGGCGACCGACAGGCCCAGTTGAATCGGGTTGTTATCCGCCGGTAACGAAAGATCCGCGCCACTGGGCACCAGCATTTGCATAGCCGCCATGCCGGTGAAGTGCATGCTCAGAATCCCGGCGCCCAGCACCAGGCTGGCGGCGTATTTGAGCAGTTGGTGAAACACGCCGGCACCGTTGCGCAGGTAACTGGACAGCAACAATGCGGCCAGGCTGGCGCCCATGGCAATCGCCACCGAGGCCAAAAACAGCCGTGTTTCGAAGTACACCTGGGCCTGGGAGCGCATGGCTGACATGCCCACGTAGTGCATCAACGCGATACCCAGCCCCATCCACACCGAAGCCACCAGGTACTGATGAAAGCGCAGGTGGGTATGACTGAGGGTCTGCATGGCAAGCAACGAGGCGATCAGGGCGATCAGCAGCGAGGCGAACGTCATGATCAGTTCGTAGTGAATGGCGATGGGGGCCTGGAAGGCCAGCATGCTGATGAAGTGGGTCGACCAGATGCCGCCTGCCAGGCAACCGGCACCCAGCCAGCGCCAATGGCGGCGGGCGGTGGGGTCTTCGACATGGCCCACACGTTCGGCCATGTCCAGGGTACCGAAACCCGCCGCGCAGGCGACCAGGTACGCCAGCAGCACCAGAAACGGGTTATGACTGCAGTTGAGCAATAAATGCCCGCTGTCTGGAAGGTCGGTAAAAAAATGCTGCCCCAGCCATTCCATAGCTTATCCCGTCACAGAGCCATGTCACTGCCAGCGGCGATGACCTATGAGGTCGAGTATAGAAGTCTCTCGAGATTTGCCATGAGTAATGGCGTTTTGATCTCAAATTATTTTGATATGCCGTCCATAGCGTTTGGTGCTAAGCGCTGATAGGCAGGTCGAGTTCGAAGTGCGGGGCCTCCAACGGGGCCAGGCCGAATGCGGCACGGGCGGCGTCGCAATCGACATTTTGCACGCCCTGGCTCCAGGACGCCTCGAACTCGCGACACACGCTGGAGCGCTGCTCATAAATTGAGCAGCTGGTGGCCTGTCCGACTTCACCTTCAAGGCTGCAACACCGTGCCGGTTTGCGGTCGGTGCCGATCATCGCCACGCGGCTGGGGTTGATCTGCACCACCAGGTCATCGGGCACCGTGCCCCCGGACGAGGCGCACTCACCCCAAAAGAAGGACACGCGAAAGTGTGAACAGCAGGCACCGCAATTCAGACACGGACTGGCTTCGGACATGGGCGTCATCAATAAGAAAGTAGGTTGGGGGTGTTACAGGAAGGCTCGCCATTCTATCCGTGCCATGGCCGTTGGGAAGGGGGGCACGCACTTATATTTTCGTGGGACAAATCCCCGTGTTGTCGGGTGAAATCATGCCCTATCAGCTTTACGAATCATTACAGACAACCCCGCCTTACCTGACTATGTTGCAGGTACCGGGCAGGATGCATCGGGCATCACAGCTCTCATAACAATAAAAGAGACGGACCCATGCAGAACTCGACCCAAGCGGCGAATGCCTGGCGCATTCTGTTCCTGCTGTTCCTGGCCAACCTGTTCAACTTCTTCGATCGCACCATCCCCGCGATTATCATCGAGCCGATCCGCATGGAATGGCACTTGAGCGACTTTCAGCTCGGTATCATCGGCACCGCCTTTACCATCGTCTACGCCATTGCCGGGCTACCGCTCGGGCGCCTGGCCGACACCGGCTCACGCAGCAAGTTGATGGGCTGGGGCTTGTTCGCCTGGAGCGGGCTGACGGCGGTTAACGGCATGGTCGGCAGTTTCTGGACCTTCCTGCTGGTGCGCATGGGCATTGGCATCGGCGAAGCCAGCTATGCACCCGCGGCCAATTCGCTGATTGGCGACCTCTTTCCCGCCCACCGCCGTGCCCGAGCCATGGGGATTTTCATGCTTGGCTTGCCCTTGGGCCTGTTGCTGGCGTTCTTTACCATCGGCGCGATGGTCAAGGCGTTCGACAGCTGGCGCGCGCCCTTCTTTATCGCGGCGGTGCCGGGGCTGATCCTGGCGGTGTTTATGTTCTACATAAAAGAACCCAAGCGCGGCGCGGCGGAAACCGTGCAGGTCTCCCAGGCGCGCGTCGACCGCCCGATCCGCCGCGTGCTGGCCGTGCCGACCTTCCTGTGGCTGGTGCTGGCCGGGCTGTGCTTTAACTTTGCCACCTATGCGTGCAACTCATTCCTGGTGCCGATGCTGCAACGCTATTTCCTCATGCCGTTGCAGGACGCGGCCGTCGCGACGGGCGTCATTGTCGGCCTGACCGGCTTGGTGGGCCTGACGCTGGGCGGCTGGATTGCCGACAAGATTCATCAGCGGGTCGCCAATGGTCGATTGTTGTTTGCCGCCTTCAGCTTGATCATCTCCACGGGCACCACCGCCTGGGCATTGCATGCCGGGCGCGTCGAAATCGGGGTGTTTGTCGCGCTGTTCAGTGTGGGCTGGTTGTTTGCCTACAACTTCTATACCTGCGTGTATACCGCGATCCAGGACGTGGTCGAACCGCGTTTGCGCGCGACGGCGATGGCGCTGTTCTTTGCTGGGCTGTATTTGCTCGGCGGTGGCATGGGGCCGGTGGTGGTCGGGGCGCTGTCCGATCACTTTGCTCATTCAGCGATGTATGCGGCCGGGGCGCAGCAGATGACCGAGGCTTATAAAGCGGTGGGCTTGCATGACGCCATGTACCTGATTCCGGTGGCGCTGTTCTTGACCATGCTTTTTCTGTTCCAGGCCTCGCGCAGTTTTGTGCGTGATGCCAAGCGGATGAAGGAAGGGTTGACTGCGGTTGAGGTGCCGGCAGCGGCGGCAACGGCGTGAGACCGAGTGATCGTTCCCATGCTCTGCGTGGGAACGCCGCTCTGGACGCTCTGCGTCCGTTTTAAAGTCGTGACGCAGAGCGTCACATGATGCATTCCCACGCAGAGCGTGGGAACGATCTCTAAAGGCTAATAAAAAGGCCCGCACTAAGCGGGCCTTTTACGTTCAGCGGTTTATCAACCTGCCACCAGCACCCGAATCGCTTCCAGTCGCAGTGCCGCTTTTTCGAGCATGGCCAGGCCTTGCTCGCGCTGGTTGCGCAAGGCGACCAGCTCGCTGTCACGCACGGTCGGGTTGACCGCTTGCAACGCGGTCAGGCGCGCCAGCTCTTCGTCAGTGTCTGCCGCGAGGCGACGCTTGGCTTCGGCGACACGCTCGGCGTGACGCGGGGCGATCTTCTCTTCACCGGCGTTGATGCGCGGGGTGAGTTGGTCGCGCTGCGCCTGCACGAATTTGTTTGCGCTGGCCCGTGGCACGCTTTCCAGCTGGTCATTCAAGGTCACGAACGACACGCGGCCCGACAAATCATTGCCGTTGGCATCCAGCAGGCAGCGCAAGGCGGCCGGTGGCAGGTAGCGGCCCAGTTGCAGGGAGCGCGGGGCGACCACTTCGCTGACATACAGCAGTTCAAGCAATACGGTGCCTGGCTTGAGCGCCTTGTTCTTGATCAGCGCCACGGCGGTGTTGCCCATGGAACCGGACAGCACCAGGTCCATGCCGCCCTGCACCATCGGGTGTTCCCAGGTGATGAACTGCATGTCTTCGCGCGACAGCGCCTGGTTACGGTCGTAGGTAATGGTCACACCTTCGTCGTCGCCCAGGGGGAAGCTGGCGTCGAGCATTTTTTCGCTGGGCTTGAGGATCAGCGCGTTTTCCGAATGGTCTTCGCTGTCGATGCCGAACGCGTCGAACAGGGTTTCCATGTAGATCGGCAGGGCGAACTGGTCGTCTTGTTCGAGGATGTCCTCGACCAGGGCATCGCCTTCGCCGGCGCCGCCGGAATTGAGCTCCAGCAAACGGTCCCGACCGGTGTGCAGCTCCTGCTCCAGACGCTCGCGCTCGGCACGGGCTTCGTCGATCAGGGCTTGCCACTCGCCGTCATCGGCGGCTTCCAGCAAGGGCAGCAGGCGCGGGCCGAACTGATGCTGCAAGGCGTTACCGGTCGGGCAGGTGTTGAGGAAGGCATTGAGCGCTTCGTGGTACCACTGGAACAGGCGTTCTTGCGGGCTGGTTTCCAGGTACGGCACGTGCAGTTCGATCACGTGTTTCTGGCCGATCCGGTCCAGGCGCCCGATGCGCTGTTCCAGCAGGTCGGGGTGGGACGGCAGGTCGAACAGCACCAGGTGATGGGAAAACTGGAAGTTGCGGCCTTCACTGCCGATTTCCGAGCAGATCAGCACCTGGGCCCCGAACTCTTCATCGGCAAAATAGGCAGCGGCGCGGTCACGCTCCAGGATGTTCATGCCCTCGTGGAACACCGTGGCCGGGATGCCGGAGCGCACGCGCAGGGCGTCTTCCAGGTCCATGGCGGTTTCGGCGTGGGCGCAGATCACCAGGACCTTGGTGCGCTTGAGCATTTTCAACTGGTCGATCAGCCACTCGACCCGTGGGTCGAAACGCCACCAGCGGTTCTCTTCCTCGATGTCCGGTTGCGCCTGGAAGCTGACTTCCGGGTACAGCTCGGCGTGTTCGCCCAGGGGCAGTTCGAGGTATTCGTCCGGGTTGGGCAGCGGGTAGGCGTGCAGCTTGCGCTCAGGGAAGCCTTGCACCGCGGCGCGGGTGTTGCGGAACAGTACGCGGCCGGTACCGTGGCGGTCGAGCAGTTCACGCACCAGGCGGGCACTGGCTTCGCTGTCGCCATCGTTGACGGCGGTGAGCAGTGCTTCACCTTCGTCACCAAGGAAGCCTTGGATGGTCTTGTGCGCGGCCGGTGACAGGCGGCCCTTGTCCAGCAGCTCCTGCACGGCTTCGGCCACCGGGCGATAGTTTTCGCTCTCGGCGCGGAAGGCTTGCAGATCGTGGAAGCGGTTCGGGTCCAGCAGGCGCAGGCGCGCAAAATGGCTGTCCTGGCCCAGTTGTTCCGGGGTGGCGGTCAGCAGCAGCACGCCTGGAATTACTTCGGCCAGTTGTTCGACCAGCGAGTATTCGGCGCTGGCCTTGTCTTCGTGCCATACCAGGTGGTGGGCTTCGTCGACCACCAGCAAGTCCCAGCCAGCGGCGAACAGCGCGTCCTGGGCCTTCTCGTCGTCCACCAGCCATTCCAGCGCAACGAGTGCAAGCTGGGTGTCTTCGAACGGGTTGGTGGCATCGCTTTCGATAAAGCGCTCTTCATCGAACAGCGCAACCTGCAGGTTGAAGCGGCGGCGCATTTCCACCAGCCATTGGTGCTGCAGGTTTTCCGGAACCAGGATCAGTACGCGGCTGGCACGGCCCGAAAGCAGTTGGCGATGGATCACCAGGCCCGCTTCGATGGTCTTGCCCAGGCCCACTTCGTCCGCCAGCAACACGCGTGGCGCGATACGGTCCGCGACTTCGCGGGCGATGTGCAGTTGGTGGGCAATCGGTTGGGCGCGTACGCCACCCAGGCCCCACAGCGAGGACTGCAACTGGCGGCTGGTGTGTTCCAGGGTGTGGTAGCGCAGCGAGAACCACGCCAGCGGGTCAATCTGCCCGGCGAACAGACGGTCACTGGCCAGGCGGAACTGGATAAAGTTGGACAGTTGGGTTTCCGGCAGGGTGACCTGCTCGTTCTGCCCATTGAGGCCGTGGTAGACCAGCAGGCCATCGACGTCGTCGACTTCCTGTACGGTCATTTTCCAGCCTTCGAAATGGGTGATGGTGTCACCCGGCGAAAACCTCACGCGAGTGAGGGGCGCATTCCGTAGCGCATACTGGCGAGTGTCGCCAGTGGCCGGATAGAGCACGGTCAACAAGCGGCCGTCCTGTGCCAGAACGGTGCCTAACCCCAGCTCTGCTTCGCTGTCACTAATCCAGCGTTGCCCCGGTTGATACTGCTGCGCCATGCTGCCTGACTCCCGCCGTGAAAAAGCCGACTATGTTAACGGAACACGGCCCGGCGCCCAAGAACTCTGACAAAAACTACGCTGTTTGTACGGGCCGGCGGAAATTGAATCGACGGATGGCGGGCACTTGAGAGTGTCGACTGAGTCACAGCTTGGCACGCGGGTGCTCAAGTCGCCCTGCCACCCGCCGACAGCCTGTTGATCAGGAGAATAATTATCATGCTGCCACCCATGCTGCCCGTCAGTGTTGTGCCGGTCACGTCGCAACTCGACCCGGCACGCCAGAAGCCGGATATTCCGCCGGTGGTGCCCGTTCAACCGGGCTCCAACGAGAGCACGATCGACCTGAAAAAAGGCGATGCCGAGCAATCGACCTTTCTGCTGCGCGAAGAGCAGCGTCGCCAGCAGGAGCAGCAGAAACGCCGGCGCGAAGCCGACGACGACGCGGAGCAGCATTTGCCGATTCCCGGCGACTTGCTCAACGCTGACAACACCGTGCCCGTGGCGCCGCTGATCGAAGACGCGCCGCGCCAGGGCCTGTGGGTGGATATCGAGGTCTAACCGTTCAGTTCGCGCAGGGCCTTCACCAGCAGCTCAATATCGTCATCGGTGTTGAGCGGGCTGACGGAGATGCGCGCAACGCTGCTCAACCCACGTGCTTGCATGTCCAGCGGGGTGTAGGCCACGCCATTGGCGCCGATGTTGATGCGCTTTAACCCCAGGCGTTGTTTGAGTTCAAAACTATCCCAGCCGGCCAGGTTGAACGCGATCAAGCCTGAATGCGTTCTGCCTAAGTCATGCAAGGTAATTCCCGGTATCTGACGCAGTGCCTCGCGGATTCGCGCGCTGGTCTTCGAGACCCTTTGCCATACTTGCTCAATCCCCAGTTGATTGATCTCGTGCAACGCATTGCCCAGGCCGGCCAGCAGGGCGAAAGAGACTTCGCTGGTTTCAAAGCGCCGGGCGTCGTTGCGCAGGTCGAAGCCTTCGGCGGTCCAGGGCGCTGAAAACACGTCGCGTTGGGCCGGGTTCAGATGCGGCAGAAAATCCGGCCTGATATACAGCAGCGCGGTACCGCGAGGCCCGCGCAGGTGTTTGCGGCCGGCAGACTTGAGCACATCGCACTGCAACGCTTGCACATCCACCGGCAGTTGGCCGACGGCTTGGCCCGCGTCGATGAAGTAGGGGATGGCATGCCGCCTGGCCACATCGCCGATGGCCTGGGCCGGGTTGATCAAGCCACCGTTGGCCGGCAGCCAGGTGAGGTCGATCAGCTTCACCTTGGCATCCAGCATCGCCTCCAACGCCACCGGGCAGGCCGCGCCGCTGGCATCGCACGGGATGACCTCCACCCGCGCCCCGGCTTGAATGGCCAGTTCCATGCTCGCCAGGTTACCGCCCCATTCGTGGCGCCCCACCAGAATTCGATCACCCGGCTGCCAGGGCCCCAGCGCCTGGAAGGCCAGGCTCCAGGCCGTCGAGCCACTGCTGGCGAAGGCAATCGCTGAGGCGGGCGCATTGAGCAACTGCCCAGCGGCGCGGCGGGCCTTCTCCACTAAGATGGCACCCTGTTCTCCGGCCTCCATCGGGCCGTCGCGGGCTTCGCGTTGCAGCTGTTCGATGATGGCGTCGAGCGTCGCCTGGCTGGGCAAGGAGGCTCCAGCATGATTGAAGTGCACGAGGCCGGACTGGCAACCGGGCGTGGCTTCTCGCAAGTGCTGGATTTGCAGCGGGCTCATGGCTGCAGCTCGAAAGTGGCGTCCACTTCCACGGCGACACCAGCCGGCAGACTGCAAACCCCTACGGCGGTGCGCACGTGCCGGCCCTTGTCGCCGAGGGCGTTGACCAGCAGGTTCGAAGCGCCATTGGCGACCAGGCTTTGGCGCTGGAAGTCGGCGCTGCTGGCAATGAACACGCCCAGGCGCAGGATGCGCACCACCCGCGACAGGTCATCGTCCAGCGCATCGCTTAATTGCCCCAGCAGGCCCAGCGCTGCCAATTCCGCCGCTTGGGCGCCATCTTCATCGCTGAGAGAATCGCCCAGCCGGCCAATGTAGGCGGGTTTGCCATCGATCATGGGAATTTGTCCCGAGATGAACAGCTGGTGTTGGCTGATCACATGATTGATGTAGTTGGCTGCGGGTTGGCTGTGCGTAGGCAGTGTCAGGCCGAGGGCGTGTACGCGCTGGCGGATGGAGTCAGTCATGGTGAAATCCTCTGGTGTCAGAAGGTTCCAGCATGTTGGTGGTGGCGAGGGGCGACAAACGGATAGATCTCAACCGACGTATCTAAAAAACTCACGCGTCGGCGCACGCTTGCTTCAACCACTGACTGAAGCATTCAGCCGCCTCACTGAGCGGACCCTGAGGGACGATCAGCCAATAGCCGATGTCGCTGTGATAGGGCGGCCTGTCAAAGGCCTCCACCAGGCTGCCGTCGTGGAGCCTGCGTTCAATCAGGCGATGGCGGCCCATGGCGATACCCTGGCCGGCCACGCTCGCTTCGACCACGATGTTGTAGTCATGCAACATCACGCGGGGGTGATGATCGAGGTTGATCTGGTAATGGGCGGACCAATCGGTCCACTCGAAAGGGCGGTGCGAGGTCGCCATCAACAACGGGCCTGTGGCGACCTGCCTGGCCTTGAACGCCGGGCTGCATACCGGTGACAGGGTTTCGGTCATCAGGCGTGTGGCGAGCACGTCGGGCCAGTCGCCCTTGCCGTAGCGGATGGCCAAGTCAACTTCGGCCGTGGCGACGTTGGCCAATTGAATCGCGGGCAGCAATTCCACCTGGATATGCGGGTGGCGCTGTAGAAACTCGGCCAGGCGCGGCGCCAGCCACAGCGTGGCAAAGGACGCCAGCAAGCCGATACGCAATACACTGGCGCACGGCGCTCCCCGCTGGCTGCGTGTTGCAGCGGCGATGGCGTCCAGGGCAGGGCGTATTTGCGCGTAGTAATCTTGCCCGGCCAACGTCAGGTCGATCGCACGGGTTCGCCGGATAAACAGCGGCTTGCCCAAGTGGCGCTCGAGCTTATGTACCTGGTGGCTCAGCGCACTTTGGGTCACCGACAACTCGTCAGCCGCCTTGATAAAACTCAAGTGCCGTGCCACGGCCTCGAAGGCGCGCAGGGCCAGCAGCGGTGGAAGGTCGTTGTGCAAGGCCACCTGGATGCACCTCCTGGGCAGGGTAGAAAGTGCCGATTTTGGTCGATGGCCTGCATTTTGTCGCCCGCTTAATTGCCGTCGGGCGGGGCAGGCCGCATTATTGAGGCATTCTCGCCACGACGTAAGCCAAGCCATGAGTGATGACGACAAGCTGATCGACCTGAACGCCGAACGTGCCAAGCGCGTTCACGACCTTAATGACAAGCGCCTGAATGAAGTGCGCCAAGCCTTTGAGCAAGCCATGCCCTTGGGCAAGCCCAAGAAGAAGTCGAAGAACAAGCCGAAAAAACGTTGAAACGTCCTGCCTCTATTGATGCAGGTCAGTTATTCCCCTTCTTTACGCCCCGTTGTGGGCGACATTGATCCTGGTCAATTTCCCACTGTGCCTTCTCTATTAACTTAGCCCTATCGCAACAGGGCAAGTGCAGGAGGCCGGTCATGTTTTTCGATAATGTGGTTTTTGCCGGAGTGCTGACTGTTAGCCTCATGGTGCTGTTTTTTGTAGGGTTTGGATTTTTTATCTGGAAAGACGCGAACAAGCGTAAAAAACCTTAAGTCTTTCCGGGTTACATGAGCACGCAAGGCATTTTGGGCGACTTCGGTCGCCCTTTTTTTTGGCTGTGACGCTCCGCGTCACCCGTGCGCCAGTGAGACGCGGAGCGTCCGCGGCGGCATTCCCACGCAGAGCGTGGGAACGAACGATCATAAAAAAAGGTGCGACCCTCGCGGATCGCACCTTTTTTATTGCCGGCTGGCTATCAGTTGCCCAAAGCCTTGGACGCCAGCCAGAACAACCCGGCCGAGAGGCCTACGGTCGCTGGCAAGGTCAATACCCAGGCCATCAGGATGGTCTTGACGGTGCCACCTTGCAGGCCGCTTTTGTTTGCAACCATGGTGCCTGCCACGCCAGAAGACAGGACGTGGGTGGTGGACACTGGCAGGGCGAAGATGTTGGCGAAGCCGATCATGGTGGCCGTGGTGATTTGCGCCGACATGCCCTGGGCATAGGTCATGCCTTGCTTGCCGATCTTTTCACCGATGGTCAGCACCACGCGCTTCCAGCCCACCATGGTGCCCAGGCCCAGGGCCAGTGCGACCGCGAGGATCACCCAGAACGGGGCGTACTCGGTGGTGGCGGTCAGGTCTTTGCGCAGCTTGTCGAGGTCGGACTTCTCACGGGAGTCCAGGCCTGGCAGCTTGCCGACCTTTTTCGCGGTGTCATCCAGGCAAAGCAGGTAGCGACGTACCTCGATGCGGTGGTCGGCCGTCAGCGAGTGGTAGTCCGAGACGCCCTTGAGGGTGCCCAGCAGCGCGTTGATCGTCGGTTCGGTCTGCTGCGGGTTGCAGCGGAACTTGCCCGGCAGGTCATCCTTCACGCTTTTGCCCAGGGCCAGGAATTCACCGAGGGTCTCGTGGTTGCGCTGGTAGAACTGGTTCAGGTGCAGGGTGGCGTCGCGGGTACGTTCGATCTGGTAAGTGGTGCTGCCCAGGTCCAATACGAACTGCGCCGGCACGATACCGATGAGCACCAGCATGATCAGGCCGATGCCCTTCTGGCCATCGTTGGAGCCGTGCACGAAGCTCACCGCCATGGCCGAAATCACCAGGACGAGGCGGTTCCAGAATGGCGGGTGCTTTTTGTCGTCAAGCTTGCGGCGCTGGTCCGGGGTCTTGTGCATCTTCGACAGCGGACGCCACCACTTCAGACCGATCAGTACCAGAGCGGCGACCAGAAAGCCCGCCATCGGCGAGAATACCAGGGACGCGCCGATATCCACGGCCTTCTGCCAGTTCACACCGTCAGCCAGGGGGATGTCGTTGATCAACGCGTTGGCCAGGCCGACACCAAGGATCGAGCCGATCAGGGTGTGGGAGCTGGAGGCGGGGATACCGAAGTACCAGGTGCCCAGGTTCCAGGTGATCGCTGCTGCCAACAATGAGAAGACCATTGCCAAGCCATGGCCGGTGTTCACATTGATCAGCAACTCCACCGGCAGCAAGTGCACGATGGCGTAGGCGACACCGACACCACCGAGCAATACGCCGAGGAAATTGAACACCCCGGAGAAGAACACGGCCAGGTGTGGCGGCATGGCTTTGGTATAGATGACTGTGGCCACCGCGTTAGCGGTGTCATGAAAGCCATTGATGAACTCGAAGGCGAGGACAAAGGCCAGGGCGAGCAACAGGCTCACTAGAACCCAAGCATCCAGTCCGCTGAATAAATCGATCATGAAGGTTTTCTGACCCGGTCGTAAGGGGGCGCGATTATGCCAGAAAACATCAGTAATCGATGCATTAGCTGCTCATCGGTAACAATCTTCCTGGAAAAAAACGCGGCAGGACGCACGCATCCCAGGGTTTTCGGGGCTTTGGCAAGTCTTTGATTTATAAAGCGCAGGCCGCAGAAGGCGGGCTTTAGTCATGAAAATGCCATACCTGAAACATTTGTATGAAATTTCGTAGGTGGCTGTAGGTTACTGACCAGTGGACGCTAAAGCGGGTGCCCTCTGCCAGTACTTCACCGGCAGAGACAGCACGACCCTTAAGGCTCGAACCGAAGCGCTTATGGCTCCTCGGTCTTGAGCTCCTGCTCGATCTTTTGGATTTCCTGGGCAAATGCCTGGTCTAGCAGGCTGGCGCGTTTACGCCATGGCTTGCGTTCCGGCTCGGGTTGCGCGGCGTAGGTGGTGACTTCCCCGCCGTAGACATCCTTGTAACGTTGCTCCTGGCGCTCAAGTTCCGCGCGCAGTTCATCTTTCGTCACAGTATTACCTAATTGAGTTGAGTTTATTGATTGCGCAGCGTCATGCCTGAAAGTCGTGCTCGGGCGATTCCAAATAGAACAATAAAACGTTCAAATGGGTAAATAGGCCTGAGGGCAGTTCTTTTAAGCGAATACTTGTGTCCGGCCCTGCATACAACCCGCAACGCCCGGTGAGCTCCACTCCCGATTCATACCGGGCTGACCTCTGCACAGGTTGCATTATAGCGGCGCATTTGAATAACACTATCATCATGAAGTTAAAAAGCGTCAACGATGTGTCAGAGGTTTGTTACATGCTGGCGTCGGTATTTGTGAACACCGTCATCATCCTGGCAGGGTAAATGCCCCTGCTTTATAGATGCATCAGGCAAATCTGAAACCAGGGCCGCGAGGTGTGCGCCAGCGCCGGCCAAATTGCGATAATCGCATGGTCGTTCGATAATCGCCCAATGTTGCCGACGCTGACTTGTGCAGGGCAACCGGCACGGCTTGTAATAGCCGCCAACCCTCCCGTGGTGATAACAAGAGAAGGCCCTTTGAAATGAACGATCAATTGCGCAACTCCTTTGCATCAGTGGCGCCGCCGATCGTGGCTTCACCGGCCAAGCGCATCCAGGCATTCACCGGTGATCCGGATTTCATGACGTCCCTGGCCCGTGGCCTGGCCGTGGTGCAGGCATTCCAGGAGCGTAAGCGTCACCTGACCATCGCCCAGATCAGCCATCGCACGGAAATTCCCCGCGCCGCCGTGCGCCGTTGCCTGCACACCTTGATCAAGCTCGGCTACGCCACCACGGATGGGCGCACCTACTCGCTGTTGCCCAAGGTACTGACCCTCGGTCATGCCTATCTGTCGTCCACACCGCTGGCTGTTTCGGCCCAGCCTTACCTGGACCGCATGAGCGAGCAACTGCATGAAGCCTGCAACATGGCCACCCTGGAAGGCGATGACATTCTTTATATCGCCCGTTCCGCCACCACCCAGCGTCTGATCTCGGTTGACCTGTCGGTGGGTGGGCGCTTGCCTGCATATTGCACGTCCATGGGCCGCATTCTGCTGGCCGCCCTCGACGACGCTTCGCTGCAGGATTATCTCGACCATGCCGACCTGCAAACCAAGACCAGCCGCACCCTGACCACGCCGCAAGCGTTATTGGAATGCCTGCAACAGGTGCGTCAGCAGGGCTGGTGCATTGTCGACCAGGAACTGGAGCAGGGCCTGCGTTCCATCGCGGTGCCGGTGTATGACGCGTCCGGCCAGGTGTTGGCCGCGCTTAATGTCAGCACCCATGCCGGGCGGGTCAGCCGCAGCGAGTTGGAGCAGCGCTTTTTGCCGAGCATGCTCAGCGCCAGCCGTGAGCTGAGTGCGCAGCTGTTTGCCTAAGCTGTTCGGTGACCGCACAGATCCCGGCTGGCTCGATTGACGGTGTTTCCCTTGGCTTATTAATGTGCGGCAGCGCTCTGAGGAGCTGCCCAATAAGAATGATGACCCCAGGTCGTCAGCCCGCCATCGGTGTGGAATAAAAATAATGAATCAGCCTTCTGTCGGTACCACCCTGGACGTACAGTCCTTTATCAACACCCAGCCACTCTCGCGGTATCAGTGGCGCGTGGTGATCCTGTGTTTCCTGATTGTCTTTCTCGACGGCCTCGACACCGCCGCGATGGGCTTTATCGCGCCCGCGCTGTCCCAGGACTGGGGCATCGACCGCGCCAGCCTCGGCCCGGTGATGAGCGCCGCGTTGATCGGCATGGTGTTTGGCGCACTCGGTTCCGGCCCCCTGGCCGACCGCTTTGGCCGCAAAGTCGTGCTGGTCGGCGCGGTGTTGGTGTTTGGTGCGTTCAGCCTGGCGTCGGCCTACAGCACCACTGTCGACCAGTTGCTGGTGCTGCGCTTTCTCACCGGCCTGGGCCTGGGCGCCGGCATGCCGAATGCCACCACCTTGTTGTCTGAATACACCCCCGAGCGG
The DNA here is from genome assembly GCF_058725345.1 of Pseudomonas sp. DW-iso17. Taxonomy (NCBI): domain Bacteria; kingdom Pseudomonadati; phylum Pseudomonadota; class Gammaproteobacteria; order Pseudomonadales; family Pseudomonadaceae; genus Pseudomonas; species Pseudomonas sp. DW-iso17. Next base: position 118,399 of record NZ_JBZXEA010000002.1, on the reverse strand, counting down.
CATAAATCCTTGTTGGTGACCAGCATGTTCTGTGGCTTCAACCTCGGCATGGCCGGTGGTGGGTTTATTTCGGCCAAGCTGATCCCGGCCTTCGGCTGGCACAGCCTGTTGCTGATCGGCGGCATCCTGCCGTTGATCCTGGCTGGGGTGCTGCTGGTATGGCTACCGGAATCGGCGCGTTACCTGGTGGTGCGCAATCGCGGCACCGACAAGGTGCGCAAGACCCTGGCCCCTATCGAGCCAAACATCGTTGCCCAGGCCTCTCACTTCAGCGTACCGGAGCAAAAAACCGTCAAGGCCCGCAATGTGTTCGCGGTGATCTTCTCGGGCACCTACAGCGCTGGCACCTTGCTGTTGTGGCTCACGTACTTCATGGGCCTGGTGATCGTTTACCTGCTGACCAGTTGGCTCCCCACCTTGATGCGCGACAGTGGCGCGAGCATGGAGCAAGCCGCGTTCATCGGCGCGCTGTTCCAGTTTGGTGGGGTATTGAGCGCGGTGGGCGTGGGCTGGGCGATGGACCGGTTCAACCCGCACAAAGTGATCGGCACGTTCTATCTGCTGGCCGGGGTGTTTGCCTACGCGGTGGGGCAGAGCCTGGGCAACATCACGCTGTTGGCCACCCTGGTGCTGGTCGCCGGGATGTGCGTCAACGGTGCGCAATCGGCGATGCCGTCGCTGGCGGCGCGTTTCTACCCCACCCAAGGCCGTGCCACCGGGGTGTCGTGGATGCTCGGCATCGGCCGCTTCGGCGCGATCCTGGGAGCGTGGATGGGCGCAACCTTGCTGGGCCTGGGCTGGAACTTCGAGCAGGTGCTCACCGCATTGGTGATACCGGCGGCCTTGGCCACGGCAGCGGTAATGATTAAGGGCATGGTCAGCCATGCCGATGCGACCTGAAACCAATCACTACCCCTGTGGGAGCTGGCTTGGCTGCGATAGCGGTGCTGAATCCACTCGCGCCATCGCAGGCAAGCCAGCTCCCACATTGACCCTGTTCCTTATGATGGTTAGTTAAGCAACAATCGGTTCGATAATCGAACACTCAGTCGATTATCGGATTGTTCGGCCCATTTCCCCGGCTTAATCTTCAAGCACTTCGGCGCCACCTCAGCGCCTTTTTCGATCAACACCGGGAGCCCAACCCCATGGCTGAAATCCTCACCCTGCGTGATGCGGTCAAGCGCTTCGTGAACGACGGCGATACCGTCGCCCTCGAAGGCTTCACCCACCTGATCCCTACGGCCGCAGGCCATGAAATCATTCGTCAGGGCAAGAGAGACCTGACGCTGGTGCGCATGACGCCTGACCTGATCTACGACCAGTTGATCGGTGCCGGCTGTGCGCGCAAGTTGATTTTCTCCTGGGGCGGCAACCCGGGCGTGGGTTCCCTGCATCGGCTGCGCGACGCGGTAGAGAAACAATGGCCGCAAGCGCTGGAGATCGAAGAGCACAGCCACGCCGACCTGGCCAATGCCTACGTCGCCGGTGCCTCCGGCCTGCCGTTCGCGGTGTTGCGGGCCTACGCCGGTTCCGACTTGCCCAAGGTCAACCCGCTGATCAAGACCGTCACCTGCCCCTTCACCGGCGAAGTGCTGGCGGCGGTGCCATCGGTGCGTCCGGACATCACCGTGATTCACGCGCAGAAAGCCGACCGCAAAGGCAACGTGCTGCTCTGGGGCATTCTGGGGGTGCAAAAGGAAGCGGCGCTGGCGGCCAAGCGCTGCATCGTCACCGTCGAGGAAATCGTCGACGACCTGAACGCGCCGATGAACAGCTGCGTGCTGCCTACCTGGGCGCTGACGGCGGTGTGTCACGTACCCGGTGGTGCCCATCCTTCCTACGCGCACGGCTACAACGAGCGGGATAACCGCTTCTACCAGGCGTGGGACCCGATTGCCCGCGACCGCGGGACCTTTACCGCCTGGATCGACGAATACATCCACGGCACTGCCGACTTCAGTGAATTCCAGGCCAAGCTGGCCGCCGCGCAGGAGGCTAAGTAATGGCTTATTCCACCAATGAGATGATGACCGTCGCCGCCGCACGCCGCCTCAAGAACGGCTCGGTGTGCTTCGTCGGCATCGGCCTGCCATCCAAGGCGGCCAACCTGGCGCGCCTGACGTCCTCGCCGGATGTGGTGCTGATCTACGAGTCCGGCCCGATTGGGGCCAAGCCCAGCGTGTTGCCGCTGTCCATCGGCGATGGCGAGCTGGCGGAGACCGCCGACACCGTGGTGCCCACCGGTGAGATCTTTCGCTACTGGCTGCAGGGCGGGCGCATTGATGTCGGTTTTCTCGGCGCGGCCCAGGTCGACCGTTTCGGCAATATCAACACCACCGTGGTCGGTGATTATCACCAGCCCAAAGTGCGTTTGCCGGGTGCCGGTGGCGCGCCGGAAATCGCCGGTTCGGCCAAGAGCGTGTTGATCATCCTTAAGCAATCGTCCCGTTCGTTTGTGGACAAACTGGACTTCATCACCTCCGTCGGTCACGGCGAAGGTGGCGACTCACGCAAGCGTCTGGGCCTGCCCGGCGCCGGCCCGGTGGGCATCATTACCGACCTGTGCATCATGGAGCCGGAGGAGGGCAGCCATGAGTTCGTGGTCACTGCACTGCATCCCGGCGTGACCCGCGAGCAAGTGGTCGCCGCCACCGGCTGGGCGATTCGCTTTGCCGACCAGGTGAGCACCACCGCTGAACCCACCGAGACCGAACTGACCGCCCTGCGTGACCTCGAAGCACGCACCGCCGCCGCCCATGGCCAAGCACCGGGAGAAGCCTGATGCGCGAGGTTTATATCTGTGATGCCATTCGCACGCCCATCGGCCGTTTCGGTGGTGGCCTGTCCACGGTGCGCGCCGATGACCTGGCGGCACTGCCGATCAAGGCGTTGATCGAGCGTAACCCGTCGGTGGACTGGAGCGCCGTAGACGAAGTCTTCCTCGGCTGCGCCAACCAGGCAGGTGAAGACAACCGCAACGTGGCACGCATGGCGTTGCTGCTGGCGGGGCTGCCGGAAAGTATTCCCGGCGTGACCCTCAACCGCCTCTGTGCCTCGGGCATGGATGCCATCGGCACCGCCTTTCGTGCGATTGCCAGCGGTGAAATGGAGTTGGCGATTGCCGGTGGCGTCGAATCGATGTCCCGCGCTCCGTTTGTGATGGGCAAGGCCGACGCGGCGTTCTCGCGCAACATGAAGTTGGAAGACACCACCATTGGCTGGCGCTTTATCAACCCGCTGATGAAGGCCCAGTACGGTGTGGATGCCATGCCGCAGACCGCCGATAACGTGGCCGATGACTATCAGGTTTCCCGCGCCGACCAGGACGCTTTCGCCCTGCGCAGCCAGCAACGCACTGCCGCTGCCCAGGCCGCTGGGTTCTTTGCCGAGGAAATCGTTCCGGTGCGAATCGCCCATAAAAAAGGCGAAACCCTGGTGGAACGCGATGAACACCCACGGGACACCACGTTGGAAGCCCTGGCCAAGCTCAAGCCGGTCAACGGCGCGGACAAGACCGTCACTGCCGGCAATGCCTCGGGCGTCAACGACGGCGCCGCCGCGCTGATCCTCGCCAGCGCCGAGGCCGTCAAGCAACACGGCCTCACCGCCCGCGCCCGTGTGCTGGGCATGGCCAGTGCCGGAGTCGCCCCGCGGGTGATGGGCATCGGCCCGGTGCCGGCGGTGCGCAAACTGGTGGAGCGCCTGGGGTTGGCGGTCACCGACTTTGATGTGATCGAACTCAACGAAGCCTTCGCCAGCCAAGGCCTGGCGGTGCTGCGCGAGCTGGGTATCGCTGGCGATGCGCCCCAGGTCAACCCCAACGGCGGCGCCATTGCCCTCGGTCACCCCTTGGGGATGAGTGGTGCGCGGTTGGTGATGACGGCCCTGCACCAATTGGAAAAAACCGGCGGCCGCAAAGGCCTGGCGACCATGTGCGTGGGCGTCGGCCAAGGCCTGGCCCTGGCGATTGAACGCGTCTGATAACTAAAAGAGGATTGCTCCATGAGTGACAAGCCCGGTTACCGGCGCCCGCAAGCGGGCACTCAACCTGATTACCTGCACCCGGCCTACCAGTCGACGAACCTGCGTTCGCCTTCACAGCCTTTGGTGTTCCTGCCCCATTCCTTGTCGGAAATCACGGGCCCGACCATCGGCGCCGAACGTATCAATGAGAAGGACAACGACCTGACAGCCCAGCATGAGGGCGAGCCGCAAGGCGAGCGCATCATCATTCATGGCCGTGTGCTGGACGAAAACGGCCTGCCAGTGCCGGGCATCCTTGTGGAGATCTGGCAGGCCAATGCCGCCGGCCGCTACAACCACAAGCGCGACCTGCACTATGCACCCCTGGACCCGAATTTCACCGGCACCGGGCGCACCGTCACCGACGCCGACGGCTGGTACCAGTTCCAAACCATCAAGCCCGGCGCCTACCCGTGGGGCAACCACCACAACGCCTGGCGCCCGGCGCATATCCACTTTTCGCTGTTCGGCCCCAGCGTGCTGACGCGCCTGGTGACGCAAATGTATTTCCCGGGCGACCCGTTGCTGGAATACGACCCGATCTACAACTGCGTGCCGGACACCAGCGCCAAGCAACGCTTGATCGCCAGTTTCGACCTGGAAAAAACCATTCCTTCCTATGCCCTCGGCTACCGCTGGGACATCGTCCTGCGCGGCCGCGACGCCACGCCGATGGAGAAATGAGATGACACTCAACGCGACCACGTCCCACACCGTCGGGCCGTATTACCACATTGGCCTGACCTGGCTGAACCGTGAAGACCTGACCGTCACTGCCACCCTCGGCGAACGCGTGGCAATCAGCGGCCAAGTGGTGGACGGCAACGGTGATGTCGTCAACGATGCCATGTTGGAAGTCTGGCAGGCCAATGCCGCCGGCAAATATGCTCACCCCGAAGACGAGCAGGACAAAGCGCTCGACCCGAACTTCGAAGGCTTTGGCCGCGTGCCGGTGGATGCCGAAGGGCGTTTCCGCTTTACCACCGTCAAGCCGGGCAGTGTGCCGGGGCTCAAGGGCACCACCCAGGCGCCGCATTTGGTGGTGCTGGTGTTTGCCCGTGGGTTGGTGAAGCACTTGCTGACGCGGATTTATTTTGACGGTGAGGCCTTGAACGGCGATGACCCGTTGCTGGCGTGTGTGCCGGCAGAACGTCGGGGCACCTTGATTGCCCAGGCGGATGCGGCAGGGGTTTATCAGTGGAATGTGATTTTGCAGGGCACAGATAAGGAAACGGTGTTCTTCGACTATTGAGTTGGCTGTAGGGCCCCATCGCAGGCAAGCCAGCTCCCACCTTGAATGTGTTCACAACACAAAATGTGGGAGCCGGGCTTGCCCGCGATGAGGCCCTCTCAGGCTCCACCTATCCAAAAGTCTGCTTGCGGAACAGGGTTGTTGCAAAGTATGTCTAGGCTATAACCGTTCCCACTGAGAAAAAAAACATGACAACAAAAACCAGCCACTACACCGGAGAAGAACGCAGCAAAAGAATCTTTGCGATTGTCGGTGCGTCCTCCGGCAACCTGGTCGAATGGTTCGACTTCTACGTCTATGCCTTCTGCGCGATTTATTTTGCTCCGGCGTTTTTCCCCTCGGACGACCCCACGGTGCAGTTGCTCAACACCGCCGGGGTGTTTGCCGCCGGGTTCCTGATGCGACCGATCGGTGGCTGGTTGTTTGGCCGGGTGGCCGACAAGCACGGGCGCAAGAACTCGATGATGATCTCGGTGCTGATGATGTGCGGCGGCTCCCTGGTCATCGCCTTTCTGCCGAGCTACAACGCCATCGGTGCCTGGGCGCCAGCGTTGCTGTTGGTGGCGCGGCTGTTCCAGGGCTTGTCGGTGGGCGGCGAATACGGCACCACGGCCACTTACATGAGTGAAGTCGCGCTCAAGGGCCAGCGTGGCTTCTTTGCTTCGTTCCAGTACGTGACCCTGATCGGCGGCCAGTTGCTGGCGGTGCTGGTGGTGGTGATCCTGCAACAGATCCTCACCGAAGAAGAACTGCGCGCCTGGGGCTGGCGCATCCCGTTTGTGATCGGCGCTATAGCCGCCGTGATCTCCCTGCTGCTGCGTCGCACCCTGAAAGAAACCACCAGCAAGGAAATGCGTGAAGACAAGGACGCCGGCAGTATCGTCGCGCTGTTTCGCGACCACGGCAAAGCCTTCATTACGGTGCTGGGCTACACCGCCGGCGGCTCGCTGATTTTCTATACCTTCACCACCTACATGCAGAAGTACCTGGTGAATACCGTGGGCATGCACGCCAAGACGTCGAGCTACATCATGACCGGCGCGCTGTTTCTGTACATGTGCATGCAGCCGTTGTTCGGCATGTTGGCCGACAAGATTGGCCGGCGTAATTCCATGCTCTGGTTTGCCGGCCTTGGCACGCTGTTTACCGTGCCGATCCTGCTGACCTTGAAAACCGTGACCAGCCCGTTTTTGGCGTTTGTGCTGATCACCCTGGCCTTGGCGATTGTCAGCTTCTACACCTCCATCAGCGGCCTGGTCAAAGCGGAGATGTTCCCGCCCCAGGTGCGTGCATTGGGCGTGGGCCTGGCGTATGCGGTGGCTAACGCGGTGTTTGGCGGTTCGGCAGAAGTGGTTGCGCTGAGCCTCAAATCCATCGGCATGGAAAACACCTTTTATTGGTACGTCACCGCGATGATGGCGGTGGCCTTCCTGTTCAGCTTGCGCCTGCCGAAACAGGCGGCGTACCTGCATCACGATCTGTAAGGGATGAGTTATGACGCTGCGCACGAGCAATCAACTGTTCGACGCTTATTTCACCGCTGACAGCATGGCCGAAGTGTTCTGTGACCAGGGGCGTTTGCAGGGCATGCTGGATTTCGAGGCCGCACTGGCCCGGGCGCAGGCCCGGGTCGGGTTGATTCCCCAGGCCGCTGTCGCACCGATTGCCCAGGCGTGCCTGGCGTCGCTGTATGACGTGGACGCCCTTGGCAGCGCGATTGCCACGGCGGGCAACTCTGCGATTCCATTGGTGAAGGCGTTGGGCAAGTTGATCGCCAGTGAGGACGCCGACGCCGAGCGTTATGTACACCTGGGCGCAACCAGCCAGGATGTGATGGACACCGGCCTGGTGCTGCAACTGCGCCGTGGGGTGGAATTGATCGAAGCCGACCTGGCTCGCCTGGGGGAGGTGTTGGCCGCCCAGGCCCAGCGTTATGCCACCGTGCCGTTGGCCGGGCGCACCTGGTTGCAGCACGCGACGCCGGTCACCCTGGGAATGAAAATCGCCGGTTGGCTGGGCGCGGTGACGCGCAGTCGCCAGCGCCTGGCTGAATTGAAACCGCGCCTGCTGGTCCTGCAATTTGGCGGCGCCTCGGGCACCTTGGCAGCGCTGGGCGAACACGCCATGCCCGTGGCCGAAGCCGTGGCCGCCGAGTTGCAACTGGGCTTACCGGAACAACCCTGGCACACCCAGCGTGACCGCCTGGTGGAGTTTGCCAGCCTGCTTGGCCTGATCGCCGGTAGCCTCGGCAAGTTGGGCCGCGATATCAGCCTGTTGATGCAGACCGAAGCGGCCGAGGTGTTCGAGCCTTCGGCGCCGGGCAAGGGCGGTTCGTCCACCATGCCGCACAAGCGTAACCCGGTGGGCGCCGCAGTGCTGATCAGCGCGGCCACCCGCGTACCGGGCCTGGTGGCAACGATGTTCAGCGCCATGCCTCAAGAGCACGAACGCAGCCTGGGCTTGTGGCACGCCGAATGGGAAACCTTGCCAGAGATTTGCCGCTTGGTGTCCGGTGCCTTGCACCAGGCAATTCTGGTCAGTGAAGGGCTGGAGGTGAATGCCGAACGTATGGCACACAACCTCGACCTGACTCAGGGCCTGGTACTGGCCGAAGCGGTGAGTATCGTGCTCGCCCAACGCTTGGGCCGCGACACTGCGCACCATCTGCTGGAGCAGTGCTGCAAACGTGCGGTCGCCGAGCAGCGCCATTTGCGCGCGGTACTGGCGGATGAGCCGCACGTCACCGCCGAGCTGTCGGCGGCTGAATTGGACCGCCTGCTCGACCCGGCCCATTACCTGGGCCAGGCGTCTACCTGGGTCACGCGTGCGGTGACCGAACATTTTGCTTTGACTGCCTGAGGAGACCGCTGTGGCTTTTGTACAACTCGCCGAGGGCGAACTGCATTACCAACTCGAGGGGCCCGCCGACGCACCGGTACTGGTGCTGTCCAATTCCCTGGGTACCGACCTGCATATGTGGGATATCCAGATTCCGGCCTTTACCGAGCATTTTCGTGTGCTGCGCTTCGACACCCGTGGCCACGGCCAATCCCTGGTGACCGAGGGGCCTTACAGCATCGAGCAACTGGGTGCAGACGTGCTCGCACTGCTGGATGCGCTGGATATCCAGAAGGCGCATTTTTGCGGATTGTCCATGGGCGGCTTGATCGGCCAATGGCTGGGCATTCATGCCGGCGAGCGCCTGCAACACCTGGTGGTGTGTAATACCGCGGCCAAGATCGGCACGCCCGAGGTGTGGAACCCGCGTATCGAAATGGTCCTGCGTGATGGCGCCGCCGCGATGGTGGCGCTGCGCGATGCGTCCATTGCGCGCTGGTTCACCGCAGATTTCGCCGCTGCCAACCCGCACCAGGCCAAGCAGATCACCGATATGCTCGCGGTCACTTCGCCCGAGGGGTATGCCGCCAACTGCGGCGCCGTGCGCGATGCGGATTTTCGTGAGCAATTGTCCTCGATCAAGGTGCCGACCCTGGTGATTGCCGGCACCGAAGACGCGGTGACGCCGCCAGCTGGCGGCCACTTTATCCAGAGCCATGTGCAGGGCGCCGAGTACGCCGAGTTCTATGCAGCGCACCTGTCCAACGTTCAGGCCGGTGCTGCGTTCAGCGACCGGGTGATCGAATTTCTGCTGGCCCGCTGAGGAGCTATTTGTGGACGAGAAACAACGTTACGCCGAGGGCCTGCAGGTGCGCCGCGAAGTACTGGGCGATGCCCATGTCGACCGCAGCCTCAATGCCCTGACCGAGTTCAACAGCGAGTTCCAGGAAATGATCACCCGCCACGCCTGGGGTGACATCTGGACCCGTCCCGGCCTGCCTCGGCATACCCGCAGCCTGATCACCATCGCGATGCTGATCGGCATGAACCGCAGTGAAGAACTGAAGCTGCACCTGCGTGCCGCCGCCAGCAACGGCGTAACCCGCGCCGAGATCAAGGAAGTGCTGATGCAGAGTGCGATCTACTGCGGGATTCCGGCAGCGAATGCGACGTTTCATTTGGCTGAGTCAGTGTGGGATGAGTTGGGTGTGGAGTCTCGCCAACAAGACTGAATGTGAAAGGCGATCACCTGTGGGAGCTGGCTTGCCTGCGATTGCAGCGACGAGGTCTGACTGGGGACCGTGTTGTCTGCATCGCAGGCAAGCCAGCTCCCACAGGGGATCGTCACAGGTTTAAGGTATTAGTGGGAATCAGCATCCCACAGCCAATTCCACACTCCAGGCAGATGCACCGGCTCGTTCACAGCCTTGACCGTACGGGCCAGCGCTGCGCGTTCCAGCGCGGCGTGGTCGGTATAGAACGGCTCGGCCGCGGTCTTCAAACCGTTGACCCGTGCGCTGTCCATCAGAATCTGCAAGTACTCCTGCATATGCCGCGCGGTGTAGCGGTTGATGTCATGGAAGGTCACCACTACCGGGATCACACTCTCCACTGTCGGTAGTTCACCCAAGGCGATGCGTTCGCGTACCACCGACAGTTGCCGATACAGGTTGGCGCGCCGACGCGGGCTGGCGTTGAAGCCCCAGATCTTGCCGTCATTGGCACTCAAATCCGTCAACAGTACCTGCATGCCGTGGCGTTGGTAGGCGGCGAAGGTGCGCTTGTCGTAGTTCCAGAAGGGGGGGCGTACCAGCACGGGGGGCGCGCCCGTGATGGCGGCAATGTCTACGGCGCCTTCGGTAAGGGTGTGTTCCAGCGTGGTGTCGTTCAACCAGCGATGATTGGTGTGAAACGCGGTAGCAGTGTGGAAGGCCAGGATATGGCCAGCGGCGAATTCTCGTTCCATGGTCTTGCGCCCCCGAGAGCTGCCGCCGGAGCGGGCCGCTTCGGTCTGCAGGAAGAACACCGCCTTGATCCCCGGCAGCACCGGGTTGTTGGCCAGGTCCGCCACTACCGAACGGCTCGGATTGTTGTAGCCCGAGGCGCTTGGGCCATCGTCGAAGGTCAGCAAAAAGCGGATCGGCGCTTGGGTTTGCAGGCGCTGTTCGGTTTGAGGCGTCAGGGCGATGGGGGCGCTGATGCAGCCCCCCAGGCTCAAGGCCAGGGCAAACAGTGCGATTGCTGTAGCGAAGGATTTCATGCCGTGCAGGGCCCGAGTAAAGGCCGCTGCTGGGGGGATCAGCAGCGGCAGGCGCGCACCATACAGTAAGTGCTATGCCGGTTTACAGCAGACTGATCGGATAGCTGACGATCAACCGGTTCTCATCGAACTCGTTGTTGCTGTAGTCCCTGCGCATGCTCGAATTGCGCCAGCGCACGTTGAGGTTTTTCAGCGTGCCGCTTTGCACCGTATAGCCTACTTCGGTCTCGCGGCCCCACTCCTTGCCGTCGGTGATGGTGCCGGTGTGCACGTTGCTGCCGCTGATATAGCGGTTCATCAGGGTCAGGCCTGGTACACCGAGGGCGGCGAAGTTGTAGTCGTGGCGAACCTGCCAGGATTTTTCCTGTGCGTTGTCATAGCTGGAGTTGTAGCTGTCGTTGGCCAGGGTGCCGCCGCTGGTGCCGTTGACGCGCATCCAGGCACTGTCGCCGGTGAGTTTTTGCAGGCCGACGTAGAAGGTGTTGCCACCGTACCTGGCCGAGAACAAACCGGACCAGGTTTTGTTGTCCAGGTCGCCGGCGCGGGCGCTGCCGTCGTCCTTACCGTAAAAGAAGCCCAGGTTGGCGCCCAGGGTCCAGTCGCCCACAGGCTGGCTGTGGATCAGATTGACGAACTGCTGGCTGTAGATGTCCTTGAGCTGGGCATTCCACACGCCGACTTGGGTGCGTTTGTCGTTGAATGCGTATTCGGCGCCCTGGAAGTTGAAACGGTCGGAGGTGAAGGCGGTTTTGCCGAACATTGACATGTCGCTCATGCTGCCATCGTCCCGCGGACTATTGGCGCGGAATTGGCCGCCATAGAGGGTCAGGCCGTCGATTTCCTTCGAGGTGATCTGCCCGCCACGCAGGGTCTGTGGCAGGGAGCGGCCATCGTCGGAACGCAGGATCGGCAGCACCGGCATCCATTCGCCCACCTTCAGCTCGGTCTTGGAAAAGCGCGCCTTGAATGCCACGCCCAGCCGGCCAAACTCATCGGCTGGCCGGCCGTCATGGTCCAGCGGCAGCAACTGCGTGCCGCCTGTGCCACGCCCGCCATCGAGCTTGAGCGAGTACAAGCCCAGCACGTCCACACCAAAACCGACTGTGCCTTGGGTGAACCCGGACTTGGCGTCGAGAATGAAACTTTGCGTCCACTCCTGCGCGCCACCCTGAGCCTTGGTCGGGTTGGTGTAGTTGCGGTTGAAGAAGAAATTACGCAGGTTGAGGTTGGCGCTGGCGTCTTCGAGAAAGCCGTGATCCTGGGCGAGAACGGGCAGGGCAGAACTGGCGACAGCAGCCGCCAGCAACAGCTGGCGCGGTTGGAAAGTGCTCATGGTGTGAACCTGTTGTTATTGGGTTTATGCAGGTGGCGGCCATGGTGCGCGGCGGTGCGGGGGCGATGAAAGTAGGGGAAGGTGGGTTGTGGGCGATGATCGAACGCAAGTTGTAAGGGCAACAATGCAGGCATAAAAAAACCGCTTCCGGTGAGGGAAGCGGTTTTCACACCCGCGCTATCAGAACAACTTCAACGGCGGTGCTTGTTCTTTCAACGGCTCGTTCTTCGCAGTCTGCTCGTTCCAGCCACCGCCGAGGGCCTTGTACAGGTTGACCTCGCTGGTGAGCTGCGCCAGGCGGTCGGTGATCAGCGATTGCTGGGCACTGAACAGTTGGCGCTGGGCGTCGAGGAAGGTCAGGTTGCTGTCGACACCAATGCGGTAGCGACGCTCGGCCAGGCGGTAGTAATCCTGGTTAGCCTCGACGAAGCCGCGCTGGGCATCCAGTTGCTGCTTGTAGGTCGCACGCGCGGCCAGGCCGTCGGAGACTTCCTGGAAGCCGGTCTGGATGGCCTTCTCGTAGTTGGCCACGTTGATCTCTTTTTGGATCTTCGAGTAGTCCAGGCTTGCGCGCAGGCTACCAGCGTTGAAGATCGGGATGTTGATCTGCGGGGCAAACGCCCAGGTTCCCGAACCGCCTTTGAACAGGCCACCCAGGGTAGGGCTGGCAGTACCGGCGCTGGCGGTCAGGCTGATGCTCGGGAAGAACGCCGCACGGGCCGCGCCGATGTTGGCGTTGGCGGCCTTGAGGTTGTACTCGGCTTGCACAATATCGGGACGACGTTGCAGCAGGTCCGATGGCAACCCGGCCGGCACTTCGCTGAGCAGGTCATCGGACAGCGGCTTGCTGGCGATATTCGCCGGCAGGCCGGTGCCCAGCAGCAGGGTCAGGCTGTTTTCGTCCTGGGCCACCTGGCGGGTGTAACGCGCCAGTTGCACACGGGCGTTTTCCACCGAGGTGCGTGCCTGGCTGAGGTCGAGGGCCGAGGCCACGCCGACTTCATTGCTGCGCGAGGTGAGCTTGTAGCTTTGCTCGAACGCGGCCAGGGTGTCCTGGGTCAGCTTGAGCAGCTCCTTGTCGGCCTGCCAGGTCAGGTAGGCATTCGCCACGCTGGCCACCAGGCTGATTTGGGTGCTGCGACGTGCTTCTTCAGTGGCGAAGTACTTCTGCAGCGCTTCTTCACTGAGGCTGCGCACGCGACCGAACAGGTCCAGCTCATAAGAGCTGATCCCAAGGCCCGCCGAGTACTGGCTGGCGATGGTCGATTCGCCGGTCTGCGACAGCTTGGCCGGGGTGCGCGAACGGCTGCCGTTACCGGTGGCCGACACGGCCGGGAATAGGTCGGCACGTTGGATCTGATATTGCGCCGCATAGGCGTCGATGTTCAGCGCCGCGACACGCAGGTCACGGTTGTTCACCAACGCGGTCTGGATCAGCTGTTGCAGGGCAGGGTCATGGAAAAACTGCTTCCAGCCTTGCTCGGCAGCGGCCTGGCTCGGCGCCTGGGCCGACGAATACGCCGGCCCCTGCGGGAACTGCGCGGCCACCGGCGCTTCGGGGCGCTGATAGTCAGGTATCAGCGAGCAGCCACTGAGCACGAATGCGGTGACGGCTAGGGAAAGTAGCGACTTGCTCATTGGCCAGCCTCTTTAGGAGTTTCAGTAGTGTCTTTCTTTTTGCGTTCGCCAGCGGCGGACACGGTTGCGTAGAACAGCGGCACCCAGAAGATCGCCAGCACAGTGGCCGTGATCATACCGCCGATAACGCCGGTACCGATTGCGTGCTGGCTGCCTGAGCCGGCGCCGGTGGAGATTGCCAGCGGTAGTACGCCGAGCATGAACGCCAACGAGGTCATGATGATCGGGCGCAGACGCATACGGGACGCTTCGATAGCCGCCTCGACGATGCCTTTGCCTTGCTCGTGCAGTTCCTTGGCGAATTCCACGATGAGGATGGCGTTTTTCGCCGCCAGGCCCACCGTCACCAACAGGCCCACCTGGAAGAACACGTCGTTGGACAAGCCGCGCATGCTGGTGGCGATCAGTGCACCGATCACACCCAGTGGCACAACCAGAATCACCGCAATCGGAATCGACCAGCTTTCGTACAGTGCTGCCAGGCACAGGAACACGACCAAAAGCGACAGTGCGTACAGGGCTGGCGCCTGGGAACCGGAAAGGCGCTCTTCGTACGACAGGCCTGTCCAGGCATAACCGACACCGGCCGGCAGTTCTTTGGCAATGCGTTCGACTTCGGCCATCGCATCACCGGTACTGTAGCCCGGTGCCGGGGTACCGAGGATTTCCATCGCCGCTACACCGTTGTATCGCGAAAGCTTGGGCGAACCATAGATCCACTGGCCCGACGAGATAGCCGACAGCGGCACCATTTTCCCGTCGTTGCTGCGCACGTACCATTTGTCCAGATCTTCAGGCGACATGCGGCTGGCGGCGTCACCTTGTACATACACCTTCTTCACGCGACCACGGTCGATGAAGTCGTTGATGTAGCTACCACCCAAGGCAATGGCCAGGGTCTGCTGGATATCGGCGAGGCTGATGCCTTGGGCACTGGCCTTCTCGTCGTCAACGGTCAGCTCGTACTGCGGCTCATCGTTCACGCCGTTAGGGCGTACGCCGGCCAGCACCTTGCTTTGTGCCGCAGCGCCCAGGAACTGGTTACGTGCAGCCATCAGCTTGTCGTGGCCGACGCCACCCTGGTCTTGCAGGAACACGTCAAAACCGGTGGCGTTACCCAGCTCCAGCACCGAAGGCGGCACGATGGCAAATACCATGGCGTCCTTGAAGGCCCCGAAGAAGTAACCCTGGGCACGCTTGGCCACTTCGAACACCGACTGGCTCGAATCCCGCTCGTCCCACGGCTTGAGCATCACGAACGCAAGACCCGAGCTCTGGCCACGGCCAGCAAAGTTGAAGCCGTTCACGGTAAACACCGATTTCACTGCCTTGCCTTCGCCTGGCTCGCCTTCCTTGTCGTTCAGCAGGAAGGCGCGCATGTCGTCGACGACTTTTTGCGTGCGCTCAGCCGAAGCACCGACCGGTGTCTGCACCTGGGCGAAGATCACACCCTGGTCTTCCTCAGGCAGGAACGCGCTTGGAATACGGGTGAACATCCAGATCATGCCGGCCAGGATCAGCGCGTACACCAGGAATGCCGGGATCTTGTGCTTGATCATGCCGCCCACGCCGCGCTCGTACTTGAGTACGCCACGGTCGAAGGTGCGGTTGAACCAGCCGAAGAAGCCGCGCTTGGGCTGGCCGTGTTTTTCCGGATCAATCGGCTTGAGCATGGTGGCGCACAACGCCGGGGTGAAGATCAGGGCAACCAGCACCGACAACGCCATCGCCGAAACGATGGTGATGGAGAACTGCCGGTAGATCACACCGGTAGAACCACCGAAGAACGCCATCGGCAGCAGTACCGCCGACAGTACCAGGGCAATACCCACCAGGGCGCCCTGGATCTGGCCCATGGACTTGATCGTTGCTTCCTTGGGCGACAGGTGCTCCTCAGCCATTACCCGTTCGACGTTTTCCACCACGACGATGGCATCGTCCACCAGCAAGCCGATGGCCAGGATCATGCCGAACATGGTCAAGGTGTTGATGGTGAAGCCGCACGCCGCCAGGATCCCGAAGGTGCCCAGCAATACCACCGGTACGGTCATGGTGGTGATGATGGTGGCACGGAAGTTCTGCAGGAACAGGAACATCACCAGGAACACCAACACAATCGCTTCGACCAGGGTGTGAACCACACCGGAGATCGACTCGGTCACGACCGGGGTGGTGTCATAAGGCACCACCGCCTTCATGCCAGGCGGGAAGAACGGTTCCAGGGACTTGACTGTTTCGCGGATGGCCTTGCCAGTGTCCAGGGCGTTGGCACCGGCCGCCAGCTTGATCGCCATACCCGAAGCCGGCTTGCCGTTGAACTGTGCACTGATGCTGTAGTTCTGGCCGCCCAGTTCGATGCGCGCGACATCACCCAGGCGAACCTGGGAGCCGTCGGTGTTCACCTTCATCAGGATCTTGGCGAATTCCTCGGTGCTTTGCAGGCGCGTCTTGCCGATGATCGTGGCGTTCAGCTGGGTGCCGGGCAGGGCAGGCAGGCCGCCCAGTTGGCCGGTGGCCACCTGCACGTTCTGGGCCTTGATGGCATTGCTGACGTCCACTGGCGTGAGCTGGTAGTTGTTCAGTTTGGCCGGGTCGAGCCAGATACGCATGGCGTACTGCGAACCGAACACCTGGAAGTCACCCACCCCCGCGGTACGGGAGATCGGGTCCTGGATGTTGGACACGATGTAGTTGGAGAGGTCGTCCTTGGTCATGCTGCCGTCTTCCGACACCAGACCGATCACCATCAGGAAGTTCTTCACCGACTTGGTCACACGGATACCCTGTTGCTGCACTTCTTGCGGCAGCAGTGGGGTGGCCAGGTTCAGCTTGTTCTGTACCTGGACCTGAGCGATATCCGGGTTGGTACCCTGGTTGAACGTCACGGTGATGGTCATGCTGCCGTCGGAGTTACTGTCCGAGGAGACATAACGCAGGTTGTCGATACCGTTGAGCTGTTGCTCGATGACCTGCACCACGGTGTCCTGCACGGTTTGTGCGGACGCGCCTGGGTAGGTCACCTGGATATCAATGGCCGTTGGCGCAATGGCCGGGTATTGGTTGATGGGCAACTTCAGGATCGAGAGTGCCCCGACCAGCATGATCACCAGGGCAATTACCCAGGCGAAAATGGGACGGTCGATAAAAAATTTCGACATGGATTACTCCCCTTGACCAGCAGCGGCAGCAGGCGCTGCGGCAGTACCGGCGGGTTTAGCGTTGGAGGCTTCCGTGACCTTCACCTCGGCGCCTGGCTTGACGTACTGCAAGCCTTCGGTGATGACGCGATCACCGGCATTGAGGCCTTTTTCCACCAGCCAGTAGGCACCGGCGGTACGGTTGGCAACCAGTTCACGTTGCTCGACCTTGTTGTCCTTGTTCACGATCAGCGCCGTCGGAATGCCGCGCAGGTCACGGGTCACGCCTTGTTGCGGAGCCAGGATGGCCTTGCTGTTCACACCGGCCAGCAACTGGGCGTGGACGAACATGCCCGGCAGCAGCACGTGGTCAGGGTTGGGGAACACGGCACGCAGGGTCACGGAACCGGTGGTCTGGTCGACCGACACTTCGGAGAACTCCAGCTTGCCGTCCTGGGCGTAAGCCGTGCCGTCTTCCAGGGTCAGCTTGACCTTGGCAGCGTTGTCGCCGGCTTTTTCCAGTTGGCCACTGGCCAGGTCGCGACGCAGCTTGAGCATTTCAGCTGAAGATTGCGTGACGTCGACGTAGATCGGGTCCAGTTGCTGGATCACCGCCATGGCGTCGGCCTGGCCATTGCTGACCAGTGCGCCTTCGGTGACCGAAGAACGGCCAATACGCCCGGAGATCGGCGCGTACACCTTGGTGTAGCGCACGTTGATCTGGGCGGTTTGAACGTTTGCCTCAGCAGTCATGCGGTTGGCAACGGCGGTGTCGTATTCCTGACGGCTGACGGCCTGCTCCTCGACCAATTGCTTGTAGCGATCGGTGATGGACTTGGTCTGGGTCAGGCTCGCCTGTGCGCTTTTGAGCGTGGCTTCATACACCGACGGGTCGATCTGGTAGAGCTGTTGCCCTTCCTTCACGTCGGCGCCTTCCTTGAACAGGCGCTTGAGAATGATGCCGTTGACCTGCGGCCGAACTTCCGCAATGCGGAAGGCCGTGGTGCGGCCTGGCAGCTCGGTGGTCAGGGTATAGGCTTGCGGTTGAATGGTGACCACGCCGACCTGAGGGGTTTGAGCGGGCGGTGCCGCTTCTTCCTTTTTACATCCGCTGAGCAGCGATGCCAGGGCGACGGCAGTGACCAGAGCGGTAACAGCTGGCTTAAGTTGCATGAAGATCCTCGGGTCAGGCGCGCAGAGTGCGCACAAGAAGTGTGGAAGGGTAAAAAACAAGCCGTGAGTGGATAAGTAGCTTGCTACGCAATATACTTACGTTCATGGTTGTTTGTAAACTCTTGACAGGCTTCGCGCAATGCTGACAAAGCACCGCTGCAAGCCTCGATTCTAGTACGTTCGGCGCCCATGACGGCGTCGTCCCACAATTATTCAGATGATGGTCAAGTACCATCCACAGTGTCCTGATTGAGGTTTTACTGCCATGGTTCGTCGCACCAAAGAGGAAGCTCAGGAAACGCGCAGCCAGATTCTCCAAGCCGCCGAGCAAGCCTTTTATGAGCGTGGCGTGGCGCGCACCACCCTGGCGGACATCGCCGCGCTGGCAGGGGTGACGCGCGGGGCTATCTATTGGCATTTCAGCAATAAGTCCGATTTGCTCCAGGCCCTGCTCGACACGCTGCACGAACCGCTGGACGAACTGGCCCGGGCGAGTGAAAGCGAGGATGAAGCCGACCCGCTCGGCTGTATGCGCAAGCTGCTGATTCATCTCTACCATGAAGTGGCCCTGGACCCGAAAACCCGGCGCATCAACGAGATTCTGTTTCATAAGTGCGAGTTCACCGATGAAATGTGCGACATGCGCCGCCAACGCCAGACCCACACCCTTGAGTGCAACCTGCGCATCGGCTTGACGTTGCGTAACGCGGTCCATCGCGGGCAACTTCCAGCCACGCTGGATACCACCCGTGGGGCCGTGTGTATTCATGCGTTTATCCACGGGTTGATCGGCCAGTGGCTGCTGGTGCCTGACAGTTTTCAATTGCATCAGGACGCCGAGCGCTGGGCGGATATAGGGCTGGACATGCTGCGCCTGAGCCCCAGCCTGCGCAATTGAAACAAAATGCGTAATTGCAACCCGTTGTGTCAACAGTAAAGCCTAAAGACAGTTAATCGTCCTTCTGCCTGATTTGTGGGGTGACTTTATATACGGCCTGGCGGGCGGTTGATAGGTAGCCGGCTAAGTATTTTGTAGCGATATTGTTGCAAGGCTGTGAAGGAATGTTACCTGCGGCCCATAAAAAGCCCTGGCTCTCGAAAGCCGGGGCTTTTTTATTTCAATTGAATGCCAGGGAGGGTGGTTAGGACTTGACAGCGCTGGGCGAGTGAAGGCGGTCAAGTGCGCGGCCGCCTAGCATAAAGGTTATCCGATAACAACTGCCTGAGTAGACAGGTGTGTGGTTTTTTGTGGCTCGTTAGTGTCTGCATCCAGAGCGGGCAGCCGCAGTGGCGAAAAACCTATGTCGATGAGGAAGCAGGTTATGGGTGCGGTAAAGGTGTTTGATGAGTTCACCGTAAAGTATGACGCTGTGCACCGGGCGTATTGGACTAATACGTTGAGTGAAGACGATTTGAAGCAATGGCATGAAGCCCAGCTTAGAACAGTCTTGCGCCACGTTAAAAACAAGTCCGCTTTCTATGCCGGGCATTTGAAGGACATCAATGTCGACGGTGTCACGCTGGCGAATCTTTCGTCACTGCCTTTTACCACCAAGGACGATTTGCGCGAGTCCATGCTGGACATCCTGTCAGGCACATTGGAAGACAGTATCTATTACTACGAAACCACCGGTACCACCGGCCCAGCGACACCTTGTCCGAGGGATAAGAAGGAAAGTTATGCCAGCAACAAACAACTGGCCATGTCATATCAAGCGGTATTGGAGAAGCATTTCCCCACAGAGAAAACAGTTGTAGGCGTCATGGGACCGACCGAGGTGCATTCCTTCGGCGATACCTTGGGCGATGTCTGCCAACAACTGGGGGTCTGTAACGCCAAAATCTGGCCACATTCCCCCGTCATCGGGTACCCCAAGACGCTCCAGTTGATGAAGGATTTGCGTATTGGTGTTGTTGCGTCCGCACCTGGACTATTACTGGCATTGGCCAAGGAAGCCGAGCGACTTGGCTTTAATCCTAGTCAGGACTTTCACTTGCGGGCGTTCATGATGAGCGGCGAATTGTGCACGCCAGCGCTGAAGAACAACTTGTATAGCCTCTGGGGCTGTGAAGCCTACAACAGCCTGTATGGCTCCCAGGAAACAATGATCATTGCCGCGGCCAACGCCAGCGATCAACTGATGCCTCACCGACTCAACTACATCATTGAAGTGCTGAATCCGCAAACGGGTGAAAGCCTGGGTGACAGTGGCGAAGGGGAGCTGTGCGTCACAATGTTGATCGATGGAGTGAAGCCGCTGATTCGCTACCGTACGGGCGACCTGGTTTGCATACAAAAAAATCCGAAGAACCCTATCGCCCATGCGCACGTCATGAAAGTGGTCGGGCGGGTCAAGGATGCGATGACGCTCAACGGTAAGGCTTTCACCGCTGGTCATATCGAGCAGGCGCTGCTTGAAGGTGTGGAGCAATGTCTGGGTTATCAGATCGTCATTAACTCCGTGAACGGCAGGGATACGGTGATCGCCAAGATGGAAATGTCCAGGTTCTATGAAGGCGACCGCAGCCAATTGACATTACTGATTCGTGAGCGTGTACGCGAACGCCTGGGCGTCGAGGCCACGATCATGGTCGTCGATGACCTGGATGATCACGTCAACCTGGGCAGTTGGTTTAGTTGGAAAGAAGCGCGAATCGTCGATCAGCGCAATCGCTAGGCTGGGTCTGCGCATGAGCATGTCCGTGAAAATCGTTTCTGCGAAAAGTGAACTGTTCCAGAAAGTCTGCGCATTAAGGTCTCGCTATATAGGTGATAACCCGGCCAACGAGGAAAGTTTTTTCGATGCCGAGGTGGTGCGCGATACCTGTTCGTACCACATGGCTTATTTCGACGGCGACGAGATAGTCGGCGCTATCCGGATAACGCCATTGGGGCATGGCATGAGCTTTGTCGAACGTGTAGTTGACGTAGGCCACTACTTTGCTCACCCCCTGGACTCATTTGATGCCAATCGGTTGGTGTTGGATGAAAAATACAGAGGGGGATTGCACTTGAGGTCATTTCTTCTGCAAACCGCCATCTGGTTGAAGGCTAATACGCACTTTCAGTACATCTCGGCTTTATGCCGTGGGCGTTTGGCTGCCCTGTATGTCGATATCGGCGGCCATGTTCTGGCTGACGATATTACCTGGACGAACCGCCAGTCATCACGGGATTACAGTTTGGTTTACCTGGAACTGGAAACCGTCTTTAACACCATCAAAGGAAAAATAGCTCATGGATAATTTTTTCAAAGAACTGGACGCGATTGTTGATAGCGGCTGGGCCAAAATCAAGAAAGGACGTTATTGGAATCACAGCCTTGAGCAGACGATGACGGTCGAGCTTTATCAGCAGGTGATGCTCCAAGTTTATCACTACACCCGTTTCAACTCGATTAATCAGGCGGCCTGTGCGTTCAGCGCGGACCCCAGTCAGACTACGTTACTTCGCTTTGTCTACAAGCATGCGCTTGAAGAATTGGGGCACGAAAAAATGGTGATTCGCGACTTGGAATCCATCGGCGCCTTGCCTGTATCACTGCCCGCGCCGCTCCCGCCTACTCAGGCGCTGATCGCTTATTTGAATGACGTCGCCATTCGTCTTGGGCCGGTCGCGCGACTGGGTTACAGCTATTGGGCGGAGGAGGTGTATGAGCATATCCAGCCGATCCTAAACAAGTTTCGCACCGACCTGGGGCTCAAGGACGAGCAGATGACATTCTTCGTCGCCCATTCGAGCATTGACGAAAAACACTCCGAAGAAGTTCGTCTTGCGATGCAACGCTCGGTGAGGACGGATGAAGAGCGGACGCTTATCAAGGAAGTCGCCCGGGTGACCCTGTACCTCACCGGTCAGTTGCTGGAAGAGTCGTTGCTCGAATACGAGCGTATCGCCGACGCGCCGCTGGCCAAGGCGTCCTGAACTGATGAAGCTGATCGTCATTGTCGGGTCAAACCGCTTGCACGGGGTCAGCAGCCAGGTGGTGTCGTTGATTCGACGCCACTTGGAGGGACGCGCCTCTGTCCAAGACCTTTGGCTGCGCGATTATCGTATCGACTATTGCGACGCTGATAACGCGTGCTCACATCGCGATTGTTTACTGCAGGACGATGTCGGCGCGATTGTCGATGAAATGGCCAGGGCCGACGCCATCCTGTATCTACCCGTCATGCATGCCTATGGTACCAACAGCCGGTTCCAGGCGTTCCTGGAACGGGTGGGTTACGGCTTTTTGCGCCCCAGGGAGCGGCCGTTGCGGGACAAGCTTGCCGCGGTGGCAGTGGTGGGGCGCCGGTACGGACATACGGCCGTGTTCAGTCAGGTGGTGCTGAACGTTCTGTTGAACAAGATGGTGCTCGTTGGCTCCGGCTTTCCAGCCACATTCAACACGCAACTGGTTCAGGACACTGAGGCGGAACAGGCTCTGCGGGAGACGCTGGATCGCCTCCTTGAACACTTTCAAAAATTGAATGCACACCCACGCCAAGGCGCGGAGCGCCTGCGTCTGCTCAAGCAAGTCCAATTTCAAACGGGATGATGAATTAATGCCTATTCGCGATTCGTTGATAGCTGTCCTGGTCGCTTTTTTATGGGGCGCCCAAGTGACAGCAGTTAAAGTTGGGGGGCAGGAACTTCCGCCAATTCTCATGGTTGCCATGCGCTTTGCCTTGATGGCGATTGTATTGGTGCCGTTTTGCGGGATTCCTAAACGCCGTGAGCTCCTTCCTGTGTTCTGGATCGCCTCGCTGGTGGGAGCTCTGCATTTCGGGCTTTTATACTGTGGCATCTCGCGGGTGGATGCCTCCACTTCTGCTGTTGCGTACCAACTGGCCACACCTTTCACGTTGCTGTTGGCTTTCGCCGTCTTGAAGGAGCGAATTGGTTTGCAGGTGGTAGTCGGGATTGTCATCGCATTGATTGGAGTGCTGACGGTGGTAGGGGGGGTTGGCCGCGGCGGTGCGTTGTCGGGGGTGTTGCTGGTGATTGTTGCGGCGTTTGTTTTTGCGGTGGGCACTGTCCTTACCAAGCGCTGGGGACCTTTCAATCCTGTGGCGATCAGCGCGTGGACAGCATTGATTGCCGCACCGGAGTTACTGATGGTCTCCGCCGCGGTGGAGGGGGATGCATGGGGTTCGGTGCTGACTGCCAGCCCGAAAGCATGGGCTGCCGTCCTGTATACCGCTGTCAGTGGCGGGCTGATTGGGTTTGGCCTGTGGTATTGGCTTTTGGGGCGGCACCCGGTTCAGCGCCTTACGCCGTTCCTTCTATTGGTGCCAGTATTTGCAGTGGCGGTCAGCCAGGTACTTCTGCAGGAAGGTGTTTCGCTGAGCTTGGTCGTCGGTGGTGTTGCGGTTTTGGCAGGCGTTGCACTGTGCCAGGTCCGGCTACCGGCACGGCAAGTCCGCGCCGGAGATGCTCCTGTCGAATGATTGGCGAACCCGTTGAGAGGTAATGTTCGATGAATTGGCCAGGTCAGTGGGTATTGCTCGCCATGCGTAAGCAAAACCGGTTCCGCTACAGGCTTAAGGTCCGGCGGTGGAAGGGGCAAGGTTATGAAGTCGCCTACTTGCAATCGAGCAGGGTCAAGACCGGCCCTACCTTGGTGTTCCTTCATGGCCTGGGAGCCAGCAAGGACCAGTGGGGCCCTAAGCTTTACTCGTTGGTTGAGACCTGTAACTGCGTTTTCCTTGATCTTCCTGGAGAAGGCGAGTCGTCTTTCGACGGCTTGCAAAGCTATGACCCTACGGCTCAGGTGGTCCGATTAAGGGCGTTTTTCGAGGCGCATGCCTTCCCGGAGCTGGTGTTGATAGGCAGCTCTATGGGCGGCTGCATTGCCTGTCTTTATGCTGCCACTTATCCGGCAGAAGTTTGCGGTGTAATCGCGCTGGCACCTGCGGGGTTATCTTCGACACGGCTCAGTGCGGCGATGAATCAGTTTCTGGAGTCGGGCAGACACCCTTTTGGCTATCGCTGCGTTGACGAAATGCAGGCCCTGTGGGAGATGATATTCACCCGGCCGCCGAGGGTACCAGCCTTTCTGGCGAGGGCGCTGGCCAACAAGGGGGCGCAGCGCTATGAGAAAATCGGAAAAATACTAAGGGACTTCAAGGACGCCGGACTGTACCCGCTTCAATCGCGATTGGCGGACGTTCAAGCCAAGACGTTGGTGGTGTGGGGGCGCAATGATCGGGTCTTTGATGTTTCGTGCCTGCATGAGGTCCACCGGCTTTTGCCACAGGCCAGTATTTGCGTTATCGAAGATGCGGGGCATGTACCCTACCTGGAGTGTGCCGAGCAAACCCTGCAGGCTATTCAGTGGTTTCTCGCAGGGACTCAAGCGTTGCCTGACTCAGTGTGAGAGCACCTGTAAACCGTGGGTAATTGAGGTTGACCCCTATTGAACCTATGAGTAGTATCCAACGGGTATTCAGGAATCACTCCTGCAATGCCCTCAAGACACAGGAAGTCTTAAATGTACTACCGACTATCAGTGCTGAAGAGCTCCCTCGGATCGTCCTCCGGGTCCAACACTGCCCATCTTTCGGTTTTCAAAAGCAATATCTGGCGTCGCTAATCCAGCAACCGCCGGTGTCTTGCTGCCTGTTTCAGTCAAACACCCCTAATTGGTAACTCATTAATAGCCGAGCGCTATTATTCGATTTTTCGTGGCTGGTCCCGGGAAAATCGTAATAGGCGAATGGTGCGCTGAAGTTCTGTCTCTTTTTTGAGTAGGTGCTTTTGCGGGCCCGAGTGCGCGTGTGGCTGATGAGTCCTTCACATCAATAATTAACTGGTTGAACTGCCAGGCAGTTTAAGTAATCGCTCTGTGCGTTCGATTCTGCTGTGTGAGCCTGTTATCCATAAAAAGGAGTTATGTCATGCGTGGGATAACCACACCCGTGAGCGTTAAACTACATACCGAAAGTTTGAAGTGCGACCCGCTTGTTGTCTATGAAGCGGCGGCAAAAGTACTCGGTGCCGACAAAGTCTTCATTCTCGAATCGCTGTCCGGCCCCAGCCGGGATCGCAAGGCAACAATTATCGGACTAGAACCTCTATTGGCGGTAAAAATTTATGAGGGGTATGCAACACTCGAAGCCAATGAGCAACTGTTCAGTTATTTAAGAAGTGCATTGTCTGCTCAGGAAATAGTTCTGGATGACCATGGCCGTATAAACATTCGTTCGAACGATGCGGTATGGAATTTGCTGCGTGCGTTACAAACACCCTTTGAGGTTCAGCGTCAGACTCACCCCAGCCTCGCTTTTTTTGGCTACCTCTCTTATGACTGCGTTCGGTTTGTCGAGGAAATTCCCCACTTGACCGAGCAAACCAATGATTATCCGATTATTGCCTTGACCGTATTTCAGACGCTGGTTTACTTCCATTCCAATGGAACAGTGGACCTCATGGTCAACAACAGTTCCCTCTGGAAATCCCGTAGTACCGATGACTACGTTGCGCTACTGGCAGATGCCAAGGGTATCCCGGCTGATGACTCTCCGATTATTTACCCGTCGGTCACGGTCGCGCGCGATACGGTGCAAAAAGAGCAATTCCTTGGCTGGGTCGACAAGGCGCTGGAGCACATTCGCCAAGGTGATATTTATCAGATCCAATTGGGTCATGAGGTGCAGGTGGATACGCCGGTCAAACCTTTTGATGTGTACCGTGCGTTGCGCAAGAACAACCCGTCTCCTTACATGTATTTGGCCAACCTGGGGGGCGTTGACCTGATTGGCGCAAGCCCCGAGCTATTTGTTCGCATCAAGGACGATCTGATTGAGATGAGGCCCATCGCCGGCACCGTGGGCAAAACCCCTGGCATACCGTCGAGCGAGCTGATTTTAAGCATGACACGCTCTGAAAAAGAACGGGCTGAACATTTGATGCTGGTGGATTTGTGCAGGAATGACATCGGTCGTGTCTGCCAGCCAGGTTCACTTGAAGTCGATGAATTGATGTTGGTCGAAGAGTACTCGCACCTCTATCACATGGTCTCCAACGTGCGTGGCTTGTTGCGAAAAGGCTTCGATGCCTTCGACGTGATCAAGGCTTCTTTCCCCGCGGGAACCATGACCGGTGCGCCAAAAATACGTGCGATGCAGATTATCGAAAGCATGGAAAATAACCGTCGTGGAATATATGCCGGAGCAGTCGGTTTGATCGGATTCGACGGCAGCATCAATACGGCTTTATGCATTCGCTCAGCGGTTCATAAAGAAGGTACTTATTACCTGCGTGCGTCGGCAGGCGTGGTGGCCGACTCGGTTCCGGATAAAGAGTGGACCGAAACCTTCTACAAAATGGGTTCTGTCTATCGTGCGGTTACCGGCAAGGAGATGCTGCAATGAAAGTTTTCTTGATTGATGCCTATGACAGTTTTGTTTTCATTATCAGCCAGTATCTTGAACAGCTTGGACTGGAAACCCATGTGGAGCGCAATGATGTTCCAAATTTGATCGAACGTATCGAAGCGTATGCGCCAGACTTTTGTGTCTTGGGCCCAGGGCCTGGGCACCCGCAGGACGCGGGGTACATTGAAGTCATCCAAAACTTTAAAGGGCGCCTGCCGATATTGGGCGTCTGTTTGGGGCATCAAGCCATCGGTCTGGCGTTTGGCGGGGCGGTCATCCGAGCCTCGCATGTCATGCATGGCAAGATCAGCGCCATCGATAACGATGGGCTAGGTGTCTACGCCCATACAGGGGGGCGTTCGATCAAGGCGACTCGTTACCACTCGCTGATTATTGATAACGAGGGGCTACCCGGTGAACTGGCAGTAACGTCCACCTCGACCGATGATGGATACATCATGGGCGTGCGGCACGCTGACTATCCGATAGAGGGAGTCCAGTTTCACCCCGAAAGTATATTGACGGAGGACGGCCTTGGAATATTTAAGAGCTTTATAGACCAACACTGTCTCCAAGCAGGATTGTAAGCGGCGCGCAACGGGTCGCTTGTTCAGCGGCCCGTTTTTTTAACCAAGTTGTATCAAAAAAGCTTCTATGAGTGGCAGGGATTCATCGTGGATGACTTATTTAGGTATAAAAAAGAAGACGTACTCCTGAGGGTTAATTTCAAAGAAGTATTGGATGACTTTTCCGTGCTGGCCACCGACTTGCACCGACGAGATTGGGAACGCCATCTGCGCAAGGTGCTGCGTCGTATTGGCTATCAAAGCTATTTGCTGAGCTTGGGCCCTTCAACCACCAGTGACCCCTTTAACAGGATCATGACGACTTATCCTTCTGACTGGCTCAGGCGATACAAGGAGGAGAACTTCATTCAGGTGGACCCGATAATCAGGCATTGCCGCCATCACTTCGCGCCTCTTTTCTGGGGGCTGGCACGCAGACAAGCACGAGGTCGGTCCCATCAGTTCTGGACGGAGCGCGAGGGGTATGGGCTTTTGCAGGGTGTCAGTATTCCCCTGCGTTTTAACGAAATGGCCGGATCGCTCAACGTCGCTCAATGCGTGAGCTTTACCGACGATCTTGGCGATGACCTGAATGGTCCGTTAGGCAAGCTATTCATGCTGATTCCCTTCCTTCTGGAGGGCTCCCAAAAACATTTGAACGCAGTGGGTGAGCAACTCTGCAATCTGACATTAAGGGAGTCAGAAGTGCTGAAATGGTCTGGTGTGGGCAAAACGACTTGGGAAATGAGCTGCATCTTGGGATGTTCAGAGAGAACCATCAATTTTCACATTGCAAATGCGAGTCGAAAGTTGGGCTCTTTCAGCCGGCGGCAAGCCGTCGGCGTGGCGTTGGCGCAGGGACTGATCTCTCTATAGAAAATGATTCAAGAAGAGGCCGGTCATTTCAAATCATGCCAAGCGTTTCTCGCCGTCCATAAAAAGCCCCGGCTGTCGCAAGCCGGGGTTTTTTGTTCCAGTCGATCAGAGTGCCAGCGTCGGGTAGTCGATATAACCCACCGGGCCTTTACCGTAGAAGGTCTCCGGATGCGGCTCGTTCAACGGCGCATCAGCCTTCAGTCGCGCCGGCAGGTCCGGGTTGGCGATGAAAGGAATACCGAAGGCCACTGCATCCGCCTTGCCCGCCGCCAGCCAGGCATTGGCGCTGTCTTTGGTGAAACGTTCGTTGGCGATGTACGCGCCGCCGAAGGCTTTTTTCAGCTGCGGGCCAAGGCTGTCTGCGCCTTCTTTTTCACGGGAGCAGATAAAGGCGATACCGCGCTTGCCCAGTTCGCTGGCGACGTAGGTGAAGGTCTCGGCGAGGTTGTCGTCGCCCATGTCATGCGCGTCAGCACGCGGTGCCAGGTGCACGCCCACGCGGCCGGCGCCCCAGACTTCGATGGCGGCGTCGGTGACTTCCAGCAACAGGCGCGCACGGTTTTCCAAAGAGCCGCCGTACTGGTCGGTGCGCTGGTTGGTGCTGCTTTGCAGGAACTGGTCGAGCAGGTAGCCGTTGGCGCCGTGGATTTCCACGCCGTCGAAGCCTGCGGCCTTGGCGTTCTCGGCGCCGGTGCGGTAAGCGTCGACGATGTCGGCGATTTCAGCGGTTTCCAGGGCGCGCGGGGTCGGGTAGTCGGCCAATGGGCGAACCAGGCTGACGTGGCCTTTAGCCTGAACCGCACTCGGAGCCACCGGGGTTTCGCCGTTCAGGTAGGACGCGTGGGAGATGCGGCCCACATGCCACAACTGCAGGAAGATCTTGCCGCCCGCGCCATGCACGGCCTTGGTGATGTTGGCCCAGCCGCGCACCTGGTCGTTGGACCAGATGCCGGGGGTGTCCGGGTAGCCCACGCCCATCGGTGTCACGGAAGTGGCTTCGCTGAGGATCAGCCCGGCGGAGGCGCGTTGCACGTAGTACTCGGCCATCAGCGCATTGGGCACGCGGCCGGCATCCGCGCGGCAGCGGGTCAGCGGCGCCATGATGATGCGGTTCGACAGTTGCAGGTCGCCCAGTGTGATCGGATCGAAAATAGTCGTCATGGGAAAAACACCTTCTCTTTCAAGTTGATCAGTGGGTCGCGGGGGCCAGGTCGGCATTGGCGCCCTGACGGAAAGTGATCAGGGTCACCAGCAGCGCGAGAATCGCCAGTGCGGCGGCCGCCAGCGGCACGCTGGTCAGGCCGAAGCCGTGGGCAATCACGCTGCCGCCGACCCAGGCGCCGAGGGCGTTGCCAATGTTGAAGGCCCCGATGTTCAGGGTGGACACCAGGTTCGGCGCGGCCTTGCCGAAGGTCACCACGTTGATTTGCAGCGCCGGCACGGCGGCGAACGAAGCGGTGGCCCACAGGAACAGGGTGATTTCAGTCGGTATCACCGCAACGCTGGTCCAGCTCAGCACCGTGCAAACCACCGCCATGCTGATGAACACGCCGATCAAGGTGGCCGCCAGGCGCTTGTCCGCCAGTTTGCCGCCGATGATGTTGCCCACGGTGAGGCCCAGGCCGATCAGCAGCAGGGTCCAGGTCACGCCTTTGGGCGACACGCCAGTGACATCGCCCAGCAGCGGCGCGACGTAGGTAAAGAGGGTAAACATGGACGCGGCAAACAGCGCAGTCATGCTCAGTGACAACCAGATACCGGCGCCCTTGAGGGCGGCCAGTTCGGCACGCATGTCGAGTTTTTCTTCGTCACGCTTGGCGGGCAGGAAGCGAATAAGGCCGATCAAGGCGATCACGCCAATCACGGTCACGGCCCAGAAGGTCGAGCGCCAGCCGGCTTCCTGGCCCAGCGCCGTACCCAGGGGCACGCCCAGCACGTTGGCCAGGGTCAACCCGGTGAACATCAGCGCCACCGCCGACGCACGTTTGTTGGCCGGCACCAGGTTTGCCGCCACCACCGAACCAATTCCGAAGAAGGCTCCGTGGCACAACGCCGTGACCACACGGGCAAACATCAGCACGTTGTAGTCGCTTGCCAGGGCGCAGAGCAGGTTGCCGATAATGAAAATACCCATCAACGCTACCAGCGCCGCCTTGCGTGGCAGCCTGGCGGTGGCCAGTGCCATGAACGGTGCGCCGATGGCCACGCCCAAGGCGTAACCGGTGACCAGCCAGCCGGCGCCGGGAATTGACACACCCAGGTCTGCCGCCACATCGGGCAGCAAGCCCATGATGACGAACTCGGTGGTGCCGATGGCGAAGGCGCTCAGGGCCAGTATGAGTAGCGAGAGGGGCATGTACGTGTCCTTGGTGATTACGGTGCGCTGAGTTCGGTAATGAGCGCAGTCAGAAAGGCTTGGATCACTTCCTCATTGCGCTTGAAAAAGTGCCACTGTCCAGCCTTCTGGCTGCTGATCAGACCCGCACGTTGCAAGGTGGCCAGGTGGGCCGACACCGTCGACTGGGACAAGCCGCAGCGCTGGTCGATCTGCCCGGCGCAGATGCCGTATTCGTGGTTGTGCAATTGCTCGGGGAACTGCACTTTCGGGTCTTTGAGCCAGGTGAGGATGTCTCGTCGTACTGGGTGCGCCAGGGCTTTTATTATTTCGTCGAGGTCGATGGACATGGCAGGGTGCTCGGTGTCGTAAAGCGTTATATCGCGATAAGGCGAACTTTAGATCGTAATATCCCGATATACCAATATGATTTTGATCTGAGGCCAGGTCGAATCGGTATATCGGGTTATAACGATATGTTGGTGGCAGTGGTAGACTGCGCGGCATGAATTATCTCGCACATCTGCACCTGGGCGGCCAACTTCCTGCGCAATTGCTGGGTAGCCTTTATGGCGACTTCGTCAAAGGCCGCCTGCAGGGCCAGTTCAGCCCGCAAATCGAAGCGGCGATCCAGTTGCATCGCTCCATCGACCGCTTTACCGATAGCCATCCGCTGGTGGGCGAGGCCTTGTCGCGCTTCAGTCTGACCCGCCGGCGCTATGCCGGGATCGTCCTCGATGTGTTTTTTGACCATTGCCTGGCGCGGGATTGGGCGCTGTATGCCGACCAGCCTCTGGAGCGTTTCACGTCCCAGGTGTATCAGGTGTTGGCGGCTGAACCCGCGTTACCGGGGCGGCTGGCGCAGATTGCGCCGTATATGGCCGCGGATGATTGGTTGGGCTCGTACCGCGAGTTTGCGGTGATGGACCAGGTGCTGCGCGGGATTTCGCGGCGGCTGACGCAGCCTGAGGAGTTAGGATATGCGATGCAGGAGTTGCGGGTTTTATATGAGCCCCTGAGTGAGGACTTTCGACTGTTCTACCCAGAGTTGCAGAAATTTGCGCAATCTCAACTGACTACATGAGAGCTGAATGTGGGAGCTGGCTTGCCGGCTCCCACATTTGGATTGTGTTCACATTGCTTCAGGCTGCGAATGCAGGTCGAGCAGCCACTTGCTCTGCTTCCGGCACTGGCCCAAACAACGCCTTCTGCACCGCTTGCTGCGCCTGATACGCCAACGCCGCACGTTCCTGCCCAGTGCAGGCAATCGGCTTGAGCACATGAATCTCTACATCGCCCTGGTCATTGGAAAACAAGCGCATCAGGTGCGAGAGCAAATCATCATCGCCAATAAAGGGCGCCAGCGGGTCGACCTGGCCGTCGCGCAGATACCGAATCGCCACCGGCTGCAGCGACACATCCGCATCGATCGCGCTGGCCAGCAAGCGCCCGTGGAACGTGCGCAGGCCGCGACCGTCGGTGGTGGTGCCTTCGGGGAACATCAGCAAGGGGTGCTGTTGTTCCAGATGACGGGTCATCTGCTTGCGAATCAGTTGGCTGTCACCTGAACCGCGACGAATAAACAGGCTGCCAGCCTTGGCCGCCAGCCAGCCCGCCACCGGCCAGGTACGTACTTCGGCCTTGGACAAAAACGACATCGGCGCCACCATGCCCAGCAACGGGATATCCGTCCAGGACACATGATTGCTCACCCACAGCATCGGCGTTTGCGGCAACTCGCCATGCACCGTCACGCGAAAGGGCAGGGCGTTGGTCAGCCGTGCCATGAAGAAGCGCGACCAACGCTGGCGCCGCACCATCGAGTTAGCCACCCCCAGGCGCTCGAACAGGCCGAACACACTGGCCATGCTCAACCCCAGCCCCACCACCAACAGCACGCGGGCGATGCGCCCGTAAATGCGCAGGCGGTTCATCACATGGCCGCCTTGAAGTGGCGCGCGTAACGCGGGCACAACTCGTCGCGCTTGAGCAGGATAAACACGTCGGCTACCTGGAAGTCTTCATCCCAGCACGGCTCGCCGCAGATCTTCGCGCCCAGGCGCATGTAGGCCTTGAGCAGCGGCGGCATTTCGGCGATGACGTTGGACGGCAAGTCCAGGGCCGGCAGCGGTTTTTTCGGTTCGGCGCGCAGGTGTTCGTTGCACAGGTAGCGCTCGCGCAGGCGCTGCATGATCGCGTGGGCCTGGATGCCGCCATCGTGCATCGGGATGCTTGCGCAGCCCATCAGGTAGCTGTAGCCACCCTGGTTGAGTACCTCGGCCAACTCGCCCCACAACACCGCGATGGTGCCGCCATTGCGATAGGCCGGGTCGACGCAGGTGCGGCCAATCTCCAGAATCGGGCCCTGCAAGTGCAGCAGGCCATGCAGGCTGAATTCTTCTTCGCTGTAGAACCGGCCCAGGGTGCTGGCGGCCTGGTGGTCGAGCAGACGGGTAGTAGCGACGAGTCGACCGCTGTTCAAATCCCGCACGCCGATATGGCTGCAGTGAACATCATAGTCATCCATGTCCAGACCCAGTTCCGCGCCTTTCAGCTTGGCGTTGAACTCGCCGCTGAACACGTTGAACCGCAGGGCCTGGGCTTCCTGCAATGCCTGTGCGCCTACCAGGCGTTCGGCTTGCAGACGGCGTTCATTGCCTTTGTCGCTGATGCGGGCGATCTGAGTCATAGCGAGTCTCCGGGTGCCGGCCAGGTTGCGGCCAGTCGACTTTGTTGTCCAAAGTCAGGCTATGTAGCCTCGGTGTCAGCTCCATGAAGTTACGGTGACGGTTGGATGACAGCCCCCTTGTCGCAAATCTGTCACTGGCGTGAGCTAGGCTCGCGGGCTTGAATGCCCCCCTTGAGTTTGCGTCCATGGTCCGAGGCCTGTTGTGCGTTGCCCTGTTGTTTGTCGCCGTGAATGCTCGCGCTGAAATCTGGCCTGAAAAGGAGTGGGCCGTGGGCACAGCCCTCACTGGTCCCGCTGTCGATGCCCTGAACGCCTACGCTTTCCCACCCCGTGACGATGCCACCCGCAACGGTATTCGCACCGACGCGTTGCTGGTCATTCGGGATGGCGAAATCATCTATGAACGCTACGCCGCACCCACCACTGCCAGCACACCGCACCTGACCTGGTCCGTCAGCAAAAGCCTGATGGCTACCGTGCTGGGCGTGGCCTATGGGCAAGGCCGCTTCAAACTCAGCGACCCTGTCGCACGTTTCTACCCGCCGATGAAGCAGCACCCTAAGGTAACCATGGCCGACTTGCTGCACTGGGCCTCCGGGTTGGATTGGCAGGAAGACTACGAATACGCCCCGCTGAAGTCTTCGGTAGTGGCGATGCTCTACACCCGTGGCCACACCGACATGGCGCAATTCACGGCGGATACCGAAGCCGCCGCCGCCCCCGGCCAGGTTTTCCGCTATTCCAGCGGCGACAGTAACCTCTTGTCCGCCGCGCTCAAGGGCATGCTCGGCCACAAGGCTTACATGAACTACCCATGGGACGCGCTGTTCCAGCCCCTGGGCATTCGCGACGCAACCTGGGAAACCGATGCGGATGAAACGTTTGTCGCGTCGTCCTATGCCTATCTCACAGCCCGCGATCTGGCACGAGTAGGGCTACTGATGGCGCGGGATGGGCGCTGGGGCGAGCGACAACTGCTGCCCAAGGACTGGGTCGCCTTCAACCGCCGGCCCTTCGATCGCTACAAAGCCGGCCAGGATGAAGCCGTGCCGGGCGGCCATTGGTGGCTCAACACCGGCGCCCCCCAACCCTGGCCCGACGCACCGGCCGCCACCTTTGCCGCGCTGGGGCACTGGGGCCAGGCGCTGTTTGTGCTGCCCGATGAACACCTGGTGATCGTGCGTTACGGCGATGATCGCGATGGCAGTTACCGGCATAACGAACTGCTCAAACGAGTGCTGGCGGCGGTGCGCTCATGATGCGTCGTCATCCGTTCATCAGCGTTTTACTGGTGTTGCTTTTCGCATTGTTCGGCTGGGTTTGGCACGAGCGCGTCAACCTGCAAGCCTTCCCCGACATCATCGCGGCGTACACCGCCAAGGAGTATTGCTCGTGCCGGTATGTGGCCAACAACCCTGCGCAGTATTGCCTGGGGTATGTGAAGCAGTACGTGCCAACCAGTGCGTTCACTGACTCGCCGGAACGCAGTGAAGTCACGGCAAGCGGTTTAGGGCGTACGCAGACGGCGCGGTGGTTGGGCGACCGTCAAGGCTGCCGCCTCAACCCCTGACACACCCAAATTCCCCTGTGGGAGCTGGCTTGCCTGCGATAGCGCCAGGTCAGTCAACATCACGGGTGCCTGTGCCGCCGTCATCGCAGGCAAGCCAGCTCCCACATTTAGATTATCTGCGTGGGTTCTCGGAAAAAGAACCGGCCCTGAGGTTCCACAGAGTGGAACCACCTTTGATTGTCCTCACGCGCACATCGCGCTTAGCTGTCGATGTGTCGCCAACAAGAACGGGACCACTCGCCTGTGAGGAGAATCACCATGCGCCCGCACCAGCACATCCTGGATTGGCTCAGTGACGTTGCCAGCGACTTGCACGCTGTGCGTCACGATATCCACGCTCATCCTGAGCTTGGCTTTGAAGAGAACCGCACCTCAGCACTGGTCGCGCAGTCATTGCGGGAGTGGGGGTATGAGGTGCATACCGGCATCGGCAAGACCGGTGTGGTCGGCGTGCTGCGTAACGGCAACAGCTCGCGCACGTTGGGGATTCGCGCCGACATGGACGCCTTGCCCATCATCGAAAATACCGGCGCGGTCTATACCAGCCAGCATGCCGGCTGCATGCACGCCTGCGGCCATGACGGCCACACCACCATGTTGCTCGGTGCCGCGCGTTACTTGGCGGCGACGCGGCAATTGGACGGCACTTTGAACCTGATTTTCCAACCCGCCGAAGAAGGCCAGGGCGGCGCCGAGGCGATGCTGGCGGACGGTTTGCTGGAGCGCTTTCCTTGCGACGGGTTGTTCGGCATGCACAATATGCCGGGTTTGCCGGCGGGGCATCTGGGCTTGAGAGTTGGCCCGATGATGGCGTCCCAGGATTTGCTTACCGTGACCCTCGAAGGTGTCGGTGGCCACGGCTCCATGCCACACCTCACTATCGATCCACTGGTGGCGGCAGCCAGCATGGTCATGGCTCTGCAAACGGTGGTGGCGCGCAATATCGATACCCAGGAAGCCGCCGTGGTCACCGTCGGCGCCTTGCAGGCCGGCCAGGCGGCCAACGTGATTCCCCAGCAAGCGTTATTGCGCCTGAGCCTGCGCGCACTCAACCCCAAGGTGCGTGAACAAATGCTGGAACGGGTCAACGCGATCATCCAGACCCAGGCCGCCAGCTTCGGCTGCACCGTGCAGGTCGAACACCGCCCGGCCTACCCGGTGCTGGTCAACCACGCCGAAGAAACCGAATTCGCCCGTCAGGTCGGCGTGGCCTTGCTCGGTGCCGACGCCGTGGACGGCAACACCCGCACGCTGATGGGCAGCGAAGACTTCGCCTGGATGCTGCAACGCTGCCCAGGCAGTTATCTGTTTATCGGCAACGGCGTGTCGCGGCCGATGGTGCACAACCCCGCCTATGACTTCAACGACGACATCCTGCTGACCGGCGCAGCCTACTGGGGCGCGCTGGCCGAGAGCTGGCTCAAGCCGGCCTGACGACCTCTTTTTTCTGCCGCTGGACCCTTTCCCTGATCGGTTGAACGGAGTGTTCCTCATGCAGACTGCAAAACCTGGTGTTTCGCGCACCCGCCAAGTGGTGGCGGCGGTGATTGGCAACGCGTTGGAATGGTATGACTTCATCGTCTACGGCTTTCTCGCCAGTATCATCGCCCGGCAGTTCTTCCCCTCGGAGGACGAATACGCCTCGCTGCTGATGGCCCTGGCCACCTTCGGCGTGGGCTTTTTCATGCGCCCGGTGGGCGGCATCCTCTTGGGCATCTACGCCGACCGCAAAGGCCGCAAGGCGGCGATGCAGTTGATTATCCGGTTGATGACCGTGTCCATCGCGCTGATCGCCTTCGCGCCGAACTATGCTGCCATCGGCATGGGCGCGCCGTTGCTGATTGTGGTGGCGCGCATGCTGCAGGGGTTTGCTACCGGCGGTGAGTACGCGAGTGCCACGGCATTTCTGGTGGAAAGTGCACCGGCCCATCGCAAGGGATTGTATGGCTCCTGGCAACTGGTGGGGCAATGCCTGGCGGTGTTCGGTGGGGCAGCGATGGTGGCGCTGGTCACGCATTTCTTTTCGCCCGAAACCCTCGACTTGTGGGGCTGGCGCCTGCCGTTTGTGCTGGGCTTGCTGATCGGCCCGGTGGGGTTGTGGATTCGTCGGCACATGGAAGACCCGGAAGAGTTCATCGAAGCGCGCAAGCAAGCCACCGGCCCGGCGCCGAGCCTCATGCAAGTGCTGCGTGAGCATCGGCGCAGTATTCTGGTGTCGATGGGGCTGGCCTGCGGCGCGACGGTGTCGTTTTATGTGGTGCTGGTGAACATGCCGACCTTCGCTCACAAGAACCTT
This sequence comes from Pseudomonas sp. DW-iso17, assembly GCF_058725345.1. Taxonomy (NCBI): domain Bacteria; kingdom Pseudomonadati; phylum Pseudomonadota; class Gammaproteobacteria; order Pseudomonadales; family Pseudomonadaceae; genus Pseudomonas; species Pseudomonas sp. DW-iso17. The sequence goes on along the minus strand of NZ_JBZXEA010000002.1, from coordinate 82,049 downwards.
GGCCTGCCGCTGGACCAGGTACTGATGGTGCAGATGTTTGCGGTAGCGCTGATGACTGTGGTGATTCCGTTGTCCGGCCTGCTCTCGGATCGATGGGGGCGGCGGCCGGTGTTGATGGCCTTCACCTTGGCGTTCTTCGTGATGGTCTACCCGTTGTATGTGTGGGTGGCCGCCGCGCCGTCTATCGAGCGCCTGCTGGTGATGCAGGTGATGTTGTGCACGGCGATTGGCGGGTTCTTCGGGCCAGCGCCGACGGCATTGGCCGAGCAGTTCCCTATCGAGGTGCGCTCGACCGGTGTGTCGGTGGCCTATAACGTGGCGGTGATGGTGTTCGGTGGTTTCGCGCCGTTGATCGTGACCTGGCTGAGCAAGGTACTGGGCACGCCGGTGGCGCCCTCGTTCTATGTATTGTTTGCGTGCGTGCTGACGCTGCTGGGCACTTACTGCATGCGCGAGGCACCCCGTGCGAGCAAGCCGCTGCCGTTTTCCAGAGAGGTGAAGCCTTGAGTATTGTTGATTGGGATGCCACTGAGCTGTCGCGGGCCATTCATGGGCGGCAGGTGTCGTGCGAAGAGGTGATGCAGGCGTACCTGGCACAGATTCAGCGCTTTAACCCTGGCGTGAATGCGCTGGTGTCGTTGCGCGACAGCGAGGCCGTGCTGGCCGAGGCGAGGGCGTGCGATCGTGAGTTGGACCAGGGCCACTCCCGTGGCTGGATGCATGGCATGCCCCAGGCCATCAAGGACCTGGCGGCCACCCAGGGTTTGCGCACCACCCTGGGCTCACCGCTGTTCGCCGAGCATGTACCGAACGAAGACGCCATCAGCGTGGCGCGGGTGCGGGCCAGTGGTGCGATCATCATTGGCAAGACCAACGTGCCGGAGTTCGGCCTGGGCTCCCACACCTACAACACGCTGTTCGGTACCACCGGCAACGCCTATGACCCGCGCCTGGCGGCCGGCGGTAGCAGTGGCGGAGCGGCGGTGGCCCTGGCGCTACGCATGCTGCCGGTGGCCGACGGCAGCGACATGATGGGCTCGCTGCGCAACCCGGCGGCGTTCAACAACGTGTTCGGCTTGCGCCCCTCCCAAGGACGGGTGCCCCACGGGCCGATGCCGGAGTTGTTCGTGCAGCAACTGGGCACCGAAGGCCCGATGGGGCGCAGCGTGACGGATGTGGCGCGGTTGCTGAGCATCCAGGCCGGTTACGACCCCCGCACGCCGCTGTCATCCCAGGCCGATCCGGCGGTGCTGGGCCAGCCGTTGCAACGCGACTTCAACGGCGCACGCCTCGGTTGGCTGGGGGACTACAACGGTTATCTGCCGATGGACGATGGCGTGATGAGCCTGTGCGAGGCGGCGTTGGATGATTTCGCCAGGTTGGGCTGTGAAGTGCACAGCTGCCAACCGGACTTTTCCATGGCGCGCCTGTGGCGGTGCTGGTTGGTACACCGCCATTGGCTGGTGCACGGCAACCTCGGCGCGGCCTATGCCAACCCGCAAAAACGCGCACTGCTCAAACCCGAAGCGCAATGGGAAGTGGAGGGCTGCCAGGGCTTGAGTGCTCAGCAGGTTTACCAGGCGTCGGTGGACCGCAGTGAGTGGTACCGCGCCTTGGGCAAGCTGTTCGAACGTTACGATTTCCTGCTGTTGCCCACCGCCCAGGTGTTCCCTTTCGATGCACAACAGCCTTGGCCACGCCTCGTCGGCGGGCGTGAAATGGACACTTATCACCGTTGGATGGAGGTGGTGATCGGCCCGACCCTCGCCGGTTTGCCGAGCATGAGCATTCCGGTGGGCTTCAACCCCCAGGGCTTGCCCATGGGCCTGCAAATCATTGGCCCGGCCCAGGCCGACAGGGCCGTGCTGCAATTGGCCTACGCCCATGAGCAACTGACCCAATGGGTACAACGCCGGCCGCCGGCGTGCCTTGCAACGCCGCGCTGAGTGCTGACCGGGCCTGTATCTTGCTGTGAAAAAAGATCATCCACCGGCAACAGGGAGATCGAACATGGAGACAGGCACCGTACGCTCGGTTGAACGCGCACTGGCAATTGTCGAGTTGCTGGGCGAGCACCAGGCCCTGGGGCTGGAAGAGTTGCACTACCTCACGCGCCTGCCCAAGGCCACGGTGTCGCGCATGTTGCTGACCTTGCAGGAACAGGGTTGGGTCTATCGGGGCCTGAGTGATCGGCGTTACCGCCTGCGTGCCCGGCGCTTGTTCGGCGATACCCAGCAACGCTTCAAGCGCCAAGTGGTGGAGAGCGCCGCGCCCTGGTTATTGGAGCTCAGCGAGCGCACCGGGCTGGTGGTGGACTTGTCGTGCTTCGATGGTGAGCGCCTGGAGGTCATGGAGAGTGCAATTCCCAGCGTGTTACGCAAGCTGTACCCGAACAACTGCCAGATCGTCGGGCAGTATGCCAGCCTGTTCCATTCCGCGATGGGCAAAGCCTGCTTGACGCAATTGCCGGCCGAAGAAGTACATCGCCTGGCAGGCCGTAATCATGTGGCGGCAGACGAGCACTATCGCGCATGCGAGCAAACCCAGCACCAGGGCTTTGGCCAGCGTACCGAGGGCTATTGGGAATATCCTGTGCGTTTGCCGTTCCTGATCCGGGCGGTGGCGCTGCCGGTGCGCGCCAATGGCCGCCTGGTGGGGAGCATGGCGCTGCATTGGCCAATGCATCAGGCGCCGGTGGAGCGAGTGTTGAATTTGCATATGGGCAGCCTTGAACAGGCGGTGTGCGAAGTGCAGCGAACGCTGGATTAAAAACACCGCAAAACCCTGTGGGAGCTGGCTTTGTGGCGAGGGAGCTTGCTCCCGCTGGGGTGCGTAGCGCCCCCAAAGAGCCGGCTCCAGCTGCGCTGTCGAACGGGAGCAAGCTCCCTCGCCACAGCAAGCCAGCTCCCACATTTGAATTTGCGCCGGTTGTGAGATTGCGCTTAAGGTTCGCCCAGGTTTTTTGCCCCATGAGTCTTTATGTTCAATGTCAAACCTCTGGTCTTCGCGCTGCTGACCTGTGCTGCCGTGCCCGCCCACGCCGACTGGTACCTGGATAACGAATCCTCACGCCTGTCCTTCGTCACCACTAAAAACACCGAAGTGGCTGAAGTCCAGCGCTTCCTGGTATTGCATGGCAAGGTCGACGCCAAAGGTGCGGCTCGGCTGGAAGTGGAGCTGGACTCAATCAACAGCGGCATCCCGCTGCGCGACGAGCGCATGCGTAAAGAGCTGTTCGAGATCAAGACCTTCCCCGAAGCGCAGATCAGCGCGCAAATCAATCTGCAGCCCATCAATGACCTGGCATCCGGCGCGCAGTTGGAATTGCGCCTGCCCTTGAGCGTCACGCTGCACGGCAAGACCCAGACCTACAGCGCCGAACTGCTGGCCACGCGCCTGGATGAGCGGCGTTTCCAGGTGGTAACCCTGGAGCCCGTGGTGCTGCATGCCGAAGATTTCGACCTGGCGCCCGGTGTGGCTACCTTGCGCAAGGCGGCGGGGCTCAAGTCGATCAGTTTGTCGGTGCCGGTGGGTGCGGTGCTGATCTTCACGGCGCGCTGACATGAGCGGCGCGGTGTTCCCGTGGCGCAGCGCCAATCAGTTCGAATTGCTGATCGACGGGCCGAATTTCTTCCCGCAGATGCTGGTGGGCATCGCCCGGGCTGAGCAGCAGGTTGACCTTGAGTTGTACCTGGTCGAAGCCGGGGCCTGCGCCGAGGCCATGGTGCAGGCACTGGTGCTGGCCGCTGAACGCGGCGTGCAGGTGCGTTGCCTGTTTGACGATTACGGCAGCCTGGCGTTTACCCTTGGGCTGCGCAAGCGCTTGACCGACGCAGGCGTGACGCTGCGCTTTTACAACCGCCTGAATTGGCGGCGCTGGATGCGCAACCTGTATCGCGACCATCGCAAGCTGCTGCTGATCGACCAGCGCATTGCGGTGGTCGGCGGCACCGGTGTCACCGACGAGTTCTGGACGCCGGGGCAAGACACCGCCGACTGGCATGAAGTGATGGTGCAGATCAGCGGCCCGCTGGTGCTGGACTGGCAGGCCCTGTTCGATCGGCAATGGCACGCTAACGCCGCGCGCCGTGAATGGAAACCGGCGACCCATTTTGGTTTGCCCCGCTTACCCAAGGTGCCCGCCACCGGGCCGGGGCTGGGTCGCGTGGCGTATGCCGATGCGCGTCAGCACCGTGACATTCTGCAATCGTTGATTCGCGCCTTGAACAGCAGCAAATCGCGTATCTGGCTGGCGACCCCGTACTTCCTGCCTACCTGGAGCGTGCGCCGTGCCTTGCGCCGGGCGGCTGGGCGCGGCGTGGACGTGCGACTGTTGCTCACCGGGCCGCGCACTGATCACCCGTCGGTGCGTTACGCCGGGCACCGTTATTACCCGCGTCTGCTGCGTTCAGGGGTGCAGATCTTCGAATACCAGCCGTGCTTCCTGCACCTGAAGATGGTGCTGGTGGACGATTGGGTGAGCATTGGCTCGTGCAATTTCGACCACTGGAATTTGCGTTTTAACCTGGAAGCCAATCTTGAAGCGCTGGACCCGGGATTGACGGCGGCGGTGGTGGGCAGTTTCGAAGCGGACTTTGCCCAGAGCCAGGCGGTGAGTCTGGAGGCATGGAAGGCGCGGCCATTGTGGCGGCGGGTAAAGCAGCGGGTGTGGGGCTGGATTGATCGGTTGGTGGTCAACCTGCTGGATCGGCGCGGCTAGTCGGGCCAACTCAATCAACTGTGGGAGCTGGCTTGCCTGCGATAGCATCACCTCGGTACACCTGACAAACCGAGGTGCCTGTATCGCAGGCAAGCCAGCTCCCACAGCGACCGTGTTGACAGCTTCAGATCAGAGCAGTTCGAAGGTTTGCTGCTGCACATCCTGGGAATCCAACCCGATCTGTACATTGAACTCACCCGGTTCGGCTGCGTACTTGAGCTGGGTGTTATAGAACTTCAGGTCGTCCTCGGTGAGGGTGAAGTGCAGCGTGCGCGCTTCGCCAGCCTTGAGCATGACCTTCTGGAAGTGCTTGAGCTCCTTGATCGGGCGGATCATCGAACCGGCCACGTCCTGGATATACAACTGCACAACCGTTTCGCCATCGACCTTGCCGGTGTTCTTCACGGTGACGCTGGCGTCGAGCTTGCCGGTCTTGTTCAGCGTGGTGGACGACAGTGCCATGTCCGACAGGCTGAACGTGGTGTAGCTCAGGCCATAGCCAAACGGAAACAGGGGACCGGTGGTGTCATCGAAGTACTGTGAGGTGTAGTTGCCCGGCTTGCCTGGGGTGAATGGCCGGCCCACGGTCAGGTGGTTGTAGTAAGTCGGAATCTGCCCCACCGAACGAGGGAAGGTGATCGGCAGTTTGCCCGACGGGTTGTAGTCGCCGAACAGCACGTCGGCAATGGCGTTGCCGCCTTCGGTACCTGCGAACCAGGTTTCCAGGATCGCATCGGCCTGTTGGTTCTCTTCGAGAATCGACAGCGGACGGCCGTTCATCAACACCAGCACCAGCGGTTTGCCGGTGGCTTTGAGGGCCTTGATCAAGTCGCGCTGGCTTTGCGGGATGTTCAGGTCGGTACGGCTCGACGATTCGTGGGACATGCCACGGGACTCGCCCACCGCCGCAACGATGACGTCGGCGTTGTTCGCCGCCTTCACCGCTTCATCAATCAGCACCTGGGCAGGGCGCGGGTCATTCACCACTTCCGGGGCATCGAAGTTGAGGAAGTTGAGGTAGTCGAGCACCGCCTTGTCGCCGGTGATGTTGGCGCCACGGGCATAGATCACTTTGCCTTTTTCGCCGATCACGGCGTTCATGCCGTCGAGCAGGGTCACCGACTGCGCAGGCCGGCCGGCAGCAGCCCAACTGCCCATCATGTCGATGGGTGCCTTGGCCAGCGGGCCGACCAAGGCAATGGCCGCGGATTTTTTCAGCGGCAGGGTGTCGTTGTGGTTCTTGAGCAACACCAGGCTGCGGCGCGCAATGTCGCGGGCCTCGGCGCGGTGCAGGCGGCTGTCGGCGTAGGTGTCGACCGGGTCATCCTCGGCCTTGCCGATGCGCAGGTATGGGTCCTTGAACAGGCCCATGTCGTACTTGGCACCGAGCACTTCGCGCACGGCGTTGTCGATGTCGCTCTGCTGGATCTCGCCGGACTTGAGCAGCCCCGGCAATTCCTTGCCGTACAGCGAGTCGTTCATGCTCATGTCGATGCCGGCCTTGATCGCCAGCTTGGCGGCTTCACGCCCGTCCTTGGCCACGCCGTGCTTGATCAGCTCGAAGATCGCGCCGTGGTCGCTGACGGTCAGGCCCTTGAAGCCCCAGTCCTTGCGCAGCAGGTCGTTCATCAGCCAGGTGTTGGCCGTGGCGGGCACGCCGTTGATCGAGTTGAGCGCCACCATCACGCCGCCGGAGCCGGCTTTGATCGCCGCGTGGTAGGGCGGCAGGTAGTCCTGGTACATCTTGACCGGGCTCATGTCGACCACGTTGTAGTCGCGCCCGCCTTCCACCGCGCCATAGAGGGCAAAGTGCTTGACGCTGGCCATGAGGCTGTCGGCATTCGCGGGGCTGGTGCCCTGGAACGCCTTGACCATGACTTCGGCAATACGTGACACCAGGTAGGTGTCTTCACCGAAACCTTCTGAAGTGCGGCCCCAGCGCGGGTCGCGGGAGATATCGACCATCGGCGCAAACGTGATGTCGAGGCTGTCGGCGGCGGCTTCCTGGGCGGCGATGCGCCCGGAGCGGCCAATGGCGTCCATGTCCCAGCTGGAAGCCAGGGCCAGGCTGATCGGGAAAATGGTGCGGTGGCCGTGGATCACGTCATAGGCGAAGAACATCGGGATCTTCAAGCGGCTGCGCATGGCCGCGTCCTGCATTGGACGGTTTTCCGGGCGGGTGATGGAGTTGAACGTGCCACCGATGCGGCCGGCGGCGATTTCCTTGCGGATCAGCTCGCGGGGCATTTCCGGGCCGATACTGATCAGGCGCAATTGGCCGATCTTCTCATCCAGGGTCATTTGCTTGAGCAGGTCGCTGACGAAGGCGTCCTTGTCGTTAAGCGCAGCAGGCTTTGTTTCTGCCCATACGGGGTGGCTGGCCAGAGTGGCAACAAGGCCGAGCAAACACAGCTTTTTCATGAATATCCTTTTTCGGCGACTGCGCAGCATTCAGAGAGATGCTGTCGGCCAAAATGTGGGGAACGTCTATTGTTGTTCGGGTGTTGTTCAGATAAATGCAGCACACTCTGAACTCTTTTTCGCGCTGGGCATCTTTGTAGCTGATTGGCTCGAAGCATTCCAGTGGTGGCGGATTATGCCCCAAGCGCGTGGTTTATAGGGTTAGTCGTCACATTCCATCAGATCGGGCAGGAGAAACACTATGCAAGCAGCACACACTTATCGCTGGGGCTTCAAGGCTGCGGCGCTGTTACTGATCAGCAGCGTGCTGAGCGGTTGCGGCATCAACAACATCCCGACCCTGGACGAACAGGCCAAGGCCGCCTGGGGCCAGGTGCAGAACCAGTATCAACGCCGTGCCGACCTGATCCCCAACCTGGTGGAAACGGTGAAGGCGTATGCCGCCCACGAACAGGAAACCCTCACCGCGGTGATTGAAGCGCGGGCCAAGGCCACCTCGATCCAGGTGGATGCGAGCACCCTGGACAACCCCGAGAAGCTCAAGCAGTTCCAGCAAGCCCAGGATGGCCTGAGCGGCGCACTCAGCCGTTTGATGGTGGTGTCCGAGCGTTACCCGGACCTGAAGGCCAACCAGAACTTCCTGGCCTTGCAATCGCAACTTGAAGGCACCGAGAACCGTATCGCTGTGTCTCGCCGTGACTTTATCCAGGCCGTACAGGCTTACAACACCGAGATCCGTACTTTCCCGGGCCGCCTGTGGCACAGCGTGATGTACAGCGATTTGCCGATCCGCGCCACGTTTGAAGCCACCAGCGCCGATGCCGATAAAGCGCCGCAAGTGAAGTTCAAATAAGGCTGCACTGAGGTGTCGATGCGTTTATTACGGATAGGCCTGGCGCTGTGGCTGTTGGCCTGCGTGGGCGTGGCCCAGGCGGCACTGAGCTTCCCGGCGCTGACCGGGCGGGTGGTGGACAGCGCGCAGATGATCGACCCGGCGGTGCGCGAGCAACTGACCCAGCAATTGCAGGCGCTGGAGCGGACCTCGGGCGACCAGCTGGTGGTGGTCACCGTGCCCGACCTGCAAGGCGTGCCTATTGAGGATTACGGTTATCAACTGGGCCGCCAGTGGGGCATTGGCCAGAAGGGCAAGGACAACGGCGCGCTGTTGATCGTCTCCCGTGATGACCGCCAATTGCGCATCGAAGTCGGCTATGGCCTGGAAGGCGTGCTGACGGATGCGCAATCCTGGGTGATCATCAACCAGGTGATCCTGCCCAAGTTCAAGGCCGGCAATTTCAGCCAGGGCATCAGCGACGGCGTGGCCGCGATGATCCAGGTGGTGGGCGGTGAGCCCTTGGCGGTGCCGGCTCATGTGGCGGATGCGAACTTCGCCATGGATAATCCCGGTTTTTCCATCGGCCTGTTTATTCTGCTGATCGGCGTGCTGTGGCTGTGCAATCGCATGGGCTTGCCGGTGGGCGCTATCCTGCTGGCGATTCTCAACAGCAGCGGGCGCGGCGGTGGTGGGGGCGGCGGTGGCGGTGGTTTCCGCGGCGGCGGCGGTGGTTTTGGCGGTGGCGGGGCTTCGGGCAGCTGGTAATGACAATAACGAGAATAGAGCATCTACAACCATGGCATTACTGACTGAACACGAGCAGCGCCAAGTCGCCGAAGCGATCGCCCGGGTCGAGAAAACCACCGACGCGGAGTTGGTCACCGTGCTGGCGGCGCGCGCCGACGACTACGCCTACATTCCGTTGCTGTGGGCGAGCTTGATCGCGTTGGTGGTGCCGGGCGTGGTGCATTACCTGTCGGGTTACCTGACCATGTACACCTTGCTGGTGGCGCAGTGGGCGACGTTCATTGTGCTGTGCCTGGTGTTCCGCTTGCCCAAGGTCACTACTCGGCTGATCCCGCGTTCGGTACGCCACTGGCGTGCGTCCAACCTGGCGCGGCGGCAGTTTCTGGAGCAGAACTTGCACCACACGCTGGGCAGCACCGGGGTGCTGATTTTTGTCAGCGAGGCTGAGCGTTATGTGGAGATCCTGGTGGATGAGGGGATTTCCAAGCGCCTGGATGACAGCAATTGGGACGCTATTGTCCAGGCGTTTACCCAGCAGGTGAAACAGGGGCAGACGCTGGCCGGGTTCATCGCCTGCGTTGAAGCCTGTGGCGAGTTGCTCAAGGTGCATGTGCCCGTTACTCACACCCGCAACGAACTGCCCAATCGCCTGGTCGTACTCGAATAACTGCTTTCTGTGGGAGCCGGGCTTGCCCGCGATGGCATCGCCTCGGTTTGCCTGATTAACCGAGTGGCCTGCATCGCAGGCAAGCCAGCTCCCACACAAGGCAGCATCCTTATTCGGGTTGATTGACCGTTGATCAAATAACCCCGTGCCCTGAACCCCCATCCCGCCTAAAATGCCCGGCATTCTTTACCCGAGGCGTTTTTGTTCATGTCCGTCACCGCTCAACCTGCCCGCCCTGCGCCGGATCATCATGCCCAGTTCATCGAACTGTTGAGCGCAAGCCTGGCCCAGAACGCTTTTATCAAGCTGGTGCTGGCCAAGTACGTCGGTGAGGAAGCCGAGTTGCAGCGGCTGATCATCAAGCCGGTAGTCGTCAAGGACCGGCCATGCCTGTCGTTCGTCTATCGCTACAAGACCCGCGATATCACCAAGAACTTCCCCTTGGACGACGGCGTTGCGGCGATCGGCGAGCTGTTGCCCAGCGCGTTCAAGAACGCGCACTTGCTGGCGCTGACCGACGAAGCCCAGTTGGAATACAGCAAGAAGAACAAAAGCTCGCTGTTCAAAAGTAAACCGCAGCAACTGCGCGAGGCGCCTTCGGCTGAGCATAACCGCGAAAAAAATCGCTTCCTCGACCTGAGCCGGCCGTTCCTCGCCGACCTGGGCGTGACCGACGCCAAGCAGGCGCTGATCCCCTCGATGTCGCGCAAGTGGAAGCAGATCAACAAGTTCATCGAAGTGTTCAGCCATGCGCTGACGTCGTCGCCGTTGCAGCTCGACCGCCCGGTGCGTGTCGCCGATTTCGGCTCGGGCAAGGGCTACTTGACCTTCGCCATTCACGATTACCTGCGCAATACCCTCAAGGCCGAGGGCGAGGTCACCGGTGTCGAGTTGCGTGAAGACATGGTCACCCTGTGCAACAGCGCCGCCGCACGCCTGGAACACCCGGGGCTGGTGTTCAAATGCGGCGATGTACGCAGCGTGGCGCCCAGTGAGCTGGACGTGATGATTGCCTTGCATGCCTGCGACATCGCCACCGACTACGCGATCCACACCGGCATCCGTTCCGGTGCGTCGATCATCATGTGCTCGCCGTGCTGCCACAAACAGATCCGCCTGCAGATCCAGAGTCCGGCGTTGCTCAAGCCGATGCTGCAATACGGCCTGCACCTGGGCCAGCAGGCAGAAATGGTCACCGACAGCCTGCGTGCATTGTTGCTTGAAGCCTGTGGCTATGAGACCAAGGTGTTCGAGTTCATCTCGTTGGAACACACGAACAAGAACAAGATGATCCTGGCGGTCAAACGTGCCGAGCCTGTGGACAACGCGCAGCTATTGGCAAAAATCCAGGAGCTCAAGGCGTTCTATCACATCACCGAGCACTGCCTGGAAACCCTGTTGCGCGGGGATGGCTACCTGGCCTGAAATGGGCGCGGTTCCCTGTGGGAGCTTGCTCCCGTGACGGCCCCGGCGGCCAGCGCATATCTACCTGACGCCCCACGATCCAAATGTGGGAGCTGGCTTGCCTGCGATAGCGGCCTGACAGCCGACGCCTATCTGCCTGACACCCCACAATCCAACTGTGGGAGCGGGCTTGCTCGCGAAGGCGGCCTGGCAGTCAACACCGTTGGATTGTGTGTATATCCATTCCTGCGGTAACGGCCACCTAGGGTTCCGCTCTGACAGCGGCTCACTTTTGAAAAGCCGGAATGCCGGCCCAGACAAAAGTAAGCAAAACGCTCTTGCCCCACCACTCGGCACCTCGCTTAGGCTCGGTGTGCCCGTAATCCGCCAGTGATTTGGGGGGCCGCCGCCACGCGCCATCCATGGCGCGGGGCGGCTAAACCGGCATCCCTGCCGGTTTACCCCCCAAATCCCTGTCGAATTCCGGCCAGCGTGGTTTGACGGGGCGCTTGAGATCAAAAGCAGATCAAGATCAAGAGCGGCTCGCTTCGCATCGTGGTTATCGTCGACCGTTACAGCGTTGTGTAGATACTTTTGGCTATCGCAGGCAAGCCAGCTCCCACAGTTGGAATACGTGCGTGCTTAGAAGAAACGCGTCACGCTGATCTTCGCATCACGCCCTTTCGTGTACGCCCGGTCGCCGCTCAAGGCCGGGCGGAAGTTTTTGTTGAACAGGTTGTCTACCGTGAAGTTCACCTCGGTGCCTTTGAGGTACGCCTGCTGCGGTGTCCATTTGGCGAACAGGCCCTGGGTGTTGTAGCGCTTGTTGCCGTACTGGTCGTAGAACAGATCGCCGACGCTGGAGCCCGGGCCGCCCGAGTATTTGTCGCTGGGCAGGCGGTCGGTGGCGCCGATGAACTGGCCCATCCAGCCCACCTGGGCATCCCAGGCCGGGATGTGGGTACCCAGTACCAGCACCCATTTGGTCGGCGGGATGTCTCGTGCGGCTACGTCCGGGCCCCAAGGGTTGGTGTAGGCGCCTTGGTGCTGGCCCTTGGCATAGGCGAACGACACCGAGCCAAACAGGTAGGTGGAGTTGTAAATCGATTCGAGCTCAACGCCCTTGATGGTCAGGCTGCCGATATTGCGGTAGTTGGACATCGGCCCAGGCGGGCAAGCTGAAGCGATGCTGCCGCCATTGACTGCCTGGTTCTGGCAGCCCACGCCGGTGGCCTTGAAGATCTCGTCTTCGACCTTGTTGTGAAACAGGGTGGTGCGCAGTTGCAGGTTATCGTCCTGGGCGATCAGGTTGTCGAAGCTGGTGATGTTGCCCAGGGTGATCGAGGTGATGCGCTCCGGGTCCAGGTCGACGCTGGTGGCGGTGCGACTGCCCACGCCCTGCACTTCGTATTGTTCGTCGATCACCGGGGCGCGCCAGGTCTGGCTCCAGTTGGCGAACAGCCCCACGTTCGGCGTCACGGTCCAGAACAGCGCCAGGCGTGGCGACCAACCTGTGTAGGTGCGGTCGCTGTAGTCGTGACCCACTGCCGGGCTGGGGTTGTTGTAGTAGGGCGCATCGTTGCCTTCGCCGCGGTTGCGCACATGGTCGTAGCGCAGCGAAGGCGTGATCGTCACGTCGCCCAAGGTCACCGCGTCCTGGATAAAGAAGCTGTTGGTATCGACTTTGCCGTGGGGCATGAAGCCCGGCTGGAAGTGCCCGTAGTTGTAGCGCGGCGTGTTGTAGGTGGCGCCGGGCATCCACATCTCGGTTTCGCGGGTGTGCTTGCGGATTTGCCCGCCGACCGTCACGGCATGCTGCAAGGGGCCGGTGTCAAACAGGCTGACGTTGCGGATGTCCAGGAGCTTGTCGGTGTAGGCGGTGTCCATCTTGCGCCCGCCGGTGGCCAACTGGAAAAACGCCGTGGCGTCACGCTCATCGGTCTGCTCGGTGTTGGACTGTGAGTACTTGACGGTCAAGTCCACCAGCGGGTTGTCCAGCGGCTGGTATTCATACTTGCCCGACCAGGTGGTGTCGACCGTGTCACGGTGGGCGAGGAAACGCTTCAACGCGCCTTCGTAGCCGTAGCGATCGATGTTGAACTGGGTTGGCGGCGTGGGGTAACTGGCGGCGGAAAACGGGGTCCAGCGGTTGCTGTGGGAGCGCGAGTATGACAGCCCGACACTGTGCTCATCGGTAAAGTGCGCGTTGACCTTGAACAGCTTGCCGTCCACATCCTGGGCGCTGTTGGGCAGGCGCTGAGGGTTGATCGGGTACTCATTGTTGTCGTTGGGCAACTTGGCGGCCACTTTCATATCGCCGCCGTCGCGTTGGGTCAGGTAGGCCAGCGCATCGAAACGGCCGTCGTCGGTACGGCCATAGACGGCACTGCTGTAGACCTGCTCATGGTCGTTGCTGGAGTAGCCATATTTGAGCATCGCACCGCTGTTGCGGCCGTCCTTGAGCAGGTCCGGGGCGTCCTTGGTGACCATGTTGACCGTGCCGCCGAAGCCGCCATTACCGGTGAACGGCGAGTTGGGACCTTTTTCCACTTCGATGCGCTTGATCAGCTCGGGCTCGATAAACACTGTACCTTGCTGGTAACGCTCAAAGCCCGTCTTGGTGGCACCGTCAACGGTCAGCGGCACGTCTTCGGCATCGCCGAAACCGCGGATGTTGATGGTCTGGCCGCCGGGTTTCAGCGAGCCGCCCTGGCTGACACCGGGCAAGGTCTGCAACAGGCTGGGAATGTTATTGGACTGGTAACGGTCGATGTCGGCCTGGGTCAGGGTGGAGCGGTTGACGGTGCTGGCGTTCACCTCGTTGCCGGTGCCGATCACGCTCAAGGTGTCCAACTGGATTGCCCCACCGGTGGTGGTGGTTTTACCCTCATCGGGGCGCACCACGTAGGTACTGCCGACCTTGAGCAGGATGAGTTCACCGTTTTTGAGCAGGGAGCGGATGGCCACTTCCGGGGTGTAGTCACCGTTAAGCGCCGGGGCCTGCACATTCTTGAGCAGGGTTTCATCGAACAGCAGCTGGATTTTCGCCTGCTGGGCCACCTGGCTCAGGGACGTGGCCAGCGACTGGGCAGGCAGGTGCAGCTTGAACGACTCGGCTTCGGCGCTGAGGCTCAAGGCCAGGCACGTAGCCAGGAGTGTCGGTCGAAGAAACAGGTGCGAAGCGTGACAAGGCGCGCGAAACATGAAATCCCCCGGAGCGGCTAAATAGCCAAAAAGGTGTGCGTATCAAACACGGACAGGAGGAAGACGGGGCAGGCAAAAAAAACCACACATGCGAATGCAAAATATTCTCATGTGTGATGTTGCCGCCTATTTGCTTGGCTCGATTCTCATGATGCCGTCCGCCGAGAGTACGGTTTTCACCGGCAACAGCGCGGGCAAGGCATTGAGCAGGGCGTCCGGGTCATTCACATCCAGGTTGCCCGAAACCTTGAGTTGCGCCACGGCCTTGCTCACCTGCAACGACGCCTGTGGACGGTACAGGCTCAGTTCGTCGATCAGGCTGGCCAGCTCTCGATTGCGAAACGACAAGTGCCCGCTGCGCCAATCGGCGACCTCTTCGGCGCTGAGGCTTTGCGGTTGCACGGTGCCTTTGGCGTAGTTGTATGAGGCCCGTTGCTGGGCGCCGAGCAGGGTGACGGGGCTTTTGCCATTGGGCGCGAAAGCGACCTGACCATGGGCAACGCTGACCACCAATTGCTGCTGCCCTCGGCGCACATCGAAAGCAGTGCCCACCACCCGTACGCTCGACTCGCCGGCTTGCACGTAGAGGGGGCGTTCCTTGTCGGCGGCTACTTCGAGGTACAGCTGACCTTTGTCCAGGTGAAGCACCCGTAGATGGGCGCTGAAGTCCACGCGGATATGGGTGTTGGCATTCACATACAAGGTACTGCCATCCGGCAGATTCAACGTGCGCATGCCCTTGGCCTGGGTGGCAACCTGGCTGTGATACAGCTCGCGCGGTGCGCCGATAGAGGTCGCCAACACGGCGCACACCAAGGCAGCGGCCACCGCCAGGGCAGGGCGCCACAAAGCGGGCTTGCGCTTGGGCAGTGCCAACGGTTTGTTCAGTTGTTGCAACTGGGCGAGGTCGGCCCATAACTGTTCGAATTCGGCATAGGCGCGCGCATGGTCGGGCACCGCCTGCCAGGCAGCAAAGGCTTTACGGTCGGCGCGGCTTACTTCGTTGCGGTTGCGTGCAAACCAACTGGCGGCCTGGGCATCGATGGAATCGCTCGCTTGGCTGTCCAGCGCGTTTGTGTCGCTCGGGCGGTTCATTCTGGCTGCTCCGTGCCGGTGTCGGGTTGAAGGCGTCGCTTGCAGTGCAGCAGGGCAAAGGCGATGTGCTTTTCCACCATGCTGGTGGAGATGCCCATGCGCGTTGCGATCTGCGCCTGGCTCAAGCCTTCGAAGCGGTGCAGCATAAGGGCTTCTCGCCGGCGGGGCGAGAGTTCGGCGAGGACTTCTTTCAACTGTTCCAGGCGTTGCAGGCGAAGGGCGGCGGCCATAGGGTCGTTGTGCTCGTCGGTGACCGGCTCGGCATCCATTTCGGCGTGATCAGGGTGGACGATTTGCCGTACCTTCTGTTTACGCCAGTGGTCGCGCAGCAGGTTGCGTGCCATCTGGAACAGAAACGCCCGTGGCTGCTCGACCTTGGCCCGGTCGCGGTAGCCCAGCCATTGGGTAAACACATCCTGGGCCATGTCTGCCGCATCGCTGGCGTTGTCCGTGCGTTTGCGCAGGAAATACAGAATGTCTGCATAAAACCCGCGACAGGCATCGGCCGACGACGGGTCGGGCTGGGGACGAGACATGGATACCCTTCTTGACGAAGCACGATGTGGAAAAGTCGCGAATGATATCGAGAATTATTGTCATTTGTCTCCAGCTAAATAGATCTCCCGTGTTTGGCTGGAAAAAATTGGGGCATGGCCTTTAATCCTACAAGTTTGGGAGCGATATCCCACTCAAAGGAGAAAGTCATGGCTGGATGGTATGAGTTGAGTAAAAGCAGTAACGGGCAGTTTCGTTTCGTGCTTAAGGCGGCGAACGCAGAAACCATATTGACCAGCGAGCTTTACACCACCCGCGGTGCTACTGAAGCCGGCATTGCTTCAGTGCAGGCAAACAGCCCACATGATGAACGTTATGAGAAAAAAGTGGCCAGCAACGGCCAACCGTTCTTCAACCTCAAGGCGGCCAATCATCAAGTGATCGGCAGCAGTGAGCAGTACACCTCTACAGCCGCACGAGACAATGGCATTGCCAGCGTCAAGACCAATGGTTCCAGTGTCACTATCAAGGACAAGACCTGACGGTTGTGCAAGAAGGCCTACGCCCGGCTCGCGAGAGCCGGGCGTTTTTTATACCGATGACAGCAACGCTTTGAGCTGTCCGATCCCTGCTTCGCCCAACGGGAACACCGGCAAGCGCGGATGACCCACCTCCAACCCGGTCAAGCGCAACCCGGCCTTGATCGTCGCCGGCAGCCCGCCTTTGAGGATGAATTGCAGCAAGGGCAACTGTCGGTAGAACAGCTCCCGCGCCTTGTTCAAATCATCGGCCAGTACGGCCTGATACAAGCTCAGGTTCAGTTGCGGGATCAGGTTCGGCGCCGCGGTGCACCAGCCTTTGGCGCCAGCCGCGAAGGCTTCCAGCGCCAGCGGGTTGCAGCCGTTGTAGAACGGCACGTCACTTTGCAGTTTCAACTGGTGCATGCGCTGGATGTCGCCAGTGCTCTCCTTGACCATCGTCACGTTCTCGACCTGCTTGAGGATGCGCAGGATCAGCTCCACCGACATGTCGGTGCCGCTGGTGGCCGGGTTGTTGTAGAGCATGATCGGCACGCCGATGCTGTCGCCGATGGCGGCGTAGTGAGCGAGGATTTCCGCGTCACTGAGTTTCCAGTACGAGGCCGGCAGCACCATGACCACATCGGCGCCGTGCTCTTCGGCATAGCGGGCGCGGCGTACGGCTTTGGCGGTGGTCAGGTCGGACACGCTGACAATGGTCGGCACGCGCTTGGCGACTTTCTTGATGCTGTAGGCGCTGACTTCATCCCACTCGGCATCGCTCAGGTAAGCGCCTTCGCCCGTGCTGCCCAAGGGCGCAATGGCGTGGACGCCGCTGTTGATCAAGCGGTCGATGGAGTGCCCGAGGGCGTCGAGGTCAACGCGTTGGCCGTCGGCACTGAAGGGGGTGATGGTGTAGCCGATAATGCCGTGAATGGTTGGGTTGGACATGGGAAAAACTCCGGTCGAAAAGGGGGACAATCAGTTCAGGCAGTCGGCGTGCTTGCGCAGGTTTTGCCGGGCGTAGTAGTTGAACGCGGCGCCGTGGCGTTTGGGCTTGGAGATCCAGTCATGGGCCTCGCGCCCCAGCTCCGGCAGGATCGGTTTGACGCTGCCCGCAGACATCGCCAGCAACTGCAACTTGGCAGCCCGTTCGATCAGTTGCGCAATCACGCAGGCTTCTTCGATGTTGGCCCCGGTGGACAACTGCCCGTGGTGCGAGAGCAGGATGGCGCGCTTGTCGCCCAGGGCCGTGGTGATGATTTCCCCTTCTTCGTTGCCCACCGGCACGCCGGGCCAGGCCTCCAGGAACGCGCAATCTTCGTACAGCGGGCAAAGGTCCATGTGCGACACCTGCAACGGCACTTCCAGCATCGACAGCGCGGCAATGTGCGTGGGGTGTGTGTGGATGATGCAGTTTACATCCGGGCGGCCGCGGTACACCCAGGTGTGAAAACGGTTGGCGGGGTTGGGAATGCCATGGCCTTCCAGTACTTCGAGGTCTTCGTTGACCAGCAGCAGGTTGCTGGCGGTAATTTCATCAAAGCCCAGGCCCAGTTGCTGGGTGTAGTAGGTGCCGGGCGTCGGCCCACGTGCGGTGATCTGCCCGGCCAGGCCGGAGTCGTGGCCGTACTCGAACAGGATTCGGCAGGTCAGCGCCAGCTTTTGCCGGTCGGTCCACGTATTATCTGCCAGGCTGTTTTGCATCTGGCTCAGTGCTTGCTTGACCAGTTGGTCTTTTGGGAGTGCTAATGTCTTGGCCATATCGGTGTCCTTTGGATGGTTCAATGGACGTCGGATTTGCTGGTCGCCCGCTGCTCGCAAGGTCGTTGGGTGAGTGCAAATGACACTAAAGATGCTATATGACACTTTGTGTCATTGGCAAGCCTGTCTCATCGCTTTCTGCATGGATTAACCGCAGCAAATGTCTATCCGCTTGAAAATATTAAGAAAAAAACTTGGCGTAACCCTGGAGGCCCTGGCCGAAAAATCCGGGATGACCAAGAGTTACCTGTCGAAAGTCGAGCGCGGGCTCAATACGCCCTCCATCGCCGCGGCATTGAAACTGGCCAAGGCTCTGAACGTGAAGGTCGAAGAGCTGTTCAGCGAAGACAACGTCAGCCTCGACAGCTACAGCCTGGTGCGCAGCCATGAGCGGCCCGACACCTCGCCGGGTTATGCGGTGCTTGCCCACCAAGTCAGCGAGCGCAGCCTGCTGCCGTTCATCATTTATCCGCCGGCGGAGTTCACCGACAAGACCTTCAAGGAGCACCTGGGGGAGGAGTTTTTATTCGTGCATGAAGGCCAGGTTGAGGTGGATTTCATGAGTGAGCGCGTGCTGTTGGCGCGCGGCGATGCGCTGCATTTCAACGCGCAGAAACCCCACCGGATTCGCTCGGTGGGAGAGGTGCAGGCGCAGTTGCTAGTGGTGGTGCACAGCGCTGAGGAATGAGGCTGATCCCGACTTGAAATGCAGTCAATGTGGGAGCTGGCTTGCCTGCGATAGCGGTTTATCGGTGCCCGATCTGTGGCTGACCCACCGCCATCGCAGGCAAGCCAGCTCCCACATTTTGCTCAGCGTTCCACAGGGACGGACAATGCCGGATTACCCAGTGGGTGCGTACGCGCTGTAAAGAACCTCAGTTCCACAGCAGAGCCCTCGAACAACTCCAGATACCGCCGCTTCTGCTGGCGAATAAACCCATCGCTGCGCCCCGACACCGAGATCGCCAGGGTGTTGATGCTGGCCTGGCCGATAGCATCCACCAGGTGTTTATCCTGCGGCCCCAAGTCATGGCCGAAGATGCACAGCGCGCCTTCATGGCTCAACAGCTGTTCATAACAGAACGACAGATAATCCGAACTGCGGATACTTTTGAGTTTCTCCTCCACCTTGCCTTCACTGACAAACAGCGGCACATCGTCGAGGGTCTTGATCGTGTTGTTGATGGCAAAACTGCTGAGCAGGGTGCTGTCGGTGTACGGCAATTTGCGCGCCGTGCCGTCGAGGTTGCGCACCAGGTGCAGGCCGCCGTGCAGGTACAGGATGCGGGTGGCGTCGGTGTGCGTATTGCGCAGGTCGAAGCTTGAGTCGGCGCTGCGAAACAGGTCGTCAATGCCCGGTGCGTGCAGGGTCGCCCAATAGTTGAGCAAGTCGTAGTTACTGGTGAAGACGGTGGCGTAGGTGGTCAGCTCCGCGTTGATCGTCGTCAGCGTCGACGGCTGCACCAGGCGCCAGGGAATGTGCACGGTATGAATGGTGTTGATCAGCGCTTCCTTGATCGCGTAGTAACGGTTACGCGGCGCCGCCGAGCTGACCGCCAGGGCCTTGTTGACCCGGCTGGTGGTTTTCAAGGCGCCCAGCGCTTGCTCGAAACTGCGGGTCTGCAAGGCGTCGAACACGCTGAGTTCGGAGGCGCTCAGGGGTTTTTCTTCGACGGTACGGGCGTTTTCGAACAGCGAGTCGTAGGCAAAGTCTTCCCAAATCGTACGGCTGGCGCCGTTACCGATCAGTATCCCGCTGAAGTCGACGGCAGCGCGCAGGGCACTCCAGTCTTCAAGGTGGGCGTCAATATCCTGGAAATCCTTCATTGCGGCGGGTCTACTCGAAGTCGGCTGGGGGGTGACTTTATCACGAGCCGGCATTGATCCTGATCAAGATGCGCCACGCGGTACAGGTTGATTCTGTCGGCATAAAGCCTTTGAGGATTGATCATGAGCAGCACGTTCTTCATCCCCGCCGTCAACATCATGGGTATCGATTGCCTCGACGAAGCGATGACCGCCATCCGCAACTACGGCTTTGACAAGGCGTTGATTGTGACCGACGTGGGCCTGGCCAAAGCCGGTGTGGCCGGCATGATCGCCGAGAAGCTGGCGATGCAGGATATCGACTCGGTGATCTACGACGGCGCCAAGCCCAACCCCAGCGTGGAAAACGTCGAAAAAGGCCTGGCGTTGCTGCAACAGAGCGCCTGCGATTTCGTCGTGTCCCTGGGTGGCGGTTCGCCCCATGACTGCGCCAAGGGCATTGCCCTGTGCGCCACCAACGGCGGGCGCATCGGCGACTATGAAGGCGTCGACCGATCGAGCAAGCCGCAACTGCCGCTGGTGGCCATCAATACCACCGCTGGCACGGCCAGCGAGATGACGCGTTTTTGCATCATCACCGACGAAAGCCGCCACGTAAAAATGGCCATCGTTGATCGCAATGTCACGCCGTTGCTGTCGGTCAACGACCCGGCGCTGATGGTCGGCATGCCCAAGGGCCTCACCGCCGCCACGGGCATGGATGCGCTGACCCACGCCATCGAAGCCTACGTGTCCACCGCCGCGACACCGATCACCGACGCCTGCGCGATCAAGGCCATCGAGTTGATCAGCGCCAACCTGCGCCTGGCGGTCCGCGACGGCACTGACAAGGCCGCACGGGAAAACATGGCCTACGCGCAATTCCTCGCCGGCATGGCCTTCAACAATGCGTCCTTGGGTTTCGTGCATGCCATGGCTCACCAATTGGGCGGCTTGTACGACCTGCCCCACGGCGTGTGCAACGCCGTGCTATTGCCCCATGTACAAAGCTTCAACGCCAGCGTCTGCGCCAAACGCCTGAGAGACGTGGGCCGCGCCCTTGGTGCGGATATCAAGGGCATCACCGCCGAGGAGGGCGCCCAGGCTGCCATCGCGGCGATTCGTCGGTTGTCCCAGGACGTGGAAATCCCTGCGGGCTTGCGTGAGCTTGGCGCTAAGTTGCAGGACATTCCATTGCTGGCCAGCAATGCGTTGAAAGATGCCTGCGGGCTGACCAACCCACGGCGGGCGGACCAGCGTCAGATTGAGGAGATCTTTCGTAGCGCGTTTTGATCCGAGCTGCAGCGGGCAAGGCATACGCATGTGCCGCCCGCCAACGCCACACACAACACCGCCAGCGGCCACGCCTGCTGGCTCACCAGTAGGCTTGCCGCACCGCCGATCATGGCTGCCATCAACTGATGCACAAAACCGCCGAGGGCCATGGCGTAGGGGCCGCTGATGGGGGCCTCATCATTGGCGAGAGATAAACTGATAGGGTAACTGATCGACTGCCCCAGCACCGCCACGCAATAGGGCAACCACAGCAGCACCGCGAGCCCACTGGCAAGCACGCTGCCTAGCAACATGGTCGCCGTACCGAGCAGTACCAATGCAACGCCTGCACGCATCATTCTCAAGCGACCTGTGCGTGCAACGAAGCGATTGACCATTAACGCACCTGCCAGGTAAGCCCCACTGATCGGCCAACCCAGCCAGCCGTATTCCATTGCGCTCCACTGAAAACCTCCCTGAAAAATCAACGGTGCGCAGGTATTGAATGCAATGATCACCCCATAGCCCAAACCGCCGGCCAGTGCGGCGTGCAGAAAGGGAGGATGTCGCGCAATCGCGTTGTAAACACGCCAAGCGCGGACCGGGGAGCCAGCTTTTGCTTGCGTCGCAAATACCACCCGCTGCAACACCCCTATCAAAGCGACAGCCCCGATTGCCAACGTATAGAAAATTGCCTTCCAGCCAAACGCCATTTGCAATAACGAACCCACGAATTGGCCAATACCCAAGGCGACCACGAAGGTCATCCCCAGCCACGATAGTCCTTTGGCCAACTGTGCACCGCTGAAGTTGTCGCGCACTAATACCCGTGCCATGACGGACATCCCACCAGCCCCCAAGCCTTGAAGCAGGCGTAAGGCTAGAAATGACTCAACATTGAACGCTGATGGGATCGTCGCACTCGCCAGGGCATACACCGCCAAGGCTGCAAGTAACACCGGTTTTCTGCCAAGTCGCTCAGCCAGACTACCCCACAGCAGCATTGGCAAGGCCATGCCCACCAGATACACCGCTAGAGCCAGAGCAACATGCTTTTCGACGGCTAAAGCTTGCGCGATTGCTGGGACTGCGGGCAGATAGCTGCTGATACCAGCTTGAGCGAGGAAGGCAGCACTACAGGCGAGGAGGAGAGCGATATTGCTTTTCAATAAAAATCGTCCTATATCCTAAGTAAGGAAGAAACTGCTAGTTCGGCATCGTTTACACAGTTTTTAATCCGTTTCAGTAATCGTGGCCATTAATGAACGTCCCCATTAGGTAGCTTCTGACTGGGAGTGCAAGCTGGTGCTGGTTTTTGAGGCCGTGGTTAGTTGGGTTAGCTGTGCGCAAAACGACTCTATCGTTGTAGGGGACATATCTGCTCGGAGCGTTATGCGTACGGCTGATTTTCCTTTTGGAACTACCGGAAAAAATACAGCAGATGTAAAAAAGCCAATGTCCGAAAGTCGGGTGGCGAGCTCATTCGCTTTTTCAGCTTCTCCACAGTTAATTAAGCGTATGGCAGTCTGGGTGCCGTGCTGCTCTGTATATATTAATTTGTCAAATAGCTGAATGTTAAATTGAAGTTTTTCTTGAAGCTCGTATAGCTCTTCAGTCTGGTGTATTTTTAGCGACGCCAGCCCAGCGCCAATAGCCGCTGAGTTCAGACTTTGCGACCAGTTGCTCGGGCCACCATAACGGTACATCAGACTTTTTTGTCGTTCGCTGCCAAACATGATCAACCCGCCGCTAGCACCGAAAGACTTTCCTAAGGACGCGACTATTAATGTCTGATCGTCTTGCGCATGCATAAATGGCCGGATGTAACCACGTCCTCCCTCTCCGAATACCGACAGCGCATGCGAGTCGTCCATATAGAGAAATAGCCCATAACGAGCTTTTAAGTAAAGTAAACCGTCAACGTCCGCAACGCCGCAGGGTTTTGGCCTCCCTTATTCCCTGCATCGCACCTTCTATTATGGCCGGGTGGTGATCGAGCCCAAGATATGAGGTTGTGCAGAAGTGATGGAAGTCGCGCCCATATTGATCTGTCAGGTAATTATTGCTTTTGACGGTGACATTGAGCTCGCATATTCGCCCGCTCTTTGCCGAGTGCCAGTCCGTTTCGGCCAATGCTATGAGTTTTTTGTAATTTGAGAATTTGTGTGTGTGCGATGAGTTTTCCATTTCTCTAGCGTCCTTTGGGGGGGCTGGAAAACACTACCGGGAAAATTTTGATTCGATAAGTCAGACGATTCCCATGTGCGATAGCCCGGATGGAGTATTTCGTGTAGGTACATTCCTGCTTTTAGGATGGCACAGTAATGTCATTCGAATAGCTGCCTACAATGTCCTGGTGTGCCAAGGGACCTGAAGGGGGGTGATATCATGCGATTTAATGGGCGTGTGCGTCAGTAAATTGGGTAAGGTGCCGGCGTGCAGGGCGGATGTGCCGGTAGCCTTCAAGAGGCTCGTCTATCGACTCGCCAAGTCAGTGGGATGAAGGAATATTTGATGAGAGTTCTGTTATTCGGCGCCACCGGCATGGTGGGCCAGGGTGTGCTGCGCGAGTGCCTGCTGGCGGCCGATGTGCAGGAAGTGGTAGCCGTCGGCCGCACGCCCCTGACTCAGGAGCACGGCAAGCTGCATCAGGTATTGCACAACGACATGCTGGATTTCCAACCCCTGGAAAACCTGCTGCAGGGTTTTGATGCCTGTTTCTTTTGCCTCGGCGTTTCGTCGGCGGGCATGAAGGAGGCGCGCTACACCCACCTCACCTATGACCTGACCCTGGTGGCGGCCAGCACCCTGGCGCGGCTCAATCCGCAGATGACCTTTATCTATGTGTCCGGCGCCGGCACGGACAGTTCCGAAGCCGGCAAGTCGATGTGGGCGCGGGTCAAGGGCAAGACCGAAAATGCCTTGCTGCGCTTGCCGTTCAAGGCGGTGTATCTGTTCCGCCCGGGGATCATCCAGCCGTTGCACGGTGTGCGTTCGAAGACGCCGTTGTACCAATCCTTCTATAGCGTGCTCGGGCCGGTGCTTTCGTTTGTGCGGCGACTGAAACCGGATTGGGTGGTGAGCACCGAGACCGTCGGCCGTGCGATGTTGCAGGCGGCCAGCCAGGGCGCGCCGCAGCCCGTGGTGGAGCAGGCGCAGATCAATCGCCTTGCGGCTGAGCGCCGCTGAACTGAATCAGCGCAACGGCGCTGATCAGCAGTAGCGCGCCCAACACCCGGGAGGTTGTCAACTGACGTTCCACCAGGCCGAACAGGCCGAAATGGTCCAGCAGCAATGACGCGAGAACCTGCCCGGCCATGGCCAGCGCAATGAAGCCCGATGCGCCGAGCTTGGGCAGCAGCATCAACGCCAATGAAATAAAACACACGCCAAAGGCACCGCCGGCCCACATCCACAACGGTGCCTTGCTGATAAAGGCCAGGCTCGGCAGGGGTAAACGCAGCGCCACAATCACCGGCAGCAGCACGATGATGCTCACCAGTAACGAAGCCAGGGTGGCCCACAAGGGATGGCCGAGGCCGCGCCCGAGGTTGGCGTTGATCGCA
Source organism: Pseudomonas sp. DW-iso17 (assembly GCF_058725345.1). NCBI lineage: Bacteria > Pseudomonadati > Pseudomonadota > Gammaproteobacteria > Pseudomonadales > Pseudomonadaceae > Pseudomonas > Pseudomonas sp. DW-iso17. Next base: position 57,532 of record NZ_JBZXEA010000002.1, on the reverse strand, counting down.
CTCTGAAACGGCACCACCGCGCCGGCGAACACCGCCAGCGCTAACAAACCTACCCAATGCAACACAGTCATCTCGACGCTCCCAAAGGTTTTGCTGGACTCTAGGGTATTCGTCGCGCAAATTTAAATTCCGAATTATTATGCCGAGCATGCAGCTGATGAATGATCTGCGTCGCATCGACCTGAACCTGCTGGAGATCCTCGACGCTTTGCTCAGCGAGCAACACGTCACCCGCGCCGCCGAGCGCCTGCACCTGAGCCAGCCGGCGGTCAGCCATGCGTTGGCGCGGCTGCGCGATATGCTGGGCGACCCGCTGCTGATGCGTCAGGGCGGCACATTGGTGCCAACCGCCCGAGCCATGGAATTGGCGGCGCCATTGACCGAAGCCCTGGCCCAGGTGCAGGCCTTACTGGCGCCGAATCGTTTTGACCCCACTTCTGCCAAGCGCCGCTTTCGTGTGGCGATGTCGGACTACAGCGCGGCGATATTCCTGCCCGGCCTGGTTCGCCTCCTACGCCATGAAGCGCCCGGTATCGACTTGCAGGTCATCCAGGCTAGCCGCGAAGGCATGGTTGAGGGTGTGCTCAATGGCGATCTCGACCTGGCTGCGGGCGTATTCCCCGACATGCCCGCCGAAATGCGGACTACGCCGCTGTTCGAGGAGCATTACACCTGCCTGGTCGACCGCGATAGCCTGGCGCCCGCCGGGGTGCTGGACCTGCCGGCCTATCTGTCGCGCCCCCATGTACTGTTGGAGATGCGCGGCAGCGGCACGCCGGAAATCGAACGGGCGCTGACGGCCATTCGTGAACGCCGCCATGTAGCCATAAGCCTGCCGCACTGGGGTGTGGCGCCGCAGTTGATCCAGGGTACGGACCTGATTCTGACGGTGTCGTCCCGGGGTTTGATAAATATTGACGCTCGGCAATTGCTGGCCGTGCCACCGCCGTTTCATATTCCGTCGTTTGCCTTTGAGCTGGCCTGGCATACGCGGCGGGGTGGGGATGTGGGGTTGCAGTGGTTGATTGGCAGGGTGGTGGGTGTATTGTCCGCAGACCCACGATAACGCGAGAACACCTAGATGCTCAGCGGTTTCAACCACCTGACCCTGGCCGTCACCGATGTGCCGCGCAGCGTCAGTTTCTATCACGATCTGCTGCGCCTGCAGCTCGACGCAACCTGGGACAACGGTGCCTACCTCTCACTGCCTGGGCTTTGGCTGTGCCTGTCGCTGGACCCGTTGCGCTCGACTGCTCCGGCGGTGGATTACACCCACTATGCCTTCACTGTCGATGCTGCTGATTTCACTCCCTTGGTCGAACACCTGCGTGCTGCCGGGGTACAGGAATGGCGAGACAACCGCAGCGAAGGCGCATCGTTTTATTTTCTCGATCCCGACGGCCATAAGCTGGAGGTTCATGTCGGCGATCTGGCCTCGCGGCTGCAAGCCTGTCGCGCCCAGCCCTATGCTGGAATGAAGTTTTACCCACCGCGCTGAAACATGCAGAATCAATCACCTTTTAGCGTCTGTCGGAGCGTCTATCCATGACCCCATCCTTGCTGCTCGCCGTGCTGGCTTCGGGTTTTATCTACGGCATTACCCCAGGCCCCGGTGTCCTGGCCGTATTCGGCATCGGTGCGGCTCGTGGCCGGCGTGCCGGGGCAGGATTCTTGTGCGGTCATTTGCTCGGCGATGTGGTGTGGTGCAGCACGGCGCTGATTGCCATCGTCGGTGCGCGGGAAGTCGGCAGCAGTGCCTTTGACGTACTCGGTGTACTCAGTGGAATGTATTTGTTCTGGCTCGGCTGGCGTGCGATCCGCACCCAGCGGCGCAATAGCGATGCCCCTCAGGGCGCGGCGCGCCATCCGTTCTGGCACGGTATTCTGTTTGGCTTGACCAACCCCAAGGCCTACCCGGTCGCCGTGGCGACGTTCACCGCGTTACTGTCCAGCCGAGCCGAGTTGTTGACTTGGTCGATGTTGCCGACGTTGATTCTGCTGAGCTTTATCGGTGGCTTGCTGGCCTACGCGATCCTGATCGGCGTGGTGGGTGCCCAACGGGTGCGCACGCTGTATCAACGCCATGAAATCCTGATCACCAAGCTCTGCGGCGTGATGTTTATCGGCTTCGCCCTCAATGCCCTGGCGCACGCATTGCCGGGCCTGTTCGGCAGCAAAGCGGCCTGAGGCGACGACGACCGTTCGTCGCACAGGTAAGTTTTTTCTAAACCTTTACCGCCGTGAAAATTCGAATTCAGGGCGGGTTGTATGCTCCCGCGCCTATTTTTGCCCTGGAGGAACCCATCATGAGCCGCATGGCTACCCGGTTACGCACCGCCAGTTTCGCGATGCTGCTGGGCCTCGGCGCCAGCAGTGCTTTCGCCCAGTCGCCTGCAGAATTCATCGAGCAGGCTTCGGCCAAAGGCATGGCCGATATCGAAACCAGCCGCATGGCCCACGCCAAGACCTCGTCCCAGGAAATCAAGGACTACACCATTGAGGTTATCAACGAGCGCACGCTGGCCAACCAGCACTTGGCGGCGATCGCCAAGAAGCTTGATTTGCCAGTGGCCCCACGGGAGAAGATCGTTGATAAGGCCGAAACCCTGATGCCTGAACTCAAGGACGGCGATTCGTTTGACGCTGCCTATACCGCGCAGCAGGTCAAGGAGAACGAAGACGCCATCGCCCTGTTCAAGAAAGAAGGCGCTGCGTCGGATGTGCCAGAGATAAAGGCACTGGTGGATGAGACGCTACCCAAGCTTGAAGAGCGCCTGCAAAAAGCCAGGGCCCTGGCCTCGACCTACGGTAAGGGCCATCAAGGCGACGGTTGAGGCGACTACTGGAAATGAAAAAACGGCGGTTGGAGAGGATCCAACCGCCGTTTTCATATCAACAGGACTGTGGGTTTTTCTGCCGTGCTTTTAGGAGCGAGCCTACGGTATCTCAAGGCGGCGAGCGCAAGACTGGGTTTTTACCTGGATAACCCCTATGACCGCATATGCCACCTGCGACCTGCGCACACTTTATCACCTGACCGAAGATCACTATTTTTCTGCCACCTGCGGCCTGCATCGCCGTTATAGCGCGGCTATCAACGCTTATTTCGTTGACGTATGTTCTGGCCTGTATGACTTGTTATTTATTCGCGTGGGCAGCGCTCCATTGGGCGAAGCTTTTGCTGCCCCGTTGGGCTTGATCCATGGTTCCGTCCTTGCAATACGCATTGTGGTTCATGAGGAAAAGGTGGCTGAGCTACGCGAGGCGCTCTGCGCAATCGGTTTCCAGCCTGCTGAACAGACAACCGCGATGGTTCTCGAGCTGTCGCGTTTTATTCCAAGGATGAGCGAGGGGACTCTACAGGTCTGCCTGACGCGGGATTTGAACGAATGGGCGGGTCCAGTTGGCAGCGCATATTCGATGCTTCCCGAGGTCGTTGTGAACTATCAGGCACGGCACCAGAGGGCGCTTGATGCGGGTGAGGCCCTTTACCACTTCACCCTGTCCGCCGAGGGGCGTGTGAGCTGTTCGTTGACGTTGTCACTGTGTGAAGGCGAGGCCCGTCTGAATGATGTCGGCACGCTCAAGGGCTTTCGTGGAAGAGGCTATGCCACTTGCCTGATTCAAGCTGCCCTGCTTCACGCCTCGAGCCTGGGGGCTCACCGATGTTTTCTCGAGGCCTCGACGGAGGCCATCTCGCTGTATCAACAGTTGGGCTTTGCACGTTTGTTCGAGTATCAGGCTTTCACTCGCGGAGCGCTTGCTGACCGGTTATCAAAAAGCCATTTTTGCCTGGGTGCGATCCTCAAGCGTCAGTAGATACTGCTTGGCCTCAAGCCCTCCGGCAAACCCGGTCAGCCCGCCCGAAGCCCCCACCACTCGGTGGCATGGCGCAATGATCGAGATCGGGTTGCGCCCATTCGCGGCCCCGACTGCGCGCACGGCTTTGGGGTTGCCGATCTGCTCGGCGATCTGGCTGTAGCTGCGGGTTTCGCCGAAGGGAATGGTCAGCAGTGCCTGCCAGACCTGCTTCTGGAAGTCAGTGCCGGCGAAATCCAGCTCCAGTTCGAACTGGTTACGCGTTCCGGCAAAGTATTCCTTCAATTGGCGTTCGGTTTCTCGCAGCACCGGGCTGTCGTTGGCCTCAATCAATTCACCCAGGCGTACGCGATTGGCGCGTTCTACTTCCCAGAGGATGGCGCTGAGTTTGCCATCGCGCGCCACCAGGGTGAGTTCACCGACAGGGGAAGGCATGAGCTTGTACTGGTAGGTCATGAGCTGTTTCCTTGAAGGGCGTTGAGGGGGGACGACGCCACTGTAGTTCCACCAAGGGGTTAGGGAACTACGTTTCTTGCGGTCAAATTCTTCGCCCCATTAGAAATTCCAGTAAACCCAGTTGGAATAATAGGGGTACCCGTAGAGCCAGGCGATAATGTAAAGGGCCTTGAGTACTGACGCGGTACCTAACATGAACATAGAAATGACGTTGAGCAGGGTGACAAACAAAGCGAACACAGCCACGCGTGGGGTTGCGTGACGCCAGGCAAACCTCACGCCATACGCTGACGCGGCAATCACTCCTAACTCCAGCAAAAATCTAAGGGGGAAGGGGAAGGGCAGCCGTACAAACGAGATCAGCAGCGGCAAAACCAACACCCAGCCGACTACTTGGCGCAGGATGATGTTGGGTGTGGTTTTTTGGGTGTCCAGCATTGCCATATTCCGAACTCTGGGCCGATGAGCCTACATTATCGCGCGGTGTTGCCGGCCTTGCCGTAAGACTTTGCTTAGGCGTACCTACCGCTGCTGCTGTAATACCTGGAGCGCTGCGGATGCCAGAAAAGAAATCCCGAGCAGCTTTTTTTCCTGTGGATGATTCAACACAAGGTGCTTCACACCCTCAGGCTCGACTGCCGAGCAGCAGATGAGCGCTGGAGAATAAATTTCAGACATAAAAAAACCGGTCACCAAGGACCGGTTTTTTGTGCATCCTGCGTCAGAACCTTCCTGACGCCAGCGCAAATCTGAGTGGAGCGGGTAGAGGGAATCGAACCCTCGTCGGAAGCTTGGGAAGCTACTGTTCTACCATTAAACTATACCCGCTCAGAGCGGCTGACTTTGTACCAGATGTTCGGCTGGATTTGAAGTTTTTCTTTGAAAAATGTGAGAGTTGCGTGTGGCGAGGGAGCATGCTCGCCACAGTGTCAGGCTTGATCTCAAAGCGCCCACGCATGTTGCGCCTGGCCCTGGCTATACCGCAACGGGCTGGCGGGCCGCTGCCCTTTCAAGAAGCCCACCACGGCCTCACGGCTATCGCGGCACGCGGCTTTATGTTCCATGTCCAGGAAATGCCCCGTTGCCTGGATGGTGCTGAAGCAGCTCTTGGCCACATGCTGGCCAAACAGCTTGGCGTCGTCTGCGCTGGTGTATTCGTCCCACTCGCCGTTCAAGAACAGCACCGGAATGTCGATTTGCCTGGCCGCCTTGAGGTAGCACTGCCGGTCGCTGTTGAGCACGTGGCTGATGTGGAAGTGCATTTGCCCGTATTCGTGTGCGGCCAGGCTGCTGACATGGCGGTAATTGAAGCGTTTGAACAGCGAAGGCAGGTGCTTGCCAATGGTGCTGTTGACCAAGTGGCCGACACGGTCGCGGTCGAGGTTGCCCAGGTAGTCGACGCCTCGTTCGAGGTAGTCGCGCATCGGCGCATTGATTACCGGCGAGAAGGAGCTGATCACGGCTTTTTCTATCCTACGGGGCCGGTGTGCAAGGGCGACCAACGTGGCGGCGCCGCCCCAGGAGAAGGACAGCACATATTCAGCTGCGAAGTGGTCGAGCAGTTCCAGGAGGATCTGGCCTTCGACTTCCTTGGTGAGCATCTGCTCATGACGGTTATGGATTTTGGAACGGCCAGCGTAGGGCTGGTCGTACAACACCACATTGAATTGCGGGTACAGGCTTTTGACGGTTTGAGCGAAGGACGCCGTGGTCGCCATGGAGCCGTTGACCAGGACGATGGTCTTTGCCGCCGCGTCCGCGCGATAGAACTCCGTGTAAACCCGATACTGACCCTGTATATCCAGCACAGCGATTTCTGGCCTCATGTCGTAAGACTCCTGGCAAGCGGGTAGTGCGCGCAAATCACTTTGCACGTGCTTTATGACAGGTAGGCATACGCCTGGAAAATGAAGGCTCACGTCGGTCCGATGACGGCTGGCCGGCGGGTGTTGTTATGGCGGGCGGTTTGCCGGGAGGGCCCGACGATCAAGCACGGGCGCGGCAGGTGTTTCTTGGAGGTTATAGGGCGACTCATCAGTCATCATCTGGCTGAAGCCTTGATTCAAGCAGCACCGAAGGCAGGTCGCAAGGTAAGCGGTTGGTTTTTTGCCATCACCGGCTGAACGGTCGTCAGATTAGTCGGATCTCGTCGTCAGTCAGTGGCCGATACTGACCCGGCGCAAGCGAGGTATCCAGCACCAAGGGGCCCATTCGCTCGCGGTGCAGGCCGATTACCTTGTTATCAAAATGCCCGAACATGCGCTTCACCTGGTGATAGCGGCCTTCGACGATGCTCAACCGGGCCGTTCTTGGGCCCAGCCGTTCAAGTTTGGCAGGTTGGGTAGTGAGATCTTCAAAGGCGAAATACACCCCTGCCGCGAACGTCATCGCATACTGCGGGCCGATGTCCTGTTCGGTTTGCACGTGGTACACCTTGGGCAACTTGGTCTGTGGTTGCGTGAGGCGCCGTGACCATTGGCCATCGTTGGTGATCAGCATCAGGCCGGTGGTGTTGAAATCCAGGCGCCCGGCGATATGCAGGTCGGCTTTGTCCGGTTCGTGCAGCAGGTCCAGGACCGTGGAGTGTTGCGGGTCCGACGTGGCGCTGACGCAGCCCTGGGGTTTGTGCAGCATGAAATAGCGTGCCGGCTTGCCCGCTTGCAGAATTTCACCGTCAACGCAAACCTGGCTGAACTCACGTACGTCATGGTGCGGATCGCTGACTGCAACACCCTCGACGGTCACCCGGCGCTCCACCAGCAACAAGCGCACTTGTTTACGATTGAACTGTGGCAGGTTGCTTAGGAAGCGATCAACGCGCATGGCGGTTACGCAACTGTTCGTCCACTTGGGCGCAGCGTGGGCACAGGCAGGCTTTATTGCGCACCTCATCCGGCAGGGCTTCAAGCACCGCCGGGTCGATGATGACGCTGTAGCACCAGCAGGCTTGATCGGCCGTGCGCGGATCGGCCAGGGAGCAGTCGTTGCGGGCACCGCAGGCGGGGCATAGGGTCGGTGTGGTCATGGGTCGGTTCAGGCAGGCATCGGGTAGGACAGCGGTAGTTGTTGCACGATACAGCGCGGCTGGGCGGCATTCCATCATCATGGGTTTTTGACAGACCTTCACTTCGTCTGAAACAGATGTTTCCACTTGTGTCGCGAACGCACCAGATTCGGTTTTTGATGTCAGATGTTTCGTCATTCAGTGAAAGCTGAATGCCGCTCGCCAGCGTCGCTGGAGGAGCTCTTCCGCGGTCCAGGAGGCCGCCATGTATCGACGACTGCTGCTCATCGCTTTGCTCGGCCTGACCCTTTCAGCCTGCGTGCCCTATTACGATGGAGGCGCCACCTACTATCGCTCCGAGGTCTACACCGCGCCGGCGCCAGCCTATTACTACGGCGGCCCGCGTTATTACCCTTCTGGGCGCAGCTATTACGCGCCAGCGCCTCGCTACTATGCGCCACAGCCTCGCTACTATTCGGCGCCGCGCTACTACCAACCAGCCCCGCGCTATTACCCTCGCGCCGGCTACCGACCCTACCCCAACCAGGGGTGGGGCGACCGCTGGGGTAATGGCGGGCGTGGACGCGGTTCCGACCACGGAGGTGGTCGCGGCGGTCACCGTTAAATATCTTGAAAAACAAGCGGCGCATCATGCGCCGTTTTTTATAGGTACCGTATGTCCGTACTGTCAGATTTAACAGCTATCTTTGAGGCGCTAGCTGTACTTCACTAACGAGAAGCCTTGTGCTTTTGCGTGGTGAGACTGAGCAGATGGAATCCCTATGTTCAAACAATTGATTTGCGTGCTCCTGCTGATGAGCTGCTTCATTGCCTCGGCAAGTGCGGAGCAAGGCTGTCCTTATCCGTCGCAGATCGTGTACGCCGATGGCCATTATCGCGCCCAAGACAACGGCCTGCGCTGGCAAAGTCCGAAGGTCGCGTCGCGTGGTGTTGTCGACGGGTTCATTGGCGCAGTCTTCATGCCGGGCGACGGCGAGGAGAGAGGAAACGGCTACATGGACAAGTGCATCTACCGCACCAACTGGAGCGGGGTAGTAGTAGCGTTGAGGCCAAGCAGGGGCAATGAGATTATCAACATGTCGTTGACCAGCTCCTTGTATTGGAAGCTGCAGCCCGATGCGTTCGAGTTGCCGGTGTATACGTGCGTGGACAGCCAACCGGACAATTGCAAGTTCAAGGTCAACGACAAACGTACAGACCTGTCAGTAGTCAGATAAATCTGCCAGAGGATTTCTACCTTCCCAGGCCTTGTCAAAGTGCGCCTGCACCACCGCTTCCGGGAGTGTGTTGATATCCGGCCAGTGCCAATGAGGCGCCTGGTCTTTGTCGATCAGGCGCGCCCGCACCCCTTCGGCAAATTCCGGATGACGGCAGCAGTTGAGGCTCAGGGTGTATTCCATCTGGAACACCTGGGCCAGGGATAGGTGGCGGGCGCGCTGGAGCTGTTCCCACACCAGATGCGCCGTCAGTGGGCAGCCCTCACTCAGGGTTTTGCCGGCCCGGCTCAATAGCGGGTCGCTGTGGTCGCGCAGCAGGTTCAAGGCGCGCCAGGCACAGCGTACATCTCCTACATCCAGCCATTCGTCGATCTGTGGGCGGCGTGGTAGCCATTGCGCGTCGGGTTGATCGCTGATCGCCTCCTGCGCCAGGGCCTTGAGCAAGCTGTTGAGTTGCATCGCGCTCTGTTCCTGCCAGTTCAGCTGCAGCAGGCCATCGAGCAATTCGTCTTGCTGGTCATCACGCAGAAAACGGTCTGCCAGGCCCAAGTCCAGCGCGTCGCGACCGTTGATATGGGCGCCGGTGAGGCCCAGGAACAGGCCGAGCTTACCCGGCAAGCGGGACAAGAACCAACTGGCCCCCACATCCGGGTACAAGCCAATGCTGATCTCGGGCATGGCCAGACGACTGCTTGGCGTAACGATACGCACGGCGGCGCTTTGCAACAGGCCCATGCCACCGCCCAAGACATAACCGTGGCCCCAGCAGATCAACGGCTTTGGGAAGGTGTGCAGGCGGTAGTCAAGACGATATTCAGCGGCAAAAAACTGGGCGGCCAGAGCCGGAACTTCGCCGGGCTGCTCACGGCAAGCCTGAGCCAGGCTGCGCACTTCGCCACCGGCGCAAAAGGCTTTGGGACCGTTACCGCGTAGCAGCACACAGACGATCTGCGGATCTTTGGCCCAGGCCTCCATGCGCTCATCCAGGGCCAGAATCATTGGCAGGGAGAGGGCGTTAAGGGACTTTGGCGCGTCCAGGCTGGCGATACCGATGCGAGCGCCGCCACTGCCGGTCAGTTCTTCGAAATGCAGGTTCATCGTGACCTCAATCGAGAAGGTGAAGGATGAGTATGATCCCTTCGTGAGAAAGTGCCGGTGCTGTGTCAGATCAATTGACAAGCGGGGTCGGCTTTCCTAGGGTTCGCCTCATTCTTTTTTACAAGACAATTCAACTATGACCGATGGCGACCGTATCAAACTCGAACCCAGCTGGAAACACGCTCTGCGTGAAGAGTTCGAGAAGCCTTACATGGCGCAATTGCGCGAGTTTCTGCGCCAGGAGCATGCCGCTGGCAAAGAGATCTACCCGCCCGGCCCATTGATTTTCAACGCACTCAATTCAACACCGCTGGACAAGGTCAAGGTCGTGATCCTCGGCCAGGACCCCTACCACGGCCCTGGCCAGGCCCATGGCCTGTGTTTCTCGGTGCAACCGGGCGTGCCGGCGCCGCCGTCGCTGGTCAATATCTATAAAGAGCTCAAGCGCGACCTGAACATCGACATCCCCAACCACGGCTACCTGCAAAGCTGGGCCGACCAGGGCGTGCTGATGCTCAACACCACCATGACCGTGGAGCGCGCCAACGCCAACGCCCATGCGGGCAAGGGTTGGCAGTTCTTTACCGATCGGATTATCGAGGTAGTCAGCGAGCATCAGCCGCACCTGGTGTTCCTGCTGTGGGGCGCCCATGCTCAAAGCAAGCAGAAGCTCATCGACGCCACCAAGCATCTGGTGCTGACCTCGGTGCATCCTTCGCCGTTGTCGGCGTATCGCGGGTTTCTGGGCTGCGGGCATTTCAGCCGGGCCAACAAGTTTCTCGAGCAGAATGGCGAGGCCCCCATCGAGTGGCGTTTGCCACCCGTCTGAGGCCTGGCACATTCAACATGTGGGAGGTTTTAGAGGGGGGCGGGCTGACGGTTCCAGTGCCGAAACAACGGCTCGGCCAAGAACAGCACGAACAACAAGCGCATCACCTGCATCGCCGTCACCAAGGGCACCGACAGCTGCAGGGTTTCAGCTGTCAGGCTCATCTCAGCGATACCGCCTGGCATCATGCCCAGGGTCAGTGATCGCAGGTCGAGGTGAGTGAGGGCGCTCAAGCCCACCGCCGCTAACGTCGCCAGCAGCATGGTCAATGCCGTGCCAATCAAAGTGCGGCCCATGAATGAGGGCGCGCGACGGAAGAACTGCCGATTGAAGTGGCAGCCCAACCCGCTGCCGATCAACCATTGGCCGATCTGGCTGCCGCCGTCGGGCAGGCCAATGTGTAAATCCCAGGTCACACTGGCAATCGCACTCACCAACAATGGCCCGAACAGCCAAGGGTTGGGTTGGCGCAAGCGTTGCCAGCCCCAGGCAACCAGCGCACCCACCGGAAACAGCAGGGCCAGCCACGCCCAGTCCACCGGCGCCGGGTGAAACTGCGGTGCGCCGCCTCCGAGCAAATACTTGAAGATCGCCGGCACACATAACACCACCACCAGCACACGCAAACTCTGCCCGGCCGCAACCCGGCTGAGCACCGCGCCGTTGCGAGCGCCCAGGTTGACCATCTCCCCGGAACCGCCCGGCATGCTGGAGAAAAACGCCGTGGCGCGGTCTTCCCCGCTGCGGCGCATCAACCACACGCCGACCACACTCGACAAGCTGGTGACCAGTGCACCGAAGAAGATCAGGCCGAAGTGGCTCATCACCTGCTCGATCACCAGTGGGGTGAAGTGCAGGCCAATGCCGATGCCCACCACCCATTGGCCGCATTTGCGCCCGCCGGGAATCTCCGCCAATTGCCAGGGCGTGAGGCAACGCACCAGGATAATCGCCAGCAACGAGCCGACCATGTACGGCAACGGCCAGCCCACCAGGCTGGCCAGGTAACCGCCGGCCAGGCCGACCAGCGGTGTTCCCCACCAATGTTTAAAGGTGACCTCAGACATCGGCCAGGGCACGACGCTGTTGCACGCGTTTACGCCAGATACGCAGCAGCGGTACAAGCAGCATGATTGCGGTCAGCACCCAGACGCCAAAGGTGATCGGGCTCGACCACAGGATTTCCAGCGCACCGTTGGAGATCGACAGCGCACGGCGCAGGTTCTGCTCCATCAAACCGCCGAGGATAAAGCCCAGCAGCAGCGGCGACAGCGGGAAGTCCAGCTTGCGCAGGATGTAGCCGAAGATGCCGATGGCGATCATCAGGAACAGATCGAAGGTGGTGGCATGCACGGCGTACACGCCAATCGCGGTGATGATGGCGATCACCGGCACCAGCGCCCAGTTCGGCACGGCGAGGATACGGGTGAAGATGCGGATCATCGGGATGTTGAGCACGACCAGCATGATGTTGGCGATGAACAACGAGGCGATCAGGCCCCAGACAATGTCCGGTTGCTGTTGGAACAGCAGTGGGCCGGGAGTGATGTTGTACAGCGACAGGGCGCCGATCATCACCGCTGTGGTGCCGGAGCCAGGAACGCCGAGGGTCAGCATCGGCACCATGGCGCCGCAGACCGATGCGCCAATGGCGGTTTCAGGGGCGGCCAGGCCGCGCATGTCGCCTTGGCCGAACTTGCCGCTGGCGCCTGCGATGCGTTTCTCGGTCATGTAGGCAACGGCCGAGGCCATGGTCGCACCCGCACCCGGCAATACGCCTATGATAAAACCCGATACGCCGCAACGAAGGTTCACGGTCAGTACCGATAAGGCTTCCTTGACGTTGAACATCATGCGCCCGGTGGCTTTCACTGCTTCCTGGCCACGGTGGGTTTTTTCCAGCAGCAGGAGAATCTCGCTGATGGAGAACAGGCCGAGTACCAACACCACGAACTGGATGCCATCGGTCAGGTGAATATTGTCGCCGGTAAAGCGGTACACACCGCTGTTGGCGTCGATGCCCACGCAGGAAAGGAACAAGCCGATCAGCGCCGCAACAAAAGTCTTCAGTGGTTTGTCACCGGCCATGCCGCCCAGGCAGACAATCGCAAACACCATTAAAACAAAATATTCCGCCGGGCCGAACGCAATTGCCCACTTGGCCAGCAGCGGGGCGAACAGCACCATGCCGCAGGTGGCGATAAACGCCCCAATGAACGAACTCCAGGCCGACAACGACAGTGCCACGCCGGCCAGGCCTTTGCGGGCCATCGGGTAACCGTCGAGGGTGGTCATCACGGTGGACGCTTCGCCCGGGATGTTCAGCAAAATCGAACTGATGCGGCCACCGTATTCGCAGCCCAGGTACACGGCTGCCAGCAGGATCAGCGCCGACTCTGGCGGCAAGCCCAGAGCAAAGGCGATGGGGATCAACAGTGCCACGCCGTTGATCGGGCCCAGGCCCGGCAACAGGCCGACCACGGTGCCAATCAGGGTGCCGCACAACGCGGTCACCAGGTTATAGGGGCTCAGCGCAACGCCGAAACCCTGGCCCAAATAGCCAAAAGTATCCATGTCAGTTCTCCAGAACGTCGAGCAGGCCGAGGGGCAACGGTACGTCCATGGTTTTATCGAACAGCAGATAAAGACCGACGCTCATCAAGGTGATGATCACCACGCTGGGCAACCAGCGGCCGCCGTACAGCCGTGCCATCGGAATACCGATCAGCATGCTGCTGAGAATGAAACCCAAGGATTCGAATGTGCCGGCAAACACCAGCAGCAGGGCCACACAGATGCCGATCTTGATCAACGTGGGTTGATCCAGCGCGGGTTCATCGTCGGTGTGTTTGGTCGCCTGCGGGCGAATCATCATGTAGATGAGCGCCAGGCCCATCAGCCCGAGCAGCAGCAGGGGAAAGGCCCTGGGCCCTACAGGTTCGTAGGAAAAGGCCGCTTGATACGGCCAGGCCATGAGCGCCAGGCCGATACAGGCCAGTAACAGCACGGCAGCGAAAATGCGTTGTAAGAGCATAGAAAACTCCAAGGCCCCTGTAGGAGCGAGCAAGCTCGCTCCTACAGGGGCATTACACAAAAAGAGGAGCGATTACTGGATCAGGCCGAACTCTTTGGCCAGCACTTTGTAGTCAGCCACCTGTTTCTTCACGTAGGTGTCCAGCTCCTGGCCCGTCATGGCGAACGGGAACAGCTCGCGCTGGTCTCGCAGCTTGGCGAACTCCTCGGAAGCCAGCAGTTTGTCGAAGGCGTCTTTCCACCAGGCGTAGTCGGCATCGCTGACCTTTGGCCCCAGGTAGAAGCCACGCACCACCGGCCAGACGATGTCGTAGCCTTGCTCTTTGGCGGTCGGGATGTCCTTCATTTCCGGCTCATCCAGGCGTTGCTCGGAGAACACCGCCAGCAGGCGCATATCGCCGCTCTGGATATGCGGCATGGAGTCGGAGATGTCGGTACTGCCCACCTGGATGTGCCCCCCCAGCAGAGCCGTAGCGATTTCACCGCCACCCTCAAGGGCGACGTAACGCAGTTCGCGCGGGTTGATCCCGGCGGCCTTGGCGATCAGCGCGGTTTGCATCCAGTCCTGGCTGCCGACGGTGCCGCCGGAGCCGATCACCACGCTGCCTGGGTCTTTCTTCAGGGCTTTAACCAGGTCATCGAGGGTCTTGTAGGGCGAGTCGCTTTTCACCGCGATGGCGCCATAGCTGGTGCCCACTGCCGCCAACCAGCGCACGGCGCTTTCATCAAAACGGCCGAACTTGCCCTGGGCCAGGTTCAGCAACGAACCGCTCGACCAGGCGACCAACGTGCCGGCATCTGCAGGGCGCTGGGCGACGACCGCGTTGTAGGCCACCGCGCCCACGCCGCCTGGCATGTAGGTCACACGCATCGGCTTGGTCAGCAGCTTCTGGTTCACCAGCGCGCTTTGCGCCAGTTTGCAGGTCAGGTCAAAACCGCCGCCAGGGGAGGCCGGGGCGATGCATTCCGGACGCTTGGGTTCGTCGGCGGCCAGCAGTTGGCCGGCGAACAGCATGCAGCCGGCGGCGAGGGCAAATTTACGCAGTGAAGGGGTCATGGCGATCTCCATCGTTGTTGTTATGAGGGGTACTACCAAAGTGCGACGCTATAGCTGACCAGCAAGCGCATTTCATCCGCATCACGGGCCGAGTAGTTGGAACGATAGGTGGCGTTACGCAGGCGCACGGCCACATCTTTGAACGTGCCGCTTTGCACCACGTACTTGATCTCGCTGTTGCGTTCCCACTCCTTGCCGGTCTCGCCGTTCTTGAGCTTGATGTTGTCACCCGAGAGGTAACGGCTCATGAAACTCAAGCCAGGAATGCCCAGCTTGGCGAAGTCGTAGTCGTAACGTGCCTGCCAGGAGCGTTCTTCGGCGCCGGCAAAATCGTTGATCTGCACGAAGTTGACCAGGTATGGGTCGCTGCCATCCACATATGGGAAGGCGCTGTCGCCGGACATGTGCTGGTAGCCGGCGCTGAGCTTATGGCCATTGAGGGCATAGCTGAACAGGCCGTTGAGGGACTTGTTGTCGATATTGCCGCCGCGGGCCGAGCCGGTGTCATCGCTGATGGCCAGCCGCAGGTCGGCGGCGAAAGTGCCAGGGCCCATCGGGCGTGAGGCGACCATGCCGAAGAAGTGTTGGCGATACACGTCGTCGAGTTGGGCGAAGTGGTAGCTGCCGGTGATCTTGTCGGCGAACTTGTAGTCGACGCCACCGAAGTTGAAGTGCTTGCCGGTGGCACCGCTGAGGAAGCGGCTGTTCTTGTTATTGAGCGCGATGTCTTCGTAGTTGGTGTCGTCGCGGTCCTTGGCTTTGTCCAGGCGGCCACCGGTGAACACCAGGTTCTTGAATTCCTTGGAGGTGATCAAGCCACCGTTGAAGGTCTGCGGCAGGATGCGCCCGTCGTTGGGCTTGAGGATCGGCAGTTCGGGGATCAGCGAGCCGATTTTCAGCTCAGTCGCCGAGATTTTCACTTTGCCGGTCAGGCCCAGCTTGGCGTACTCGTTGGCGGCGCGGCCGTCATCGTGGGTCGGCAGCAGGCCGGTGCCGGTGCGGTCGGGGCTGGAGTCGAGCTTGACGCCGAGCATGCCCAGCGCATCCACGCCAAAGCCGACGGTGCCGTCGGTGTAGCCTGATTGCAGGTTGAGCATGAAGCCCTGGGCCCATTCGTCGCGCTTGGATTGCTGCGCACTGGTACCGTCGCGAAAGTCGCGATTGAAGTACATGTTGCGGGTTTCCAGGGTCGCGCTACTGTCTTCGAAGAAGGCAGCCTGGCTGAGCGGCGCAAAGCCGGCAAGGGCAGCGGCACTGGCGAGGGCGGTGTGGGTCAGACGGCAAGAGCGAACAGGCGGGCAAGCCTGTGGCTGGGTCGACAGCATCGTGGTGTACTCCGTTATTGTTCTTATTTTGGCGAAAACGCTTCGAGGCGTTTTTCGGGCGCTACGGGTCAGGCAACTCGGCGGGCATAGACCACCGTGGTTGGATGCTAAAGGGCGAAGCTTTCACTAACCTTTCAATCGCCTTTCAATGTTTTCGGGCTTCACAGGCCAGGTTGCGGCTGTAAACTGCCGGGCAAAGCGTGGCGCCGACCACCCCTGAATGAGGTAGAAATCCATGCGTGTCCTCCTGGTTGAAGACCATCTGCAGCTCGCCGAAAGTGTCGCCCAAGCGCTCAAGAGCATGGGTTTGACCGTTGATGTGTTGCATGACGGCGTGGCGGCGGACCTGGCCTTGAGCAGCGAGGAATACGCCGCGGTGATCCTGGACGTAGGGCTGCCGCGCCTGGATGGTTTCGAGGTGCTCGCGCGTTTGCGGGCACGTGGAAAAAACCTGCCGGTGCTGATGCTGACTGCTCGCAGTGATGTAAAAGACCGCGTGCACGGCCTGAACCTGGGCGCCGATGACTACCTGGCTAAACCGTTTGAACTCACGGAACTCGAAGCACGGGTCAAGGCACTGTTGCGGCGCAGCGTGTTGGGCGGCGAGCGTCAGCAAACCTGCGGTGTGCTGGTGTACGACCTCGACACTCGGCGCTTCACGGTCGCAGGCGAGCTGATGACCTTGACCTCCCGAGAACAAGCGGTGCTCGAAGCCTTGATCGCCCGGCCGGGGCGCGTGATGAGCAAGGAGCAATTGGCTTCCCAGGTATTCGGCCTGGACGAGGAGGCCAGCCCCGACGCCATCGAAATCTACGTGCATCGCCTGCGCAAGAAGCTCGATGGCCAACCCATCGCCATCGTCACCTTCCGCGGCCTTGGCTATTTGCTGGAAGCCCGTGATGCATAAGCCCAGCAGCCTGCGCTGGCGCTTGCTGTGCAACCTTGCGTTATTGCTGGTGTTGTTGATGCTCGCCAGCGGCATGAGCGCTTATTGGAACGGTCGCGAAGCCGCCGACACCGCTTATGACCGCACGCTGCTGGCCTCGGCACGCACCATTGCCGCCGGTTTGACCCAGGTGGACGGCACCCTCAGCGCCAATGTGCCCTATGTGGCCCTGGACACCTTTGCCTACGACAGTGCCGGGCGCATTTATTACCAGGTCAATGATATTGATCAGAAACTGATTTCCGGTTACGAAAACCTGCCCGGCCCGCCGCCCGGCACGCCCCGCACCGACGATTACCCGGCCTTGGCGCGGTTCTACAACGCCATGTATTTGGGCCAGCCTGTGCGCGTGGTGAGCCTGCTCAAGGCCGTCTCGGAACCGAACATGAACGGCATGGCCGAAATTCGTGTTGCGGAGACCGACGAAGCCCGGGTGGCCATGGCCCGCAGCCTGATGGCCGACACCTTGTTGCGCCTGGGCATGCTCGCCATCGGTGCGTTATTGCTGGTGTGGTTCGCGGTGAGCGCCGCGCTGCGCCCGCTGGAACGCCTGCGTACAGCGGTGGAAGAGCGCCAGCCTGATGATCTGCGGCCCCTGCCCTTGGTGGAAGTTCAGGACGAGTTCGGCCCACTGGTACGCTCACTCAACCATTTCACCGAACGTCTGCGCGGGCAGTTCGAGCGCCAGGCGCAGTTTATTGCCGACGCTGCCCACGAGCTGCGCACCCCCCTGGCGGCGCTCAAGGCCAGGCTGGAACTGGGCTTGCGTGCCGAAGAACCCGCCACCTGGCGCAACACCCTGGAAACGGCCGCCCAGGGCACCGACCGGCTGACGCACCTGGCCAATCAATTGTTGTCCCTGGCCCGCATCGAAAACGGTGCCCGGGCCATTGCCGAAGGCGGTGCGCAACTGCTCGATTTGAGCCAATTGGCCCGTGAGCTCGGTATGGCCATGGCGCCGCTGGCCCACGCGCGGGGCGTGGCCCTGGCGCTGGAGGCCGACGAGCCGGTATGGCTGCGCGGCGAACCGACGCTGTTGAATGAGCTGCTGAGTAACCTGGTGGATAACGCCTTGGCCCATACCCCGCCCGGCGGCAATGTGATTCTGCGCGTGACGGCCCCGGCGGTGCTGGAGGTGGAGGATGACGGCCCCGGCATCCCGCTGGATGAGCGGGACCGGGTATTCGAGCGCTTTTATCGACGCAGCCAGCAGGGCATGGGGTCGGGCTTGGGGCTGGCGATTGTCGGGGAGATTTGCCGTGCGCACCTGGCGCAGATCAGCCTGCATGATGGCGAGCTGGCGGGGCTTAAGGTGCGCGTGAGTTTTATCGCGGGTTGATCAGTAAAACATCGAGCGCGCTTCGTCCAGTTCGCTGCGCAGGGCGTCGCTGTGCAGGTCTATGCGTAACTTCGTGATGGCCGGCAATGTGGCAATCGGCGCGGTCCCCAGGGGATGGTCGGTGCCGCGGTGGCAGTACAGCGCGGCGACCTGCACCAGGTCGACGTAGTCCAGGCTTGCAGAGTCGCGCGTCAGGTCCAGGTATTGGCCTGGCACGTTCACCAGCATCTCGGGAAAGTCCCAGACCCGCAGCAGCTTGTCGCCCAGCACCGGGTGGATGCTGTCGATGACGTGGTTGAGGCTGACGGGGTCGGCCAGCAGCTCATAGTGATCCTCGGCATAGGTGAGGATCGGCAGCACGCCGATCTGATGCACCAGGCCACCCAGGGCCGCCTGGTCTGGCTTGAGCTGGCTGTGGCGACGGCACAAGGCGTAGCTCACGCCCGCCACCTCCAGGCTGCGGCGCCATACGTCGCGCATTTTCTGTTCGACCACCTCGGAGCGGGCGTGAAAGATCTGCTCCATCACCAGGCCGATGGCCAGGTTGCTGCTGTAGTTGGTACCAAGCCGGGTGATGGCGGTGTGCAGGTCGGTGACTTCCTGGCTGGCCCGTAGCAACGGGCTGTTGACCACTTTGATCAGGCGCGCCGACAGGGCCGTGTCACGACTGATCACTTTGCTCAGGTGGCTGATGCTGATGTCCGGGTCTTCGGCGGCCTGGCGAATTTTCAGGGCCACCTCCGGCAATGTCGGCAGAACCAGGTCATCGTTGTCGATGGCCGTTACCAACGCTTGTTGGACTTTTTCCGCCAGCTTGTTCATTCATGCTCTCTAGGGTGCTGCAAAAAAGTACGGCGATTAACGCTGGATCTCGCGATCACGGTCCAGTTGGTAGGGCAGGTCAAGCAGGTGCAAGCCCGGGCCCTCCAAGGTGCCCAAGCGCACGTCGCCACTGTCGGCAGCTTCGGCTTGCAGCACAGCGAGAAGTTCAATCGACTGGTCAGCTTTTGCCGCGATGACCACTTCGCCGATTGCGCTGTTATGGCTGGGGGAAAACAGCGGCGTGCCTGGCTCGGGAAGTTCGTCGGCCTCCAGGCTCAGGCGATACAGGCGCCGCTTGAGTTTGCCCAGGTACTGCATGCGCGCGACGATTTCCTGGCCGGTGTAGCAGCCTTTCTTGAAGCTGACGCCACCCACGGCCTGCAGGTTGAGCATCTGCGGGATGAACAACTCGCGCGTCTGGGGCATCACCTGGCCGATACCGGCACGGATCTGACCAAGCAGCCAGGCATTCAATTGAGCTTGTTGCAACTGCGCGGCCAATTGGCTGCGCACGGCGCCGGCGTGTTCGGCAGGTACCCAGAGTTCGGCACGGCCCGGGGAAACGCGGACGGCGATCAATGCTTCGTTGCGCGCCACGCTATCGGTCTCGACCGGCAGCGCGAGGCCCAGGGCGCTCAGGGCCGCGTCTGCGTTCGCCAGGCCGAAGCGCGCCCAGGCAGCGCTTTCGTCGGTGAGCTTGGATTTGGAGAACACCGCGTACTTTTTCAAATCTGCCAGCTGCGGTTCAAGCAACTCGGTGGCCATGGCCAGGAGTACGCCATCACCCTGCAGCAGGATGCGGAAGCTCGACTGCATCCGGCCTTTTTGCGTGCAGCGCGCGCCCAGGCTGGCCTGGGTTTCACTCAGGTAATTAAGGTTGCAGGTCAGTTGGCCCTGCAGGAACTTGGCAGCATCAGAGCCGCGGACGGCGAGAACGCCTTCGTGGGACAGGGAGCAGAAAAAAGCGGAGTCAGCCATGGGTCATCGCAGGTCAAAAAGTCATGGGTGCATCATAGAGGGGCGTCCGGCAAATGCATAGTTTCGTCGCGGTCGACCAAAGCCGACTGTTCCGGTGTCGCCTGGGCTGTATACTTGCGCTCTATTTTAGGAGGGCTCCATGGTCGAAGATGTAGAAATCAATCGCCTCTACTGGCACAGCCGTCGCGGCATGCTGGAGCTGGATGTGTTGCTGGTGCCTTTCACCAAAGAGGTGTACGCGACGCTCAATCAGGTGGACCGCGACCTCTACGTCAGGTTGCTTACGTGCGAAGACCAGGACATGTTTGGCTGGTTCATGGAGCGCGCCGAATCCGAAGACCCGGAGCTGCAGCGCATGGTTCGGATGATCCTGGACCGTGTCCAGCCCAAGTAATCGTTTCGAATGCCGCTGGCAGGCCTCGCGGCTGTTGCTGGCGGCCTATGTGCTTGCCCAACTGATCGCGCTGGGCAGCCTGCTGGTTCTAAACCTGCCTTACTCAAGCCTGGGCATCCTGTTATGCCTGGCTCATTGTGCCTGGGTGTTACCGCGGCAAATTCTGCTCACTCACCGTTCGTCGATTCGTGGCCTGCGCCGTGACGACGATGGCTGGCAATTATGGAGCGCCGCACGCGGGTGGCACCCTGTGCAACTGCGGCCCGACAGCCTGGCGTTGCCGCTGATCGTGGTGTTGCGTTACCGGGCGCAGGGTGAACGGCGAGTGCGGTCCATCTGCGTGCCAAGGGATGCACAGGCCGCCGATGTGCACCGGCGCCTGCGGGTACGCCTGAAGTTCAGCCGGCGTAGGTGGTTGGCACCAGGATAGTGTCCCGGGCTTCGGGCAGCATCTGTGGATAGTCGAGGGTGTAATGCAAGCCGCGGCTTTCCTTGCGCTCCATGGCCGACCGGATCATCAGCTCGGCCACTTGGGCCAGGTTGCGCAATTCGATCAGGTCGCGGCTGACCTTGTAGTTGCTGTAGAACTCGTCGATCTCATCCAGCAGCAAGCGCACCCGATGTTGCGCCCTTTGCAGGCGCTTGTTGGTGCGCACGATGCCCACATAGTCCCACATGAAGCGTCGCAGCTCGTCCCAGTTGTGAGCGATGATCACGTCTTCGTCCGAATCAGTGACCTGGCTCGCATCCCAGCGGGGCAGGGCGGCTGGTACCGGGATGCGCGGCAGTTGCTCAAGAATGTCCGCTGCCGCCGAGCGGGCATACACGAAGCATTCGAGCAATGAATTGCTGGCCATGCGGTTGGCGCCGTGCAGGCCAGTGAAGCTGGTTTCGCCGATGGCATACAGGCCCGGCACGTCGGTGCGGCCATGCTGATCGACCATCACGCCACCGCAGGTGTAGTGCGCGGCCGGCACCACGGGGATCGGGCCCTTGGTGATGTCGATATTGAAGGTCAGGCAGCGTTCGTAGACGGTCGGGAAGTGGGTCTTGATGAAGGCTTCGGGCTTGTGGCTGATGTCCAGATACACGCAGTCGATACCCAGGCGCTTCATTTCGTGGTCGATGGCGCGGGCGACGATATCGCGTGGTGCCAGCTCGGCGCGTGGGTCGAAGCGCTGCATGAAGCGTTCGCCATTGGGCAGCTTCAAATGTGCGCCTTCGCCGCGCAGGGCTTCGGTGATCAAAAAGCTCTTGGCCTGCGGGTGATACAGGCACGTGGGGTGGAATTGGTTGAACTCCAGGTTGGCGACCCGGCAGCCCGAGCGCCAGGCCATCGCAATGCCGTCGCCGCACGCACCGTCGGGGTTGCTGGTATAGAGGTAGACCTTGGCGGCGCCGCCCGAGGCGAGAATGGTGAAGCGTGCGCCATAGGTATCGACTTCACCGCTGGTGCGGTTCAGTACGTAGGCGCCCAGGCAGCGTTCGCCCGGCAGGCCCAGGCGTTTTTCGGTGATCAGGTCGACGGCGACGCGCTGCTCCAGCAATTGGATGTTGGGGCGTTGGCGGGCCTGATCGAGCAGGGTCTTGAAAATCGCGGCCCCGGTGGCATCGGCAGCGTGAATGATTCGGCGATGGCTGTGGCCGCCTTCGCGGGTCAGGTGGAACTCAAAGCCACCGTCGTCGCTGCCGGCATGTTCATCGCGGGTGAAGGGCACACCTTGGTCGATCAACCATTGGATGGCTTCCCGGCTGTGCTCGACGGTGAAGCGCACGGCGTCTTCGTTGCACAGGCCACCGCCGGCGTTAAGGGTGTCTTCGACGTGGGATTGCACGGTGTCTGTGTCGTCCAGCACCGCAGCCACGCCGCCCTGGGCCCAGAAGGTCGAGCCGTTGGCCAGGTCGCCTTTGCTCAAAACCGCTATACGCAAATGGCTGGGCAGGGTCAGGGCCAGGCTCAAGCCGGCGGCGCCGCTGCCGATGACGAGGACATCGTGTTGAAACTGTTGGCTCATTTGACGGATTCCGCAAAAAGCGATCCAAAGGGGGGCGCAAACAGGACGCCTGGATCGGCGAATCAAAGGGTCACACGGGCCACTAGTATATAGAGGGGTGGAGCGGCACAATAGCCACGCCTTCGTGGCATTGTGAGATTATGCTGCGCAGCGTTGGGAAACGGCCGGTTGGCGGGACGGGAACTTTTTGCATAAGCCCCGACTCAATAGCAGGTTGCCCGAAAGCTGGGAAAACGTTGAGTTTATTGGCCCGTCGGGAGCATTGGACGCGTCACGAAACCGGCGACAAGATTATTCGCGCAGCCGGCACCGACCGTGCTGCGTTTTTCGTGTGTGCCAAATCAGTGCATGCCGGAAACTTGCTTGAAGGGGGAGAACTTTTGCGAAAAGCCCGAGTCTATGTTTGCAAGCCTGATCGTTTAGTTATGCAAGCCTCCTTCAAGTACAACGAGGAGTGTTCATGCTAACCCAGGAAGAGGATCAGCAGCTGGTCGAGCGCGTACAGCGCGGTGATAAGCGAGCATTTGATCTGCTAGTGCTGAAATACCAGCACAAAATTCTCGGGTTGATCGTGCGGTTTGTGCACGACACCCATGAAGCGCAGGACGTTGCACAGGAAGCCTTTATCAAGGCTTACCGTGCACTTGGAAATTTCCGCGGTGACAGTGCGTTTTATACGTGGCTGTACCGCATCGCCATTAACACGGCGAAAAACTATCTGGTGTCACGCGGTCGCCGCCCACCAGACAGTGATGTCAGTTCAGAAGATGCAGAATTTTACGATGGTGATCACGGCCTCAAAGATCTCGAGTCGCCGGAGCGTGCATTGCTGCGCGACGAGATCGAAGGCACCGTTCATCGCACTATTCAGCAACTGCCAGAAGATTTGCGTACGGCGTTAACTTTACGTGAATTCGATGGTCTGAGTTACGAAGACATTGCGAGCGTCATGCAATGTCCGGTGGGGACTGTGAGGTCACGGATTTTCCGGGCCCGAGAAGCCATCGACAAAGCCTTGCAACCGTTGTTGCAGGAAAACTAAAGACAGCGGCGACAGCCAAGAGAGGAACCGCCATGAGTCGTGATGCCCTGCAGGAATCGCTGTCCGCAGTGATGGATAACGAAGCGGATGAACTGGAACTTCGTCGAGTGCTCAACGCATTTGATGACGCCGAAACCCGTGATACCTGGTCTCGTTACCAAGTCGCTCGGGCGGTGATGCACAAGGATCTCCTAATCCCTCGTCTGGATATTGCTGCGGCCGTTTCTGCTGCACTGGCGGATGAAGCCGTTCCGGCAAAAGCCTCGCGTGGTCCATGGCGTAGCCTGGGTCGTCTGGCAGTGGCCGCCTCGGTGACCGTTGCTGTGTTGGCAGGCGTTCGCCTGTACAACCAGGACGAGATCGCAGGCAACGAGCTGGCCCAGCAGACTCAGCAGCCGGTCATGGCCGGTCCGCAAGTCAAAGGCCCGGCCGTGCTGGCTGGCTACAAGGAAAGCACCGATACCACCGGCCCTATGGCCAATGGTGTACTTCAGGGGCAATCCGGCTGGCAAGATCAGCGCCTTCCAGGCTACCTGCGTCAACATGCGCAGGAATCGGCCGCCAAAGGCACTGAAAGCGCTCTGCCATACGCTCGCGCAGCAAGCCAGGAAAACCGCTGATTCGCTAAGGAGCCCTATGCGCGCCATACCGCTCCTTGCGCTTTTGCTCAGTAGTTGGTTTGCACTATCCGCCCATGCCGATGAAGCCCAAGACTGGCTGACTCGACTTGGGCGTGCAGAGCAGCAGCAAAGCTTCGAAGGTACGTTTGTCTACGAACGTAACGGCAGTTTTTCAACCCATGACATCTGGCACCGCGTCCAGGATGGTCATGTCCGTGAACGATTGTTGCAACTTGACGGCTCCGCCCAAGAAGCGGTCAGGGTTGATGGTCGGGCACAATGTGTCAGTGGCACGTTGGTTGCCGGTCTCGGTCATTCGCCTGAGGCACCCTCGCGTATTCTTGATCCAAAAAAACTCACTTCATTCTACGATCTGGCCGTCATTGGCAAATCCCGTGTGGCCGGTCGTAATGCGGTGATTGTGTCGATCAGCCCGCGTGACCCCTACCGTTATGGGTTTGAATTACACTTGGACCGTGAAACTGCGCTGCCGCTCAAGTCCTTGCTGCTAAATGACCAGGGGCAGTTGCTGGAGCGTTTTCAGTTCACCCGCCTGGATACTTCGGCCACTCCTTCTGAGCAGAGCTTGCAGCCCGGCAGCGACTGTTCGCCGGTAACAATGTCCGCCGCTAAATCTCCTGACATGTCTGCCACGCAAAAGTGGCATCTGGACTGGCTACCGCCTGGTTTCCAACAGATCAGCAGCGCTACGCGCAAAGATCCCCAAACGAAATCTACCGTCGACAGCCTGATGTATGACGATGGGCTCGCGCGTTTTTCGGTGTTTCTTGAGTCAGCCAACGGCGCTGATGTAAATGAAACCCGCGCTCAGCTTGGGCCGACCGTGGCAGTATCCCGGCGATTGAATACGGTGGATGGCGAAATGATGGTTACGGTGGTGGGCGAAATTCCCATCGGCACAGCTGAACGTATCGCGTTGTCGGTGCGTGGTGAAAAAGCCGCCGCCAAGCCCTGAGATTGTTAATCTTATGTTCATCCTGGTCTATCAATCTGGGCCCGAATTTCGTTGGGTGCTGGGCGTATGAAATCTCTGGACAGCATTTTCACTTGCAAAAACTTCCCATGTTTTTTATAGGTCAGGGTTTGATGGCTCTGGCCTTGTTTGTTCGCGGAACAAAAATGCCACTCGCAGTATCCGGCGTTTATTGAACCCTGTCGCTTAACCCTGCTCGTCGTAACGGGAGCTGTATGTCGATACCACGTTTGAAGTCTTACTTATCCATAGTCGCCACAGTGCTGGTGCTGGGTCAGGCCTTACCTGCGCAAGCGGTCGAGCTGCCTGATTTCACCCAGCTGGTGGAGCAGGCCTCGCCTGCCGTGGTGAACATCAGTACCACGCAGAAGCTGCCGGATCGCAAAGTCTCGAACCAGCAGATGCCCGACCTGGAAGGCTTGCCGCCCATGTTGCGCGAGTTCTTTGAGCGCGGGATGCCCCAACCTCGCTCTCCCCGTGGTGGCGGTGGTCAGCGCGAAGCCCAGTCCCTGGGCTCCGGCTTCATCATTTCGCCTGACGGCTACATCCTCACTAACAACCATGTGATTGCCGATGCCGACGAGATTCTCGTGCGCCTGGCCGACCGCAGTGAACTCAAGGCCAAGCTGATTGGCACCGATCCACGTTCCGACGTGGCTTTGCTCAAAATCGATGGCAAGGATTTGCCGGTGCTTAAGCTGGGCAAGTCTCAGGACCTGAAAGCCGGTCAGTGGGTGGTCGCGATCGGTTCACCGTTCGGCTTTGACCACACCGTTACCCAAGGCATCGTCAGTGCCATCGGTCGCAGCCTGCCAAACGAGAACTACGTACCGTTCATCCAGACCGACGTGCCGATCAACCCGGGTAACTCCGGTGGCCCGCTGTTCAACCTGGCCGGCGAAGTGGTGGGGATCAACTCGCAGATCTACACCCGCTCCGGTGGCTTCATGGGCGTGTCCTTCGCGATCCCGATCGATGTGGCCATGGACGTCTCCAATCAGCTCAAAAGCGGCGGCAAGGTCAGCCGCGGCTGGTTGGGCGTGGTAATCCAGGAAGTGAACAAGGACCTGGCTGAGTCCTTCGGTCTCGACAAGCCGGCCGGTGCTCTGGTTGCGCAGATTCAGGACAATGGCCCTGCGGCCAAAGGCGGCCTGAAAGTGGGCGATGTAATCCTGAGCATGAACGGCCAGCCGATCATCATGTCGGCAGACTTGCCTCATTTGGTCGGCGCGCTCAAGGCCGGCGGCAAAGCCAAGCTGGAAGTGATTCGTGACGGCAAGCGCCAGAACGTCGAACTGACCGTTGGGGCAATTCCGGAAGAAGGCGCGACCCTGGACGCCCTGGGCAACGCCAAGCCAGGTGCCGAGCGCAGCAGTAACCGCCTGGGTATCGCCGTGGTTGAACTGACCGCCGAACAGAAGAAAACCTTCGACCTGCAAAGCGGTGTCGTGATCAAGGAAGTTCAGGACGGCCCAGCCGCCTTGATCGGCCTGCAACCGGGTGACGTGATCACCCACTTGAACAACCAGGCAATCGATACCACCAAGGAGTTCGCCGACATCGCCAAGGCGTTGCCGAAGAATCGCTCGGTGTCGATGCGCGTCCTGCGTCAAGGCCGTGCCAGCTTCATCACCTTCAAGCTGGCTGAGTAATCCGCTAGACCTATAAAAAAGCCCCGCTGCCGGTTAACGGCAGCGGGGCTTTTTTGTGGGCGACGGGTTCAGCTCATCATGCCTTTCACCAGGCGCTCCTGTTCGATCAGCTCACGCTGACGGGCGTCGATGCGCGAGGACAGCGGGAAGTTATTGCCAGCACGCCGCTTGGCAAAGTCCAACTGCTGGATGGCTTGTTGGAAATCCCCCACCAATGCGAAATATTCAGCGCGAGCCTGATGCAGGCCAATAATGTTGCCGGACAAACCGCGTGTTTCAGCAACCTGATACCACACGTCCGGATCGTCCGGCCGCGACTTGAGTAGCCCGTCCAGCGCCTTTTCTGCATCGGCGGTACGGTTCTGTTTAAGCAACAGATCTACCCGCACCTGGTTCAATGGATAGTTGCTGGGGTACTGGGTGAGCATGCGGTCGGTACGTTGCTGCGCATCCGGCATGCGGTTGCTGGTGATGTCCAGTTCGATTTGGGCCAGGTTGTAGGTGATGTCGTTAGGCGCCTTGGCCAGCAACGGCGCCAGGCTTTCCCGCGCTTCCTTGAGTTGAGTACCCTTGATCTGGGCGATGGCCAGGCCATAACGCGCTACATCATTTTTAGGGTTTTCATCCAGCTGTGCCTGGAAGCGCTTGGCGGCCAGACCTGGCGTGTCTTCGTATTTGAGCTGCACCCGTGCGCGAATCAATTGATAGCGCAGGCTGTCTTCCTTGCCGCCAGGTTTGGCTTGTTCGGCGCGGTTGCGGGTGTCGGCGATACGCGATTCGGTTACCGGGTGAGTCAGCAGGAATTCCGGCGGCTTGGCGTCGAAGCGGTATTGGCGCATCAGCCGTTCGAACATGGTGGGCATGGAGCGCGGGTCGTAGCCGGCTTTCTCCAGGTTGAGAATACCGATGCGGTCGGCCTCTTGCTCGTTCTGGCGAGAGAAGCGGCGCTGTTCCTGGATCGCGGCGGCTTGTGAGCCGGCAATCGCGGCGATACCGGCATCACCGGCACCCGCAGCAGCGGCGATAATGCCCCCAAGCAGGGCGGCCATCATCGGCAGTTGCATGCGTGATTGCGCTTCCACGCCTCGGGCGAAGTGGCGCTGGGACAAGTGTGCCAGTTCGTGGGCCAGTACCGACGCGTATTCACCTTCGGTCTGTGCATTGAGAAACAGGCCGCCGTTGACTCCGACGATCCCACCGGGAGCCGCAAAGGCGTTGAGCTGTGGGCTGTTGATCAGGATGAATTCCAGGCGCCGGTCATTGACCTGGCTGGTCTCCACCAGCTTGTACACGCTGGTTTCAACGTAATCCTTGAGTTGCGGGTCGTTGAGTTGCGAAACCTGGCCGCGCAGGTAGGCCAGCCAGGCGCGGCCCAGTTGGTATTCCTGTTGCGGCGAGACAATGGCAGAACTGGCATCACCAAGTGACGGCAGGTCGTCAGCGAAGGCCGGGGAGGCCAGCAGGCAGGCCAGCGTCAGCAGGGTAGGGCGCAAAAAAGTCATGCACAAAGCCTTTCGACAAAGAGCTTACTGTAGCCGGACACTGAGCTTGGGACCAGATATTCTAAGCAGCCCGAATGTTTGCCTGGAGTAACACCATGACCGACGCTGTAGCCTGTGACGCCGAACTCGACGCCAGCGGTCTGAACTGCCCTTTACCATTGCTCAAGGCCAAGCTGGAGCTCAATAAAATGGCCAGTGGTGCCGTGCTCAAGGTGACTGCCACCGACGCCGGCTCCCAGCGTGATTTTCGCACCTTTGCCAAGCTGGCCGGCCACACCCTGGAGCATGAAGACGCCGCCGAGGGTGTGTACCGTTATTGGTTGCGCAAGGCCTGAAGGCCTTATCGAGGCAAGATCAAGCCTTGTTCAGCGCCTGCGCTGCCGCCAGAACCGCATCAACATGGCCCGGCACTTTCACGCCGCGCCATTCCTGACGCAGGACGCCTTGGCTGTCGATCAGGAAGGTGCTGCGATCCACGCCCAGGTATTCCTTGCCATACAGCTTCTTCAACTTGATTACATCAAACAGCTGGCAGACCGCTTCGTCCTTATCGCTGATCAGCTCGAACGGAAATTCCTGTTTGCCCTTGAAGTTCTCGTGGGACTTCACGCTGTCACGCGACACGCCGAACACTTCGGTGTTGGCGGCCTTGAACGCGGCGTACTGGTCACGAAAACCCTGGCCTTCGGTGGTGCAGCCAGGGGTGCTGTCCTTCGGGTAAAAGTAGATCACCACTTGCTTGCCCTTGAAGGCTGCAAGGCTGAAGGTCTGGCCGCTGGTGGCCTGGGCCTCGAAATCGGCCACGGGTGTGTCGATGGCTACCGGCATAGAGAAGTACTTCCTTACATTGGGTTCTGTGGGCGCCATGGCTCAATCAAGGCGTCGAGGTTCAGGGCATCGGCGAAATCCAGGAACTGGTCGCGCAACCAACTGATCTGTACACCGGCCGGCAAGGTCACGGTAAAGGTGGCATTGAGCATGGTGCCGCCGGTTTGTGGCGCCTGGTAGGTGTCACAGGTCAGGTTTTCCAGCTCGACGTTGTGGTCGATAAAGAACTGGCACAACTCGTTGACGATGTCCGAACGGTAGGCCGAGCTGACATAGGCTACGTAAGGCAGGGCCTGGGGACGGTTTTCCAGGGCAGCGCTGCGTACCACGTTGACGGTGAAATCATGCTTCTTGGCCAGGCCTGGCAGGCCGGTTTCCAGACGCGCCAAGGCATCCCAGGAGCCAGAAATCTGCAGGACCAGCGCACTGCACTCGCCATGGCGGGTCAGGCGGGAGGTCACGACGGCGCAGCGGTTCTCATGGCTGGCGCGGCACAGGACGTTGGTCAGCTCCATGGGGTTGGCGCCGAGGGCACTGATAACAAGGAATTGTTCGCGAACTGTGGGGGTGGACATGCAGCCTTCCTAAAGCGATGAGCGGTCGATACCGTGTGGGCGGTATCGATCAAAGGATCAAGGGTAGCGAAAAGCGTCGCCAAGGGCTAGGAGGTGGCGTTTTCATTGCGTGATCAGCCCGCTTCGGGCGGTGCTTTGGCCTAATGATGGCATTGCCCGTCGTTTAGTTGCGCCAGAACGCATCCTCACGCGGTACTTCGCTTGTACAAGCATCTTGGCGCCAGTACCATTACGGCTCTCTTTTTCCGGCAGGAGCGGTTGCATGATTGCGGGCAGTATGGTGGCACTGGTCACACCCATGGATGCACAAGGTCGTCTCGACTGGGACAGCCTGGGCAAACTGGTGGACTTCCACCTGCAAGAGGGCACCAACGCCATTGTGGCGGTCGGCACCACAGGTGAATCGGCCACCCTTGATGTGGAAGAACACATCCAGGTGATCGAATTCGTGGTCAAGCGCGTAGCGGGCCGCATTGCCGTGATTGCCGGTACGGGCGCCAACTCGACGCGTGAAGCGATCGAGCTGACCAAGAACGCCAAGAAGGCCGGCGCCGACGCTTGCCTGCTGGTGACTCCGTACTACAACAAGCCGACCCAGGAAGGCTTGTACCAGCACTTCAAAGCCATCGCCGAAGCCGTGCAGATCCCGCAGATCCTCTACAACGTACCGGGTCGCACCGCGTGCGACATGAAGGCCGAGACCGTGATCCGCCTGTCCACCGTGCCGAACATCATCGGCATCAAGGAAGCCACCGGCGACCTGCAGCGCGCCAAGGACATCCTGGCCGGCGTGAGCAGCGACTTCCTGGTGTATTCCGGTGACGACGCCACCGCTGTCGAGCTGATCCTGCTGGGTGGCAAGGGCAACATCTCCGTGACCGCCAACGTGGCCCCGCGCGCCATGAGCGATATGTGTGCCGCCGCCATCGCGGGCGATGCAGCCACCGCGCGTGCGATCCACGAGAAGCTGATGCCGCTCAACAAGACACTGTTTATCGAATCCAATCCTATTCCCGTGAAGTGGGCGCTGTTTGAGATGGGCCTGATGCCGGACGGTATCCGTCTGCCGCTCACCCGCCTCAGCGAAGCCTGTCACGAACCGCTGCGACAGGCCCTGCGCCAGTCCGGCGTCCTGGTTTAATTGAGGAAGCACTACGCATGAAGCGATTGGCCGGACTTTCCGCACTTGCCTTGATTATCTCCAGCACCAGTGGCTGCGGTTGGGTATGGGGCCCGGAAGGCTACTTCCGTGACCGCGGCAGCGATTACCTGGAAGCGCAAGCAACCAAACCGATGCAACTGCCGCCTGATGTCAATGTCGCCAAGCGCCTTGACCCGCTGCTGCCGATTCCACGCAACGTTGCCGACGACACGGTCAAGGGTGAGTACGTAGTGCCACGCCCACAGCCGATTATGTCCGTGGCCGATGCCAGCGACTACAGCCTGCAAAAAAGCGGCGACAATCGTTGGATCGTGGCTCAGCGTCCGCCTGCCGAAGTCTGGCCGGTGGCGGTGCAGTTCTTCCAGGACAACGGTTTTAGCATCGACCAGCAACGCCCGCAGACCGGTGAGTTCACCACCGCGTGGCAGCAAGGTCGCGAGCTGTCCGCCAACATGGCCCAGCGCCTGCTGGCGGGCGGTGTTGCCGCCGACAGCGAAGCTCGTGTGCGTGTGCGCATCGAGCCAGGCGTGCAGCGCAACACCAGCGAAGTCTATGTGGTCAGCGCCGAGCGTCCTGCAGGCAGCACAGCCAACGTCGATTTCACTCCACGTTCGGTCAACACGGGTGTTGACGCCGCGCTGGTCGACGAAATGCTCGCCAGCATGAGCCGTATTTCCGAGAAGGGCGGTTCCGTATCCTTGCTCGCCGCCCGTGATTACGACACCCCTAGCCGCGTCAGCCTCACCGAAGACGGCAGTGGCAACGTCGTGCTGAACCTGGGTGAAGATCTAGACCGTGCCTGGGCCAGTGTTGGCCGCGCGTTGGAGCAGGGCCCTTGGCGCGTTGAAGACATCAACCGCAGCCTGGGCCTGTACTACATCAACGTGGCTGAAAAGGCTGAGAAGAAGGACGACGAGCCAGGTTTCTTCGGCAAATTGTTCGGCAGCGCGCCGACCAAGGAAGAGATCGAAACCCGTGCCGAGCGTTATCAGGTTCGTTTGAGCAAGGTGGGCGAAAGCGTGCAAGTCACCGTCGAGAAGAACATCAACACCGTCGCGCCAGCTGAAACAGCGCGCAAAGTGTTGGGCGTGATTCAAGACAACCTGGGCTGATCCGATGCGTTTTGCCGTTCTCGGCAGCGGTAGCCAAGGGAACGGTACGCTGGTCGCCCATGATGACACGTACGTGCTGGTCGATTGTGGTTTCTCGTTAAGAGAAACCGAGCGACGCCTGCTGCGCCTCGGTGTTCACCCGGCGCAGTTGAGCGCGATTCTAGTGACCCACGAACATGCCGACCACGTGCATGGCGTGGGTTTACTGTCTCGGCGCTACAATCTGCCGGTGTACATGAGCCGCGGCACGTTGCGCGGGATGCGCAAACCCATCGAGCCGGCAGGTTTTCTGGCTGGTGGCGAGCAACTGCAAATCGGTGCCCTGAGCATCAATGTCGTCGCGGTTGCCCACGATGCCCAGGAGCCGACGCAATACGTATTCAGTGACGGTGAGCGGCGCTTCGGTGTGCTCACCGACCTGGGTTCTTATTGCGCCAAGGTGCTGGAGGGTTACCGGGACCTCGATGCCTTGATGATCGAGTCCAACCACTGCCGAGACCTGCTGGCACGCGGTCATTACCCTTACTTTCTCAAGCAACGGGTGGGCGGCGAGCTGGGACATTTGAACAACCACCAGGCCGCATACCTGGTGTACGAGTTGGGCTGGCAAGACCTGCAACATCTGGTCCTGGCTCACCTCAGCAGCAAGAACAACCTGCCGACGCTTGCCCGGCAATGTTTTGTCGACACCCTAGGGTGCGACCCGGACTGGCTGCAACTGGCCGATCAAGATTCAGGGCTCGACTGGCGACACATCGCCTAGCCCACCTTACTCAAAGCGGAGCCCATCATGGAAAAACGTGAAGAACTCTACCGCGGTAAAGCCAAGTCGGTGTACAAGACCGACGACGCCAACCGCCTGATCCTGCTGTTTCGCAACGACACCTCGGCGTTCGACGGCAAGCGCATCGAACAACTGGATCGCAAAGGCATGGTGAACAACAAGTTCAACGCCTTCATCATGCAGAAGCTCGAAGCGGCCGGTATCCCGACTCAATTCGACAAACTGCTGGGCGACAACGAGTGCCTGGTCAAGAAGCTCGACATGATCCCGGTGGAATGCGTCGTGCGCAACTACGCCGCCGGCAGCCTGGTCAAGCGCTTGGGCGTGGAAGAGGGCCTCAAGCTCAACCCTTACACGTTCGAACTGTTCTTGAAGGACGACGCCAAGGGCGACCCGTTCATCAACGAATCCCACGTCGTGGCGTTCGGCTGGGGCACCGCTGAGCAACTGGCGCGCATGAAGGAGTTGTCCCTCAAGGTCAACGACGTGCTGACCAAGCTGTTCGACGACGCCGGCCTGTTGCTGGTGGACTTCAAGCTCGAATTCGGCGTATTCCACGACGGCTCCATCGTCCTGGGCGACGAATTCAGCCCGGACGGCTGCCGCCTGTGGGACAAAGACACCAAGAAGAAGATGGACAAAGACCGCTTCCGCCAAGGCCTCGGTGACGTGATCGAAGCCTACGAAGAAGTCGCCAATCGTCTCGGCGTACCGCTGTAATCGACGCAAGCATCTGATAGCACGGAAAAAAATCACCTTTGGGGTTTGCTTCCGCGAAACACACTGTTATGATGCGCGCCGTTGGAGAGATGCCAGAGTGGCCGAATGGGACGGATTCGAAATCCGTTGTACCTTCACCGGTACCTAGGGTTCGAATCCCTATCTCTCCGCCATTACATAGAAAAAGCCCCGCAGCTGAATAAGCTGCGGGGCTTTTTCATTTCCAGTCTTTATCAGCGACTGCTTCAGGGATATTTTCCAGTCCTGCCTAACGCTGATCAAGGCGCTCAGACGCTTTGCGATAAGCCTGATCACGCTCACGTTTATCAACGGCGACCACGAACACCGCAATTTCCTGATCGATCACTTGATACACCAGCCTGTACCCGCTACTACGCAGTTTGATCTTGTAGCAGTCAGGCCGGCGATGTAG
This sequence comes from Pseudomonas sp. DW-iso17, assembly GCF_058725345.1. Taxonomy (NCBI): domain Bacteria; kingdom Pseudomonadati; phylum Pseudomonadota; class Gammaproteobacteria; order Pseudomonadales; family Pseudomonadaceae; genus Pseudomonas; species Pseudomonas sp. DW-iso17. The sequence goes on along the minus strand of NZ_JBZXEA010000002.1, from coordinate 23,755 downwards.
GCGATTAGCCTCAATACGTGGGTTGTTCAGGATTTCGACCAGCTTCTTTTTGAGTTGCTGACGGAGGGTGTCACCGAGCTTTTGTCATTCTTTCAATGCACGCGCATCAAAATCAAGGCTATAGGTCATCCAAAGAAACCCTTATGCGTTGAGGCGATGCAAGACGCTCACGTACGGTCGCCATCAAGGCTTCATCCTCTTCAGTCATCAGCACAGGCTTAAATGGCAACTGGCCGCGCTCGGCAACATATTGCAACGCCTGGCGTATCAGTTCGGAAGGGGTGACACCAAGTTTCTCCAGCTCCAGGTAGGCGCGAGTTTTCAAGTCGTCATCGATACGAATGTTGATAGATGCCAAGGGATAGCTCCTTGTGTAATGACGTTGGTCATTACATTGGAGCAATCGGGTTTCATTGGCAAGTTTGTCTGGACATACGGCAGTCGCTCTCATCTGTTGATCCTACTTTTTGGCCGTCGGCTTTGCCGGGCGCTTTTTATCGGTTTCTTTCACCGTTTCCCTTGGTCTTTTCTTCGCCTCTTGCTCGGTTACGTATTCACCTGTGACCGCATCGCGATATCTCGTTGGCATATCAGCACCCTTGACAGTATGTCGCCACGGCGGCGACTTTTTGAGACTAGCTCGCAGGCTTATGCACACAAGGTTCCCGGTGGAGATTCTGGTTACCAAGCTTTGCCGAAACAGGTGCTTACGTTGTGCAGGTTCGGCAGTTTTCGTGCAGGGTTGCGTTGGCTGGGGTTACATCATGAATAAGATCACCGCTGATTCTACCGAAGGGCATGCACGCAAAATCTTTTGCGTAGCCGATGATGTCGGCACCGAAGAAACCCTTATAAACGCCACCGAAACCCTCTCATCCGCCCTTCAATCCGCCTACCAATGCGCCGAAGATCCAGTCAGCACGCAGTCGCCCGTGATCATGGCCCTGGCTCAATTGATCGAGAACGCGCAAGCCTTGGTGGATGCTGTCCTTGAGCGTGATTTCCCCACGGCCAAATAAATACCTGCTCCCTGAAACGAAAAAGCCTGCTGAGCTCAATGCTCAGCAGGCTTTTTTGCGCCTACAACCCGGTCAGGCTGGCTGCGCCACCAGGCTATTACTCACCTTGCGTCCCAACACCAGCACGGTCGCAAATCCGAAACCCACCAACACCGTGGCCAGGCTCAACAACACCGAGCTGCCCATCTGGTCGACGATCCGCCCGCCAAAGAACGAGCCCAGGGCAATGATCACCTGAAACAGCGCCACAAACAGCGGCATGCCGCGTTCTACATCCTTGGGCGCCACGACGAACATCCAGATGCTCGCGCAGGCCGGGAAAGCCCCGAAGGCGAAGCCCCACAGGGCGATCAGCATCGCCGCGCCGGTCATGCCGGTGGCGAAGTAGGGGAACAGCGCGGTGCTGGTGCCGATCATCAGTGCGACCAGCAACAGGGTGTTGCGTACGCTGCGGTTGGCGGCAAAGCCGGCGAAGATATTGCCCAGCACCCCAGCCACGCCATACAGCAACAACAGCGAGCCAATCGTCGGTCCGTCGAAGCCGGAGCTGTGTTTAAAGAACGGTGCGACATAGGTGTATGCGGCAAAGTGTGCGAGACCGATCAGCAGCACGGCGATCAACCCGACCCGTGCTTGTGGGTTGATAAACAAAGCCGGCAGGTCACGGATCTGAATGGCTTTCTCCGGGGTGAGTCGCGGCAGCAGGAAGATCTGCGCCAGCAGTACCGGAATGCCCACCAACGCCGTGACCAGGAAGGTCATGCGCCAGCCCATCAGGCCGCTGAGCCATGTACCTACCGGCACGCCCAACACGGTGGCCAGGGTTACGCCCATCATGATGATCGAGGTGGCTTTCGCAACCCCCACGCCTTTGGGCGCCAGCCGCCCGCTGAGGGCAATGGCGGTGGCCCAGAAGCCGCCGATGCTGATGCCGAGCAATACGCGGCCGAACAGCAGTAGGCTGAAATCGGTGGCAAAGGTCACCACCGAGTTGGCGATGATCATCACCAGTGTCAGGCCAATCAGCAGGTAGCGACGGTCCATGGCGCCAATGCTGACCGACAGAAACGGCGCGGCGAGGGCGGCCATGATGCCGGGTAATGTGACCATCAATCCGGCGTGACCGGCACTGATACCCAGGTCGCTGGCGACGTCGTTGAGTACGCCCACCGGCAGGAATTCACTGGTCACCAGGGCAAAGGCACCCACGGCGACCGAAAGAATCGCCAGCCACTGCTGTTTGACGCTTTGTTGATTATGTTCGGGAAGGCCGTTAGAGGCCTGGCTCGCGCTTGGCATGGTGTGGGATTCCAAGGTGAAAGTCGCCTGAGGTCAGACGCAGGAGAGGGAAGCTGGGGGCGATTATAGGAATCAGTGTTGGCAATCGAGCAGGCGCTCGTTTCGATAGTAATCATCAGTGCTATCGATGTGAGGTTTTTGAAGAGTCCTCACTCAGCATCACAAACGAAAAAGCCCGAAGTTGAGTCAGCTCCGAGCTTTTCCGGTTATGACGATGTTTAAGGTGCAGGGGGGGAGTTTTATTTTAGCTAGCCAGCGCGTTCAGTACATGTACCGGGTCGTTATGGATAGCTTTCAACAACGCCTTTGCCGGCCCAGTAGGTTCGCGACGACCCTGCTCCCAGTTGCGCAACGTACCGAGCTGAACGTCAATCAGCGCTGCGAATTTAGCCTGGGTCAGCCCTGTTGCCTTACGGATCTCTTTAACTCGCATTGAGTCGACATGAAATTCACGGGATGGCTCCCGTTCTCCGCGCAGGATCTCGTTCATCTCTTGAACGCTTTCCATCAATTCATCAAAAAGTCGGCTCATAGCTATCTCCAGTGCTCAATCGCAGCCTTCAGTGACTTGCGTTCGTCGGCGCTCAAGTCCTGCTGTTCATTTTTGGGATAGATCATCAGTAAAACAATCTGTGATGCCGAGGCGAAGTGGTAATAGATCACACGTGCCCCGCCTCGTTTACCATGGCTCTTGGCTGCTACTCGTATTTTGCGGATACCGCCCGTACCCTCAATCACATCGCCTGCAGCGGGATTCACTACAAGCACGTTCTGAAAGGCCGTGTAGGCATCTTCGTCGATCAATTCTTTAACGCGACGTGTGAAGACCGATGTCTCAATGAAAATCATCGCTAATGTACGCCATTGGCTTAGTTCGCTGCAATCCTAGCCGTGCGCGCTTCGGTGCGCATCCGGTGAGTTGTAACTGCTTTTTGGCGCACTCGGATGCGGCCAATTATGTTCTGGCCAACCGCTCCAAAAGGCACTCAATAAACACCCCCTCCGCCCGACTCATCTTCTGCTCCCGGTTCCAAAGCACGTGAATATCCACATCCGCAATGCCCTCATCCGGCGGCAGCCGCCAGAGCAGCCCGTTCTGCACATCTTCGGCCACTACATGCACTGGCAGGCATCCCAGGCCATACCCGGCAATCACCAGGCGCCGCACTTCTTCCAGGCTGGATGACGACGCCACAATCCGCCCGCCGAACCCTTGCTGATCACGGAAAATAGTCAGCGGCGAGAGCATCCCGCCAATCTGGTCGCTGGTAAAGCTCACGAAATTTTCCGATTGCAGATCCCCTTCGACCAACCCTGTGCGTCCGAACAATGGGTGGTGTTTCCCACAAAAAAACGCATAACGCTGACGCAGAAACAGATGCTGTTCCAGGCGCGGTTGTGGCCGGCGGTTGAGGCTGAGCCCCAGGGTCGCGGTTTTTTCCAGCAGCGCGGCAACAATGTCGGAGCTGCGCATCACTTCGACCTCCAAGTCTACCCGTGGGTGCTCGCGATGAAAGCCTGCGAGAAAGTCATCGAAAGTGTCGGAATTAATCCGGCTGATCATCAGCAAGCGCACTTTGCCGATCACTTCATCACCCGGCTTTTGCAGGGCGTTGCTCATCTGCGAAACCTGGCCGTACATCTCCCCGGCAATGGCGAAGATCTGTTCACCCGCCTCGGTGAGTACGAAGCGCGGGCCACGGCGCAGGATGAGCTGGCAATCCAGCTGTTCTTCCAGGCGCTTGAGCGCCTGGCTGATCGCCGGTTGCGTCAGATGCAGGCGGGCAGCAGCGCGGCTGATGCTCAGTTCCTGGCCGATCACGCGGAAGGTGCGCAGCAGGTTCCAGTCCAGGCGGTCGTTGAGCAGGGGGTGAATATCGCGGCGGGATTCGGGCATGGCATCGCTCGATAATAAGCAGTTTTTATAATTAAGATAATAAATAGAAAATTGACTAATCATAGCCCCGGGCCGAAAAATCGGGCTTAACGAGCGCCACCAGAGCGCACTGGTTTGATCTTCTCCTGCCAAAAAAATAACCAAAGGAGCCAGCCCCATGAAGCCTTCTGCTTCGCCGCAGCCTCGCCGTGCCGCGGCCGCCGCCTTTATCGGCACCATGATCGAGTGGTACGACTTTTACATCTATGCCACCGCCGCCGCGCTGGTGTTCGGTCAGCTGTTCTTCCCTTCCGACGATAAACTGTTCAGCACCATGGCCGCCTTCGGCACCTTCGCCGTGGGCTTTTTCGCACGGCCGTTGGGCGGCATCGTGTTTGGCCATATCGGCGACCGCATCGGGCGCAAGAAGTCCCTGGTGATTACCCTCGTGATGATGGGCGTGGTGACGGTGTGCATCGGCCTGTTACCGACCTATGCGCAGATCGGCGCTGCCGCGCCAGTGCTGCTGATACTGTTGCGAGTGGTGCAGGGCATTGCGGTCGGCGGCGAGTGGGGTGGGGCGGTGTTGATGGCCGGGGAACATGCGCCAAAGGGGCGACGTAACTTCTTTGCATCTTTCGCGCAGTTGGGCAGCCCGGCCGGTTTGATTCTGTCCTTGCTGGCGTTCAGCGCCGTCACTCGTCTGCCGGAAGAAGACCTGCTCAGTTGGGGCTGGCGCCTGCCGTTCCTGGCCAGCGCCTTACTGCTAGTGGTCGGCCTGGCGATTCGCCTGGGTGTGAACGAGTCGCCGGAGTTCCTTGAAGACAAGGCCCTGGCGGAAAAGGCCCGTGCTATTAAAAAGGACCAAGCCCCCGTCCTCGAAGTGCTGAAGACCGCTTGGCGCCCGCTATTGCTGTGCATTGGCGCCAATACGTTGGGGATTGCCGGCGTGTATTTCACTAACACCTTCATGATTGCCTACAGCACTCAGCAATTGGACCTACCGCGATCGCTGATCCTGGAATGCCTGTTCTTCGTTGCCATTATCCAGTTCTGCGCTCAGCCATTGGCCGCCTGGGTGGCGGAGAAGGTCGGCGCTACGCGGTTCCTGTGCGCCATGTGTGTACTGGCAATGGCTTCGCCGTATCCGATGTTCGTCTTGGTCAGCAGCGGCCAGGCGCCCTTGATCATCCTCGGCATTGCCTTGGCGGTGGTGTGCATGGCGTCGTTCTACGCCGTCATCGCAGGTTTTGTCAGCGGCCTGTTTGAAACCCGTGTGCGCTACACCGCGATTTCCCTCGCCTACCAGGTATGCGGCGCGTTGGCCGGTGGTTTGACGCCGCTGATCGGCACCTGGCTGGCTCATCAATACCTGGGCCAATGGTGGCCGATGGCAGTGTTTTACAGCGTGATCGCGGCGGTCTCGTTGGTGTGCGTGCTGGCCTTGTCCCGCCGCCACGCCACGGCTCACCGCCTGGAAATGGCACACAGTTGAGGGAGTCAGTAATGTTGAAGATTAATGGCGAGCGCCTGTGGCATAGCCTGATGGACATGGCCGAGATCGGCGCGACGGCACGCGGTGGCAGCTGCCGTCTGGCATTGAGCGCTGAAGACAAGGCCGGTCGTGAGCTGTTCAGTCACTGGTGTACAGCCGCTGGCCTGACGTTGAGCGTGGACGCTATTGGCAACCTGTTCGCCCGCCGCGGCGGCACCGATAAGGACGCAGCCCCTGTGATGATGGGCAGCCACCTGGATACCCAGCCCGAAGGCGGACGCTTCGATGGGGTGTACGGTGTGTTGGCTGGCCTGGAGGTTATCCGCAGTCTCGACGACCATGGCATCCAGACGCGCAAGCCGTTGGAAATTGCAGTGTGGACCAACGAGGAGGGCGCCCGTTTCACGCCAGCGATGCTGGGCTCGGCGGTGTTCACCGGCACGCTCGCCCTGGATAAGGCACTGGCCACCGTTGATGTCGACGGTATCAGCGTGAACGAGGCGTTGCGCACCACCGGCTACAACGGTGAGCGCCCGTTGGGTGGCGCAGTGGATGCGTATTTCGAAGCGCATATCGAGCAAGGCCCGATTCTGGAAGACAACGCCAGCAGCATCGGCGTAGTCACCGGTGGTCAAGCGATTCGCTGGCTCGATGTACGGGTCGAAGGCATGGCCGCGCACGCCGGGACCACGCCGATGCCGTTGCGTAAAGATGCGCTGTACGGCGCGGCGAAAATGATCCAGGCCCTGGAAAACCTCGCTGCCGATTTTGCCCCGCAGGGCCTCACCACTGTGGGTGAACTGAGCATCGTCAAGTCGTCGCGCAACACTATTCCCGGCTTGCTCAATTTTACCGTCGACCTGCGCCATCACCGCGACGCCGACATCGACGCCATGGAGCAGCAAGTGCGTGCACGCCTGCAGGCTATCGCTGACCACCGTGGCCTGAGCGTCACCATCACGCCTCAATGGATCAGCCCAGCCACGCCGTTCGACGCCGAGTGCGTGGCTTGCGTGCAGGCTGCGGTGGACGTCTTGGGCTACAGCCAGCAGACCATCGTCAGCGGTGCCGGCCACGATGCGATTCACCTGGCGCGCTATTGTCCCACCGCCATGATCTTCATCCCCTGCGTTGGCGGCCTCAGCCACAACGAAGCCGAAGATGTCTTGCCCAACGATGTGCGCCAGGGCACCGATGTATTGCTCAACGCCGTCTTGAAACGCGCCGGGCATGTTCATTTCTAAAGGCCGACGCCGCACCCCTGTGGGAGCTGGCTTGCCTGCGATAGCGGACTGTCAGAGAACAATGTACTGCCTGATTCACCGCTATCGCAGGCAAGCCAGCTCCCACAGGTTCTGTGTTTATCCAGGAGCAACTCATGAAGACGTTTTTTCACCCCGAACAACTCCTGCATCACCCACGTAGTTACTACTCCCGCGGCCAGATGCGCACGCCCCAGGAGGTTCCCGAGCGCGCGCGCAACCTGTTGCTGGCTGCGCAAACCCTGGGCTTCGATATCCAGCAACCGGCCGACTACGGTCTGGATCCGTTGCTCGCCGTGCACGGCGGCGACTACCTGGCTTTTCTTCAAGAAGCTCACCAGCGCTGGAAAGAAATCCCCGAAGACTGGGGCGACGAAGTCATGTCCAACATCTTCGTGCGCGAACCCAATGCCTTGCGCGGCATCCTGGCCCAGGCGGCACGCTACCTGGCCGATGGCAGTTGCCCCATCGGTGAGTTGACCTGGCGCTCGGCTTATTGGTCAGCCCAAAGCGCCATCGCCGCAGCGGGAGACATCCTCGATGGCGCCCCTGCCGCCTACGCCTTGTGCCGGCCCCCGGGCCATCACGCCCGCTTCGATGCGGCCGGTGGCTTCTGTTACATCAACAATGCGGCCGTGGCTGCGCAAGCACTGCGCCAAGGTTTCCAGCGTGTCGCCGTGCTCGATGCCGATATGCATCACGGCCAAGGCATCCAGGAAATTTTCTACGACCGCGACGACGTGCTGTATGTGTCGATCCACGGCGACCCGACCAACTTCTATCCTGGCGTGGCAGGCTTTGCCGAGGAAAAAGGCGGTGGCGCCGGCGAGGGGTATAACCTCAACCTGCCGATGCCCCATGGTGCCAGCGAAGCGGTGTTCTTCGAAAAGCTGGAGCAGGCCCTGGCAGCGGTGAAGGACTTTTCGGCGGATGTGCTGGTGTTGTCACTGGGCTTCGATATCTACGAGCTGGACCCACAAAGCAAAGTCGCGGTGACGCGGGAAGGCTTTGCGCGGTTGGGAGCCCGCATCCGCGCGCTGGGGTTACCCTGCGTGATCGTGCAGGAAGGCGGGTATCACTTGGAAACGTTGGACAGTAATGCCCAGGCGTTTTTCGGTGCACCAACGGCGTGGAACGCGCTATCAGGCCCTTCGCTAAAGGGTGATTGAACGCTAAAAGCCTGCTGATCAGTTTTCAGCAGGCTTTTCAGCCCTTGTCGGGTGTTCGTTCTCATCTGCATGCAACAACGCCGTGTAGTCTTGCCCGCCGTAAAACACCCCCACTATCGATACCGTTTTGAAGTCAGGCTTCACCCTGAACGCAATAATGGTGCTGCGACGATAGTGAGTGATGCGCAAGTCTTTCAGCAGGTTGTCACGGTGCATGCCGCGCAAGGGAAACAGGGCAAGGCTTTCGCAGTAGCTGACAAGATTGTCGATAAAACGCACCGCTACAAGAGGGGAGCCCACATCGCTGATGTAGTCTTCGAGGGCATCGAGCTGCGCCAAGACCTCGGGCGAAAAAACTACCGAGTAGCTCACGCTTGCCCTGTGCCTTTGCCCCGTCGTCTGGCGGCCATATGTTCGCGGACCTGTTCTGGCGATAACCCAAGCTCAGGCTTCGCCTCAAGGGCGGTCGCTGCTGGGATGACTTCGTCTCTGAGCCAATCTTCCATGGCACGATCACGCGCCAGCAACGCCCGCAGGCCATCGCGAATCACTTCACTTTCGCTGGCATATTCGCCAGCAGCCACCTTGGCTTTGACCATGGCAGCCATTTCAAGGGGCAAGGTGATGCTCATTTGCTGGGTTGAGCGCATGGGGTTATCCGCCAGGGTTGAGTAGGATTCAATCCTACTCGACCATTGGCGCGATGCAAGAAGCAACTGATCGATGCCGATGCCCGGCGACTCGTCGTCCATCCAGAAGGGGTAGGTTTCCATGAGTTGCTACGTCTCCAGTTGTGTAGGTCAGGCCCCAAGTATTGACCCGTTTTGGCGATCGCGTGGCCGCAGGCGGCCGATAACTTGCTGATATGTATGACTTCATATGTGTAACAGGATGATCTCGGCAAACCGTCTCGGCATACATGGCGTCCCACCGGCTCCCATACGATAATGCTTGTCACCTCGACCACCTTTGGCCAGCCTCCCGTGATCATCAACTTCGACCTCAACGACCTCCAAGCCTTCCGCGCCGTGGTGGACAAGGGCAGTTTTCGTGGCGCTGCCGAGGCCATCCGTATCTCGCAACCGGCCCTCAGCCGGCGTATCGAAAAGCTCGAATCCGCGCTGGATGTAAAGCTGTTCGAACGCACCACGCGGCGGGTCAGCCTGACCATGGTCGGGCGTGCGTTTTTGCCCCAGGTGGAGCGAATGCTCGATGATCTGGACATCGCCTTGATGGGCATCAGCAACGTCGCGTCCACACGCATGGGCAACGTCACCATCGCCTGCGTGCCGTCTACCGCGTACTACTTCATGCCCCACGTGATCTCCGAATTCCATAAGCTGTACCCGAAGATTCGCCTGCGGGTGTTGGATGCCAGTGCCGGCGAGGTGTGCAATGCGGTGGCCAGCGGCGAGGCGGACTTTGGTGTGAGTTTCAGCGGCAGCCTGGCCGATGAGGTGGAATTCGAGTTGCTGTTGCAGGAGCGCTATGTGTTGGCCTGTCGGCGTGACCACCCGTTGGCTGAGCGTGACAGCGTGAGCTGGACCGAGGCCTATGAGCATGACTACATCGAGGTGGATAAGACGTCGGGCAACCGCTTCCTGCTCGACCAGGCCCTGCGAGGGGGGCGGGTGAAAAAGCCGAGTATCTGCGAGACGCACCACGTGACCACGATGATCGGGCTGGTGGAGGCAGGGTTGGGCGTAGCGATGGTGCCGTCGATTGCGATGCCGGCGCACACTCACCCGATTCTGGTCAGTGTGCCGCTGGTGGAGCCCCAGGTGCTGCGCAATGTGGGCTTGATCAAGCGCCGCGGGCGGACATTGCCACCGGCGGCGCTGGAGTTGGAGCGGTTGGTGCGGGAGATGCCGTTCCGGTCAGCGTGACACCGAGTCCAGGCCGGTGGATTGCACCTCTGGTTGGGCCTCGGGCGATGCCATGAACTGCAACAGCGCCTTGGCCTGCTCCGGGTGTTCGGCGTTTACCGGAATGCCCGCGGCAAAGCGCGTCACCGACTGCACGTCTTCCGGGATCTTGCCCACAAACGTTACACCCTTGACTGGCAACAGCTCCGCCACTTGTTGCAAGCCGACCTCGTAATCGCCCTTGGCCACCTGCTCGCCCACCGGCACGCGTTCGATCATGGTGCCCTTGGCCGGCATGCCGAGTTTCTTGAACAATTGCTTCTCGACATACACGCCGCTGGCGCTATCCGAATAGGCCACCGACTTGGCTTGGCTCAGCACAGCCTTGAGCTCGGCGTCGGTATTGATCGAAGGTTTGGCCGCACCTTCCTTCACCACCAGGCCGATCCGCGAGTCCGCCAATTCCACGCGGGAGGCGGGGTCGACTTTGCCTTGTTTGATCAATTCGTCCAGGGCATAGCCGACCATGATCACCACATCGGCGTGCTCGCCACGGGCCAGGCGGTTGGGAATCGCTTCCGGCGCCTTGCCCATGGACGGGCCAAGAATGGTCTCGAGGGTGTCACCACTTTGCTTGGCGTATTGCGGGCCGAGCAACTTATACGCGGCGGTGAAGCCGCCCGAGGTCATGACTTTGAGTTGCTCAGCCTGGGCGGCCAGCGCCAGGGTGCCGAGGACGACAGCGGTGAGGGTCTTGAACAGCGGCTTCATTGCGCGGCCTCCTGCAGGACTTGGCCACGGGTATTGGCGCGGCGATACAACGCCAGGGTCGAACACAATGCACACAGCGCGGCAAAGATCATCCAATACGCAGGTGAAGCCTTGTCTTCAGTGATGTGAATGAACCAGGTGGAGATCGCCGGGGTAAAGCCACCGAACACTGCTGTCGCCAGGCTGTAGGCCAGGGAAAAACCCGCCACACGCACTTCCACCGGCATGATTTCAGTCAACGCCGGGATCATCGCGCCGTTATACATGCCATACAGGAACGAGAACCACAGCAGGGTTTCCAGCATGTGCGCAAAGCTTGGTGCGTTGACCACGTAGGACAATGCCGGATAAGCCGTAAGGACAGTCAGCACTGTCATGGCAATCAGCACCGGTTTGCGGCCGAAGCGGTCGCTTAACGTGCCGCCGATTGGCAGCCAAAAGAAGTTCGAAATCGCGACCAGCAAGGTCACCAGCAGGGCGTCCGAGGTGCTCAGGTGCAACACGGTTTTGCCGAAGGTCGGTGCGTACACAGTGATCAGGTAGAACGCGGTGGTGGTCATGGCCACCATCAGCATGCCGCCGATGACCACGGTCCAGTTCTTCACCAGGGTCGCCATCACTTCACGCATGGTCGGGCGATGCTTGCGGTTGGCGAACTCTTCGGTTTCCTGCAGGTTGCGACGCAACACGAAGATAAACGGAATGATCACGCAACCGACGGCAAACGGAATACGCCAGCCCCAATCGGCCACCACCGCAGGTTCCATCCACACGTTCAGGCCATAACCCAGGGCCGCGGCGACGACGATGGAGATCTGTTGGCTGCCCGACTGCCAGCTGGTGTAGAAGCCTTTACGGCCCGGCGTAGCCATTTCGGACAGGTACACCGACACGCCACCCAGCTCCGCGCCGGCCGAGAAGCCTTGCAGGAGGCGCCCCAACAGCACCAGAAACGGTGCCCATAGGCCGATGGTCTGATAACTGGGCACCAGTACGATCAGCAGCGTACCGCTGGCCATGATCGACAAGGTCACGATCAAGCCTTTGCGACGGCCCACGTCGTCGATGTAGGCACCCAGAATGATCGCGCCCAATGGACGCATCAGGAAGCCAGCGCCGAACACGGCGAAGGTCATCATTAATGACGCAAACTCATTAGCGGCCGGGAAGAACGCGGCAGCGATATAGGTGGCATAGAAACCGAACAGAAAGAAGTCGAACTGTTCGAGGAAGTTGCCCGAAGTAACGCGCAATACAGCGCCTACTTTGGAGGGGGCAGCCGCAGGCCGGGAAGGGGTCGTCATGGTTTTGTGTCTCCAGCGTTCTTTTTAAAGTGCTTGTTTCGCTTAAGACTTGGGATAGTGGCTGACACATTTAGAAATGATAAGTGACTAATTTGGATGAATTGATGCGTATTTGCTATCAATCTGGGCCGGCTTCAAAACAGCCTGTTGTGTTCTATGCTTGAAGCTGTATCCAATTCTTATGGGCGCAGACCTTTATGGGGAACGAACAGAAGCAGCACCACGAGCCGGAGCGTGAAGAGCATCGGCAGAAGCCTGAAGAAGAAAAGCCGCAAACCTGGAAGCATCCGGACGACGGCACCGAGCTTTCCGAGCGTGACCAGGAGCGTCCGCTCAAACCCTGAGTAACAGGTCAAACGCGGTCAAATTGTGGGAGCGGGCTTGCCCGCGATGGCGGTGTGTCAGTCAACCAATGTGTGACTGACACACTGCATCGCGGCCAGGCCCGCTCCCACATGTCTATGTGCTCACGCTCATTGGCGGGAAATCATTTGACATATTTGATTTGTGATCACATATTGAGGCCATAACAACCACAACACAGGTTTTGCCTCATGACCGATGGTCCGCTCCTCCTGCCCACCTTGCGTCAGGTGTCCCGCGATACCTTGCAAGACCAGGTCTACCGCCAGATCCGCGAAGCGCTGATGAGTGGCCGTTTCCAGCCTGGCCAGAAACTCACCATCCGTGGCCTCGCCGAAGCGCTCGGCTCCAGCCCCATGCCGGTACGTGAAGCGTTGCAACGCCTGAGCGCCGAAAACGCCTTTGAAGTCACCGAAACTTCCCGCCTGCGAGTGCGTTTGATGACCGCCGAACGCTTGCGTGAAATTCGCGACACGCGGGTAGCCCTTGAAGGCTTGCTGGCGGAAAAAGCCGTGCTGCTCCTGCAAAAACACGACCTCGACGAAATCACCGATCTGTGCAACCAGATGCAACACGCCGCCGATGAGGTCGACGTATCCCGCTACCTGTGGACCAACTTCGCCTTTCACCGTCGCATTTATGCAGTGGCCCAGGCCGAATTGACCATGGCAGCGGTGGAGAATTTCTGGCTGCACATGGGGCCGTGTTTTGCCCTGGTCGCCCCCGATAAAGCCCACCTGCAACGTTCGATGGAAGCGCATACGCGCATCGTTGAAGCCCTGGCTGCCCGCGATGGCGCCGGCGCGCGGGCAGCGGTGACCGACGACATCATGCAGGCCGCCGATTCCCTGGCGCGCTTGCTCGTCAAAAACGACCGTGCGCGGTCGTCTGTATCAGGAGGTAAACGTGCATGAGTGTCCTACAACGGCTACAGCCTTATCCTGGGTTACGTGTGTTGATTTCCGGCGGGGCTGCCGGCATTGGTGAAGTGTTGGCCGCGGCCTATATGGAAGCCGGCGCCCAAGTGCATGTGTGTGATGTGAGCGAGCCGGCGCTGGCGGCGTTTCGGGATAAATACCCTGGCAGCGTCGCGACCCGCGCCGATGTCAGCGATGCCGCGCAGGTCGAGGCGGTATTCAAGGTGCAGCGCGAGCAGTTCGGCGGTTTGGACGTGTTGGTCAACAATGCCGGAATTGCGGGGCCTACGGGAGGTATCGACACCATCAGCGACGCCGAGTGGCAAGCCACCATCAACATCAATCTCACGGCCCAATACCGCTTTGCCCACCACGCAGTACCGCTGCTCAAGGAATCGTCCCACGGCCATTTGCTGCATATCGCCTCGGTGGCGGGGCGGCTAGGCTACGCGTGGCGTACGCCCTATGCGGCGACCAAATGGGCCATTGTCGGCCTGATGAAATCCTTGGCTTCGGAGTTGGGCGAGAGCGACATCCGCGTCAACGCCTTGCTGCCCGGCATTGTCGAAGGCCCGCGCATGGACGGTGTGATCCGCGCCCGCGCTGAGCAACTCGGCGTGCCCGAAGCTCAGATGCGCCAGGAATACCTCAACAAGATCTCCCTCAAGCGCATGGTCACCGCCGAAGACGTGGCTGCCATGGCCTTGTTCCTCTGTTCGCCCGCCGCACGCAACGTGACCGGCCAGGCGATCAGTGTCGACGGTAACGTCGAGTACCTGTAAGCCACGCAAGCACATATCGCGCTGCACCCAGGATTTTTTTCATAAGAATAAAAGTCGGAGAATCGTCATGCCCAAAAATCGCCCTGTCATCATTACCTGTGCTGTTACCGGCGCCATTCATACGCCGTCGATGTCACCGCATTTGCCCATCACCGCGCAGCAAATCGCCGACGCAGCCATCGGCGCCGCCCAAGCTGGCGCGGCCATTGTGCACTTGCATGCCCGTGACCCGATTGATGGGCGCCCTAGCCAGGACCCGGCGCTGTTCGCCGAATTTTTGCCGCAGATCAAGGCGGCCAGTGACGTGGTGATCAACATCACCACCGGCGGCGCGCCGACTATGGGCGTGGAGGAGCGCCTGCAACCGGTGATGCAGTTCAAGCCGGAATTGGCCTCGTTGAACATGGGGTCGATGAATTTCGGGCTGTACGAAATGCTCAACCGCTTTACCGAGTTCCAGCACGATTGGGAACGCCCGTATCTGGAAGAGAGCGACGACCGGATCTTTCGCAACACCTTCCGCGACATTGCCCACATCCTCAATGCCTGTGCCGATAACCGCACCCGCTTTGAAATCGAGTGCTACGACATCGGCCACCTCTACACCGCCGCGCATTTCCTGGAACGCGGCCTGCTCAAACCACCACTGTTTATCCAGTCGGTGTTTGGTCTGCGTGGCGGCATCGGTGGGCACCCGGAAGACCTGGCGCACATGCGGCGCACTGCTGACCGCCTGTTTGGCGATGACTACGTGTGGTCGATCCTCGGTGCCGGGCGTGGGCAGATCCCGCTGGCGACCATGGGCCTGTCCATGGGCAGCAACGCACGGGTGGGCCTGGAGGATTCGTTGTGGGACGGGCCGGGCAAGCTGGCGGCTTCGAATGCCGACCAGGTACGGCGCATTCGCACGGTGATCGAGGCTCTCGGCCACCGCGTCGCCACGCCCGATGAAGCGCGGGAAATCCTCGGGCTCAAGGGGCGTGACCAGGTCAATTTCTGATCCCGTTTATTTATCGACAAAAAGGCCGCGTCATGACGTGGCCGACATTCCCGCACAACAACAATAAGGGGATCACACCATGCGTATCGAAGTGCCCAAGCACGTCAAGACCGGTTCACCCCGTGAACCGCAGGCCCTCAACAGACTGATGTTTGCCAAGTTGATGCCACTGTTGATCATTGCCTACATTCTGAGCTTTCTGGATCGCACCAACATCGCCCTGGCCAAGCATCACCTGGACGTCGACCTGGGTATTTCTGCCGCCGCCTACGGGTTGGGCGCCGGACTGTTTTTCCTGACCTATGCACTGTCAGAAATCCCCAGCAACCTGATCATGCACAAGGTTGGAGCGCGGTTCTGGATCGCCCGCATCATGGTGACCTGGGGCCTGATCTCTGCGGCGATGGCGTTTGTGCAGGGCGAAACGTCGTTCTACGTATTGCGCCTGCTGCTGGGTATTGCCGAAGCCGGTTTATTTCCCGGTGTCATGCTGTACCTGACCTACTGGTTCAACCGCGAACAGCGGGCGCGCGCCACCGGGTATTTCCTGCTGGGCGTGTGCTTTGCCAACATCATCGGTGGCCCTGTGGGCGCGGCTTTGATGCGTATGGACGGTATGCTCGGCTGGCACGGCTGGCAGTGGATGTTCCTACTCGAAGGCCTGCCCGCCGTGGCGTTTGCCTGGGTGGTGTGGCGCAAGTTGCCGGACCGTCCGAGCAAGGCGCCGTGGCTGTCGGCCGAAGAAGCACGCGGTATTGAACAGCGTATCGCCCAGGAAACCGAGGAAGGTGCGGGGGCGGGCGGCCATGCGTTGAAAAACTGGCTGACGCCGCAAATCCTGCTGGCGATCTTTGTGTATTTTTGCCATCAGATCACCCTCTACACCGTGATCTTTTTCTTGCCGAGCATCATCAGCAAATACGGCGAGTTGAGCACCATGAGTGTCGGCCTGCTGACCTCGTTGCCGTGGATCGCGGCGGCACTGGGTGCGGTATTGATCCCGCGTTTTGCGACCACGCCCGGGCGTTGCCGCCGGCTGCTGGTCACTGGGTTGCTGACCATGGCATTGGGGCTGGGCATTGCGTCGGTGTCGGGGCCGGTGTTCAGCCTGTTGGGTTTTTGCCTGTCTGCAGTGATGTTTTTTGTGGTGCAGTCGATCGTGTTTCTCTACCCGGCCTCGCGCCTTAAAGGCGTGGCCTTGGCGGGAGGGCTGGGGTTTGTGAATGCGTGCGGGTTGTTGGGCGGCTTTGTCGGGCCGTCGGTGATGGGCGCCATTGAGATGAGCACGGGCAATGCCATGAACGGCTTGAAAGTCATTACCGTGGTGTTGGTGGTGGCTGCGTTGTCGGCTTTACGCCTGCGCCAGGGCCAGGAAGCGTCTCACACCAGCAACGAAGTGGGGAATCCGGAAGCCAGCACCAGGTAAACCAGCACCGCCGCCAGGCACAAGCCGACAAATGCGCGCAGCAGTGTCCTGGCGGTGGGGTGCACAATGAATTTGATGGCCCAGAGCAAAGCCCCGCTGAGCAGGACGCTTAAGGCGAAAATGACCAGCACAAGGGGGTACCTGCAACCTTCAAGACCTGATTTATAGTCCCAAACCCGTTTATTGAACAGTGCGCACATAGACGCAGCCCCGCAGCCTTCCTAAACTGCCGCTTGTCTTGGGCAAAGGGGCAGGCGCCGATGAATCGCAATGAATTACGCAAGGCCGACATCAACTTGATGGTGGTCTTCGAAGCACTGATGCTCGAGCGCAATGTGACGCGGGTGGCGGAGAAGCTGTTTCTCGGCCAACCGACCATCAGCTCGGCCCTCAACCGCCTGCGTACCCTGTTCAACGACCCACTGTTTATTCGTGTCGGCCATCGCATGGAGCCTACGGCGCGCGCCGAGGAGATCATCCAGCACCTGTCGCCAGCCCTGGACTCGCTGTCTTCGGCCCTGAGCCTGACCCATGATTTCGACCCGTCCATCAGCACCATGACTTTCCGCATCGGCCTGTCCGATGACGTGGAGTTCGGCCTGCTGCCACCCTTGCTGCGCGCCTTGCGCCAGGAGGCGCCGCAGGTGGTGTTTGTGGTGCAGCATGTGGATTACTGGCGCATTCCGGACCTGTTGGCTTCCGGCGATATTACCGTCGGCATCACCCAGACCCGCGGGCTGCCGGCCAATGCCAAGCGTAAGCTGTTGCGGCACATCCGCCCGTGCCTGCTGCGCGCCGATGCCTCGGACACACCGCTGACCCTCGACGAATATTGCGCACGGCCCCATGTGCTGGTGTCCCACACCGCCAACGTCGCCGGGTTTGCCGATGAGTGGCTGGCCGAGGTGGGCCGCAAACGCCATGTAGTGCTCTCGGTGCCGCAATACAGCTCGTTGCCGGCCTTGCTTGCCGGCACCGACATGATCGCCAGCCTGCCCGATTACACCGCCCAGGCCATGGCTGCCAGCGGGAACCTGTTCTGCGAGCCGTTCCCGTTCGAAACCCCGACTCTGGATTTGTCGATGGTGTGGCTCAGCCATGTCGACACCGACCCGGCGGAGCGCTGGATGCGCTCGCGGCTGGAGGCATTCATGAGTGATAGAGGGCTGGTGGCCAAGGCTTGAGGTGTTTTTCCGTGGTATATAGCTTGGCATCTTCCTACAAAAAACTCGGAGAAAAGCATGCCGCACCTGCACTTGGAACACACCGCCAACCTGACGCAACTGGACATCGACAAGGCCCTGTTGCGCCTTAACCATGCGTTGGTGGCCTCCGGTCAGTTCGGCGCCGAGTTCGACATCAAGAGCCGTGCGGTGGCGGTCGAGCGATTTCGGGTCGGCACTGGCCTGGGTGAGCGCGGTTTTGTCGCGGTGCGTCTGGCGTTATTGAGCGGGCGTTCACCGCAGATCAAGAAGCAGCTATCAGAAAGCCTGCTGGCGGTGCTTCAGGACCTGGGCCCGTGGCCCGAAGGTGTGCAGGTACAACTGAGTGTCGAGCTGCTGGATATTGATCGCGATTCCTACAGCAAAATCGCCATCGGCTGACTTCCACCATCGCCATCCAATTACAAAAGGCCCTGATCCGCACACACCTTCACCACTTGCTCCCGAAACCAGGTATTGGCGCTGTCCTGCCCACTGGTTTCGTTCCACTGCATATCCAGGGTGAACCCCGGCAAACCGTTAGGTGCTTCGCAAACACCGAATGCCGGCGCCGGTGCCAGTAACTTTTGCACGCGGCGGGGCAGGGTGACGATGAAGTCGGTGCCGGCAATCATCTTCAATGCCGCGCTGTAGCTGTTGGCCCGTGCAATCACCTGACGCTTGCGCGCCTGGCGCGCAAGCCAGCCGTCGATCATGTTGGTGTCGGAGGTCCAGGGTGTGGGGAATACGTGGCGCCGCTCAACGAAGGACTGCAGGCTGAACGCCTGTTCCCTCGGCGCTGAGCGTTGGTCGCACACGCAGACCAAGTCGTCCTCCAACAGCATCTGGGTCTTGAAGTCTTTGTGAGCGCGGTGAAAGTGCGGGCCGAAACAGATCACCAGGTCCAGGCGACCCTCACGCAGGTCGTCGGCGGGGATGTCGGTTTCCAGCTTCTGCACGTTGACGATCACCGGCAGGTCTGCATGGTCGAAACGCTTCAACAGGCGCGGCAGAATCAGCTGCTCGAAATATTCCGGCGCACACACATTGAAGGTCACGGCCTGTTGGGTCGGATCAAAAGCCTGGCCACCGGCATGGCACAGGTTGATGCTTTCCAGAATCTTCTGCACATGCTCGTACATGGTGGTGGCCTTGTACGTAGGACGCATGCCTGCGCGGGTGTTGATAAACAGCTCATCTTCAAAGCTGGTGCGCAGCTTCTTCAGGCTATAGCTCACGGTGGACTGGCTGACGAACAGCGTTTCAGACACCTCGGTAACGCTGCTCTGGTCGTAGACGGCGATAAACACCATCAAATCCTGCATATCGAGCTTTCTGAGCAAGTTACTGTTTAGCATCGGTTTCGTCCGTAAACCCTTTGTACCGAACTCAGTACAAGACTGAGCAAAATGTTAACGGAACGCTCGTACCAATAGAAAGCTCTGTAGGACCTTTCAATGTTTTGGGTGGGACAAAAAATGTTTTTAATACGACGTCAGCGGATATGGCGTGCGTAATGCGTCGGGTTGAAACGCATGACGATCAGCAGCATCAGCCCGCTCACAGCCATCAATGACCACCAGGCCCATTCGAAGCTGCCCAACTGGTCGCGGATCATGCCGGCGATCAGCGGCGACAGGCCGGCGATCAGATAACCGATGCCCTGCACAAACGCGGTAAGGCCACCGGCACGGCGCGGGTTGTCGAGGTGGTCCAGGGACAGGATCAGGCTCATCGGGAACAGGCCGCCAATCCCCAGGCCTAGCAGGCAGGGCCACAACAGGCTCCAATGTTGCGGGCTGAGGATTAGGCCGCAGAAACCCAGGATGATCAGCACCAGCAGCACCGCCACCACGCCGCGTTTATCCTGGCGGCGGTTGGCGATGGCCGGTGTGACCAGGCCGGAGATCACTTCCATGGCAGTCAAGAAACCCAGCAGCAAACCGGCATTTTGTTCACTCCAACCCTGCTCGACGTAGTACGGCGCCAGCCATGCCAGCACACAGGTGTAGGACGCGGTGCCGAGGCCAAAAAAGATCGCCAGCAACCAGGCGCGGCGATTGCTGAAAAAAGCCTCCTGGGGGCCCGAACCGGCGTGGGGTAAGGGCGGCAGGGCCGAACGCTGCGCATACCAGAACACCAGGGCCAACAACGCCAGCAGTGCCCAGATCGCCAGGCCGATACGCCAGCTGCCGGTCTGGGTTTGCACCAACGGCGAGAACGAAGCAGCCAGGGCCGCGCCGCCCATGATCGCGGTGACATACAGGCCCATGAATAACGAAACATTGGCGCTGAAACGCGACTTGATCAGCGCCGGCATCAACGCCTGGATCAGCGCAATGCCGACACCCGCCGCAATGGCACTCGCGATCAGCTCCAGTGCCGAATCCAGGAACAACCGCGACACAGTCGCCAGCCCAATCACCAGCAACGACACCACAATGCTGCGATGCTCGCCCACGCGCTTGGCCAGGCCCATGCCAAAGAACATCGCCAGGCCCATGGCCATGACTGGCAACATGGTCAGTAAGGCGGCGGTGCTGAAACTTAGCGGCACATCCGCACGAATCGACGCCAATAACGGCCCCACGGCCGCCATCGACGGACGCAAATTGAGGGCGACGAGCACCACGCTGATCATCAGCCATAGTGCGCAGGTGGATTTTGCCTGAACGTTTTCCATGGGCCTGCCTTGAATGCACAAGGGCGAATCAGGCCATGGAGTGTGTAGCGGGGCAAATCAGAAAGTCGCAGGGGCTATTGAAAAAATGCGGATGCGAAGTGGTGAGGTAAAAGCGCATTGGGCGTCGGCTGTCAGGCCGTCACGGGAGCAAGCTCCCTCGCCACAGGCCCAACTTAGCGGGATTACAGACTCGGCAACTCCCACCGCGCCTGGTCGATTTCAAGCAATGTGGGCCCCTGGCGATCAGCGGCGGCACGTAAAGCCGTGCGCAACCCTTCAATGCCATGGACGCTTTGTGCCGCGCAGCCCAGAGCCTTGGCCACACCGATAAAGTCCGGCGTGTAGATGTCCACACCCACCGGCTCGATGTCACGGTTGACCATGTACTTCTTGATCTCTTCATAACCCTGGTTATTCCACAACAGCACGATCACCGGTGTACGGGCCTCCACCGCGCTGGCCAGTTCCGGCAGGGTGAATTGCAAACCGCCGTCGCCGATCAGGCACACCACCGGTTGGCCATCGCCGCGCCCGAGCCAGGCCCCCATGGCGGCGGGCAGGGCATAACCCAGGGTGCCGTAACCGGTAGAGGCGTTGAACCAGCAGCGTGGGTGGTCGAGGTTCAGGGTCAGGTTGCCGCTGTACACCGGTTGAGTGGAGTCGCCCACGAACACTACGCCCGGCAGTTCCTCCAGAACGGCGTTGAGAAACCGGGTTTGCACGCGCGTCGCAGCGTCCCACGTAGGTTCCAGCTCGGCCCATAAACGGGCGACGCGTGCTGTGCCCCAGTCGGTAGTGCGCGGCGTCAGCGGCTGGCGGTTGATTTCGGTGAGCAGGGCCTGGGCGGCGATGCGTGCGTCGGCCACTAGTGCCACTTGGGGCGGGTAGTTGCGTACGGTCTGGTCCGGGTCAATATCGATGCGCAACAGCGCACCGGGAATGTTGAAACCACCGGCGAAGGTGACGTCGTAGTCGGTCTCTGCCAACTCGGTGCCGATCGCCAATACCACGTCAGCCTCAGCCACCAGGGCACGGGTGGCGGGCAGTGTTTGCGTGGAGCCGATCAGCAGCGGGTGCGCGGCCGGCAACATACCCTTGGCGTTGATGGTCAGGGCCACGGGCGCGCCGAGGGCTTCTGCGAGGCGGGTCAGTTCGGCGGCTGCGTCAATGGCGCCGCCACCGGCCAGGATCAGCGGGCGCTTGGCCGCAGCCAGCCTCTGGCTCATCTGCTGCACGGCCGCCGGTGCCGCGCCAGCGCGGGTGACGCTGACAGGCGTGCTACCCAGCAACGCGTCGGCATTTTCCACCAACACATCCAGGGGGATCTCGATATGCACCGGGCGCGGCCGACCGGCCTGGAACAACGCAAACGCCCGCGCCAGCACGGCGGGCAGTTCAGCCGCCGACATCAAGGTGTGGGAGAACGCCGCCACCCCGGCCACCAGCGCGCTCTGGTTCGGCAGCTCATGCAACTTGCCGCGCCCACCGCCCAGTTGGCTGCGTGACTGCACGCTGGATATCACCAGCATCGGGATCGAGTCGGCATAGGCCTGGCCCATGGCCGTGGTGATATTGGTCATGCCGGGGCCGGTGATGATAAAGCACACGCCGGGCTTGCCAGAGGTGCGCGCATAACCGTCGGCCATGAAGCCGGCGCCCTGTTCGTGGCGCGGGGTGACATGTCGAATGCTGGAGCGCGCCAAGCCCCGGTACAGCTCCACGGTATGTACGCCGGGAATGCCGAATACGTGGTCCACGCCGTAGCGTTCCAGGAGGTGCACCAATACTTCGCCGCAGGTCGCCATACAGGTCGCTCTTGTGATGGGGTCGAAGCGCTATTGGAGCGGTTGGCCGGTGGCGGCAACAATCGATAAAAAGTCATACTCGCCATGTCCTCCCGTCATGGCTGCGCCCCGATGAAACGCCTCCCACCGTTACCTGCGTTGCACACCTTCTGGGTCACAGCCCAGTGCTGCAACTTCACCCGTGCCGCCGAACACCTGCACATTACCCAGGGCGCGGTGAGTCGACAGGTGGCCGGGTTGGAAAGCCAGTTGGGCTATGCCTTGTTTCAGCGCCAGGCGCGTGGCTTGAGCCTGACGGAGGAGGGGCGCGAATGGCTGGCATGCGCGCAACAGGTGTTTGGCTTGCTCGCTGACGCGGTGGAGCACATCGGTGACCGGCGCCGCACCTTGCAGCTCAAAGCGTCCACCTGCGTGATGCGCTGGTTGTTGCCGCGCTTGCTGCAATGGCAAAAAGAACGCCCGGATGTGCCGGTGGAGCTCACCACGACGGTGGCCTATAACGTCGACTTTCGTCGTGAGCCGTTTGACGCGGCGGTGATCTACGGGCCCATCGCCGAGCAGTCGGCCGAGGCGCGGCATCTGTTCGACGAGCGTCTCACGCCGGTCTGCGTGCCTGGGTTGCTGGGCAGTTTGCGTACGCCGCAGGATTTGCAGC
The DNA here is from genome assembly GCF_058725345.1 of Pseudomonas sp. DW-iso17. Lineage (NCBI taxonomy): Bacteria > Pseudomonadati > Pseudomonadota > Gammaproteobacteria > Pseudomonadales > Pseudomonadaceae > Pseudomonas > Pseudomonas sp. DW-iso17. The sequence continues at coordinate 862 of NZ_JBZXEA010000002.1, read as the reverse complement.
ATCAGGTACTGTTGCACCCGACCCGAGACGAGCGCGATTGGACGTTGTGGCTCAAGGCTGCCAATGCCTGCTTGAGCGACCCCATCCAACGGCACCACTTCGAAACCTTGGACTTGGCAATGACCGTAGCGTCCCAGGGCTCCGGGGTGGCGATGGGCGACAGTGCGTTGATTGGCGAGGATCTGAGGGCGGGGCGGTTGGCGATGCCGTTTGAACTGCGGGTGTCGACGGGGATGGGGTATTTCCTGGTGTATCCGCCGGGGAAGGAACCGTCGGTTGGGTTGGTCGCGCTGATGGATTGGTTGGTGAGTGAGGCCAGTGTGGGATGACAGCCTACGCCTATCTACCTGACTCGCCGCGATCCAACTGTGGCTGGCTTGCCTGCGATGACGGCCTGAAAGCCGACACCTATCTACCTGACACCCCGACGATCCAGATGTGGGAGCTGGCTTGCCTGCGATGAGGGCCTGAAAGCCAACGCCTATCTACCAGACACCCCACGATCCAACTGTGGGAGCGGGCTTGCTCGCGAAGGCGGACTGACAGTCAACACAGTTGGATTGTGTACATATCCATTGCTGCGGTAACGGCCGCCTAGGGTTCCGCTCTGACAGCGGGTCACTTTGGAAAAGAGCCGGAATGCCGGCCCAGCCCAAAGTAACCAAAGGGCTCTTGCCCCACCACTCGGCACCTCGCCTAGGCTCGGTGTGCCCGTAATCCGCCAGTGATTTGGGGGGCCGCCGCCACGCGCCATCCATGGCGCGGGGCGGCTAAACCGGCATCCCTGCCGGTTTACCCCCCAAATCACTGTCGAATTCCGGCCAGCGTGGTTTAACGGGGCGCCTAAGATCAAGATCAAAAG